>DATAHU010000121.1:0-146611 GCA_036263015.1 Polyangiaceae bacterium | reverse complement strand
GTCCTGAACGCAAAGTTCGTAGCGAAATTGCTGCGGCACCAGGGTTGGTGCAGCCGCAGCAATTTCGCGCTGCAAGGCCTTCTTTTCGTTCGAGGCCGCGCCTGTTTCATTCGTCCCGAACTTCTCGTTCGGGACACTAGCAGCCTGTGGCAAAAAGTCTCCCGTCGCCAGCAGGGCGGGGCGCACGCGTCTGCGTTGTCGGCTCACCCCTCAAATAGCAGCAGTATTCTTAGGGTTCACTCCTAGCATCTACGCACGCCGCGCTCCCGCTGGACTCGGTCCGACTTTCGCCACAGGCTGCTAGACCCAAGGCTTAGGCCGGCTTCTGTCAAGTCGGCGTGGACTCGTTGGCAAACCCTTTACGGCTCAGACTGATGCGTTTGCGCGTCAGATCGACTTCGAGCACGCGTACCCGCACCCGATCGCCCACTTTGACGACGCTCAGCGGATCTTTGACGAAGCGGTCCGCTAGCTCCGAGATGTGAACCAGGCCGTCCTGGTGAACCCCGACGTCGACGAATGCGCCGAACGCCGTGACGTTGGTCACGACGCCCTCGAGTTGCATGCCCGCTTTCAGATCGCTGAGCTTGGAGATCGCCGCGTCGAAGCGCGGTGGCTCGAAATTCGCGCGCGGATCGCGTCCGGGCTTGGCCAATTCGTCGAGAATGTCCTTCAAGGTGAACGTGCCCACGTCGTCAGCGACGTATCGGGTGACGTCGATGCGCCCAAGCGCACTCGTGTTGCCGACCAGTTGTTGCACACTCACGCCGGCGTCTTTGGCGATGCGCCCTACGAGTGAATAGCGTTCGGGGTGAACCGCCGAGGCGTCGAGCGGGTTGCGTGCCCCTCTGATGCGCAAGAATCCCGCGCACTGTTCGAAGGCCTTGTTACCGAGTCCTTTGACTTCCAACAGCTCTGCCCGCGACGCGAAAGCGCCGTGTTCGTCGCGATAACGCGTGATGTTGTCCGCCAACTTGGGGCCGACCCCCGCGACGTAACTCAAAAGCTCGGCGCTCGCGGTGTTCAGTTCGACCCCGACTTGGTTCACGCAGCTCTCGACGACTTCGGCGAGCGAATCGCCCAATTTGCGCTGGCTGACGTCGTGCTGATATTGACCCACGCCGATGCTCTTGGGTTCGACTTTGACGAGCTCTGCCAGCGGATCCTGCAAGCGACGTCCGATGCTGATCGCGCCGCGCACCGTGAGATCCAAGTCTGGAAACTCCTTGCGCGCGATTTCGCTCGCGGAGTAAACGCTGGCGCCAGCTTCGTTCACGCTGACCACGAATGCGTGTTCGGGGTTATCGGTGGGGTGGGCGCTCAAGACCTCGCGCACGAACTGCTCCGTTTCGCGTCCGTGAGTGCCGTTGCCGATTGCGATGGCCTGGACGCGATGACGCTTGATGAGGCTGCGCAGGGTGGTTTTCGCTTCCTCCAACTTGCCCGGACCCGAAACCAGATACAAGGTCGTATGTTCGAGCAGTTTACCTGTCTGATCGAGCACCACCGTCTTGCAGCCCGTGCGTTGTCCGGGATCGATCGCCAGCACGGCTTTGCCGCCAAACGGCGCTGCGAGCAGTAGTTGTCGCAAGTTGGTGGAGAAGACGCCGATCGCATCGCTCTCTGCACGCTCGTCGAGTACGCTCCGTACGTCGCTTTCCGCGCTCGGAAGCACGAGCCGTGCAACGCAGTCGGTCGCCATCTCACGCAGTTGGCCGGACCAGGGCGACGTCGGCCGCGCGGGCAGCTGCTCGAGCGCGATTCGCTCGAGCGTTACCCCGTCGAGCTCGACCTTCACCTTCAACACGCCCTCTGCTTCGCCGCGCGCGATCGCCAACAGCCGATGCGATTGCGCGCGGTTCAACGGCTCTCGAAAGTCGGCATAAGCGTCGTACTTCGTGCTTTGCTCGCGGTGCTCCTTCGCCTTGCTCACGACCAGCACTCCGCGCTCTCGAACCAGCTCGCGCGCCTTTTGACGCAACACGCTGTCTTGACTCAGGCGTTCGGCGCAAATGTCGCGTGCGCCCGCCAAAGCGGCATCCACGTCCGGGACTTCGAGCGACGCATTGACGAAGGACTTGGCCGCGCTTTGAGGCCAACCCGAGTTCTGGCCGGCAGGGGCTTGGCCGCTCCACATCTGCAGCGCCAAGGGTTCGAGCCCGCGTTCTTTGGCGATCGTGGCGCGCGTGCGGCGCTTCGGCTTGAAGGGTAAGTACAGATCTTCGAGTTCGCTCTTGGTCTCGGACCGTGCGATTTTGGCTTCTAGTTCTGGGCTGAGTTGTCCTTGACTACGGATGCTCTCGAGGATCGTTGCGCGCCGCGCATCGAGTTCCTCGAGCCGCTGGGCATGTTCCTGGATCTTGCGGATTTGGACTTCGTCGAGCGCGCCGGTTGCTTCTTTGCGATAGCGCGCAATGAACGGAACGGAGGCGCCTTCTTGGGTCAAACGCAAGACTGCCGCGGTGCCGCGCACGGCGATGCCAAGTAGGTCTGCAATCTTCGAAGCTCTGGCGGCCGTCGGATCTGTCGTCACGTTTGGCGTTTTACTCACTCGGCCACGCGACACCAGCGGATCCATGACGGCAGCGCGCGCGTGCTGTCGTCGCCGTCGTTCGGCAGGCAGCGCGTTGGCCCGCTGGCAGAAGAACGATTGGAGCAATCGCGATCGGACGTGCAGAGCTGACCGTTGTTCGCGGCGTCGCAGTTTGCGAGGCATTGGGTTCCATCCCACAGCGCGTTGGTGCAGCACTGAAGTCCGGTCCCGCAATCGCTCGATTTGGCGCAATACAGAGCCGCGTGCGCGAGATCATGAGCCGACTCGCGAGCGTCGGCGTGCGAGCTACAAGTGCCCTTGCCGTCGGCCCAAAGGCAGACGGGCTTGTCTGGGGGGCAGCGCGCGCCCTTGTCGCAAGTCGCGCGCACCTGCGAGCTCTGACACACCCCATCGGCGCAGACTTGGCCCTTGGGACAAGGCGCGCCGTCAGGGGCGGCGCACAGCTCTTGGCGGCAACTGGAGTCCGAGCCCGTGCGCGCCGCGCACAGCGTTTGCGTGGAAGCGGACGAAAAGCTCGAGCAGCAGACTTTGCCCGTTTCGCAATCGGATGCATCGTCGCAGCTGAATTCATCGGCACCGGTTACCGGGTCGTTCGCCGCGACGCAGTGCCAGGTGCCTAGGGCGATGCAGCGCTGTGTCGCCGGATCACAGCTCGCCTCGCCACAAGCGATGCGTCCGCGGGTGGTGCTGACGTTGAGCGTGCGGTCGGTGAGCGCGAGCGGCTCCCGGCTCGCGTCAGATGAGTCGGCGGGTTCGCCGCTGGTCTGCGGCGCAAAGCAATCCGTGTCGAGCACGGTTGCGACCTCGCGCAGCGATTCAGTCAATGCCTCGGGTGGGGCGCAGGATACCGCGGGGATCCAGAGAGCGAGCGTGGGGCCACAGTCCACAGCTTCGACGGCTTGCAGTCCGAGCGAGTGCTGCCAAGCGTCGAGTGCGGCTCGCGTGCCCGTGTCTTGTTCGATCAGTGCCGCTAACCCGCCGCGATCGGTGGGCACAGTGCGGGGCCATTCGCCGCGCGCGGCCGCGATGCAGCGCGGTGGCAATGCCGTCGCAGTGGTGGCGGGCAGGGCGGCCTGGTTCACTACAGAATCGACGCTGCGCGTCGTCGGCTCGCGCCGGCAGGCTGGGGCCAGCAGGGCCAACGCAATGACCATCAAATTAAGCGAGCGCTTGGAAACGGCTCGTGCCGAGCTCATGCGGCGGAGGTTATAGCATCGTGCTGCGCGCGAGCGGTGCTTGGAGTGCACTCTTCCAACCTCACTTTGCCTAGGTCGTCGCGTTTTTCGAATCGCGAAATAAGGCCGATCGACTGGGGCCGTTGGTGCAACTGGCATCATGATGGCGTCCGCGTTTTGCTCTCCGCGATCCAGACGCCTCCGCGGGTATCGGGCCGTTGGGGGAATGTGGCTATTTGCCACCGCTTGTTCGAGCAGTGCTGAAACGGATGGCAGCACCGAGGTCCTCGCCACTTCAGAGACTCCGGAGGCTTCACCACTCGGCGCACCGCCAGCCACGCCGAGTACTACCGACTCGGCTCTGATGCCAGTGCTCGGCGCGCCCGGCATAGCTCTGAGCGCAGAGCCGAGCGCAGCCGCTCCAACACCCAGTGCGCTAGGTACACGCACCCTGTTCTGGCTCGACGTCTCCGGCAAAGTGATGACGTCGCCCGCAGACGACTTCAAGGCACAAACGCTAGTGCGTTCTGCGGGGCAGGGCTCCGACGGTATCGCCGTCGATGTCGAACACGGCTACATCTATTGGACGAACATGGGCGTGCCGGCGGACGATGACGGCACGCTGGTGCGTGCGAATCTCGACGGTTCGGGGCTGACGACATTGATTGCTGCAGGCGGAACGTTTACGCCGAAACAACTGAAGCTGGAGCCGCGGTCGGCCAAGTTGTATTGGTCTGATCGTGAAGGCATGCGGGTGATGCGCGCTGACCTGGATGGCGGGCAGCTCGAAACTCTGTACAGCGCGGCAGAGGGGGATGTCGCGCGGCGTGATGCGGACAATTGGTGCGTCGGCATCAGCATCGACCCGGCGGGGGGATACTTCTATTGGACGCAGAAGGGCCCCGACGATGCCGAGACGGGTTCAATCCGTCGCGCGCCGCTGGTGATGGCCGCGGGTGAAGATGCTGCTCATCGCACTGACGTGCAGATCCTGTATCAGGGGTTGGCCGCGCCGGTGGATCTGGACTTGGATCGTGAGCATGGCTTCTTGTATTGGGCCAATCGCGGCGACGATACGATCAACCGCGCGCCGATCGAGGTGCCCCCGGGTAAGACGGGCGCCACGCGTGACGATCGCGAGGTCGTCGTGCCCGACGTCCCGCAAGCGATCGGCGTCGCGATCGACCACGAACGCAGTCTGATCTACTACACCGATGCCGTCGGCGACGTCGGCAGGGCGGCCCTCGACGGCAGTGGTGCTGAGTTTCTGCTCGAGGGACGAGGCGCGTTCACGGGCATCGTCGTAGTGAACGTGCCTTGAATAGCGCCTCGACGCTCGGCCACGTTTTCCGAATCAGGGCCGCGTGAACCCGCGGCGCGCGCGTTCGACCTGGGAGTGGATTGTGCACTCAGCGACGTGGTCGTTTACCAAGCCCATCGCTTGCATGAAGGCGTATACGGTGGTGGGCCCCACGAATTTCCAGCCCTGTTTCTTCAGTTCTTTCGAGAGGGCTACGGCTTCGGCCGATGGCGATCCTGGCGCGCGCCGTGCGCGCTGTACCGAATCGGGCTCGTAGCGCCAGATGAACGCAGCTAGCGAGCCGTCACGTTCAATCAATTTGCGCGCGGAACGCGCGTTGACGATCACGGCTTCGATCTTGCCGCGATGTCGAACGATGCCAGCGTCGTTCAACAGGCGTTCCACGTCGCGCGGTGAAAAGCGCGCGACCTCGTCGATCTCGAAGTTGCGAAAAGCGGCGCGGAAGTTCTCCCGCTTGGCGAGGATCGTGCGCCAGCTCAGGCCCGACTGAAAGGCTTCGAGGCTGAGCTTCTCGAACAAGAAGCGATCATCGGCAACTGGAAAGCCCCATTCCACGTCGTGATACTCGACGTATTCTGGCGCCGCTCCTGCCCAACGACACCGCGGCTTGCCATCGCTGCCAATCATGACCTTGGATTCGCTCATCGCGGGGCCGAGCGTACGCCCGATTGGGCCGTGACGTCATGCGGATTCTCGACCGCGCTTGGCCGAGGTGTATCAGGCGGCGGAGCGTCCCATCACCTTGCGGATCTTGCGTTCGAGGACTTCGGCAGTGAAGGGTTTGACCACATACTCGTCGACGCCCGACTCCATCGCACTATCCAACTTGCCGACGGTTCCTTCGGTGGTGATCATGATGATTTTCACCCGAGTATCGGCCCGACGCACCTTGGTGATGAACTCCAGCCCGTCCATTTCGGGCATGTTCCAGTCACTCAAGATCAAGGCGTAGTTGCCGCTCAAGAACTTGTCGAGCCCTTCTTTTCCGGTGGCGGCCTCGGTGACCTTTGCACCCTTGAGCTCTGTCTTGCCGAGTGTATTGATGATGATCTTCCGCATCGCTGTGGAGTCATCGACGACGAGTATGTTCATGCTGATTCCTTTCTTGTAGTTCTACCAACCGTGTGATTGGGGTGCACCGCACGGACGGTGCTCTGAAGATTGATGTGACTGAAGCCTTTACCCCTCGCGCGCGACGCTGACCAAGACCACGCCGTCTTGCGAGGCGAGCCAATGGCGAACCCCTGTGGTGCTGCTCATTTCAGTGTGCGCGACTGTGCCGTCCACTTTCGGGACTGATAGGTTACACGTGCCGGGCAGTAGCGTTTTGTAGCTGCCTCCGACCATGTTGGTCAGTTCGCCGAGTGCGTCGTAGATTTCGCTGTCATCCGTCTCGGCGGGTGTTTTGCCAAACATCGAAGCCGCGGCGTGTCGGGCCATTTCCGCGGAGCATGCGAGCGTTACCGTGCCTTGCCAGTCGCCAGCGATCAGCACGCGACCAACCACGAAGTCTCCGGCAATGTCCGACATCAGGTCCCGTTCCGAGGGTACGATTTCTTGGCCAAGAACCACGGACCATACGTTTTGCGTGAGCTTCAGTAGTTCCGCGTCCGAGATCTCAGCGCTCATTCTTCACCTGTTAACCTTGAGACACGTGGCTGGGTGGGCGGGATGCTGCGCTGGCGAACCGAGGCACCGCTCGACGACGTGCCGCGCTGTGCGCAACGCACTCACCGCGCCACAGCGTTTCAACTGCGGCAGTCACGTGTTTGGCGATCAATACGGCCACACGGGTGTCGACTTTAGCGTAACCCCGCACAGCGCACAGACTCCGACCCAGAGCGGGTCTAAAGTCACCGTTCGCCGGCGCCGCGGCGAGAAGGCCAATCGGCAGTGGTCAGCCAAGCCATTAACCAAGGCCACGCGCGGCCGTTCTTTGGCGAGATGAGTCAGGATTCGGGCCTTTGCCCCGGCGCGCTCGGACCGCCGCAATCGTCGAGGTACGGGATCGCAGCGCGAACTTGGGAGCACTATGCCTGCACCGACTGAACGCACACGTCGGCTCGAATGGCGACATGGTCAATGGTCCTTGCAGATCAGCGAGTTGGTCCAGGTTGAGCGGGACTCCTACCTTCCGAGGCAGCGTCGCATCGAGGGGGTCGAAGCCATCCGCAGCCACCTCGCTCGACACGGCGAGGATTCATTGGCGCGCGGTTTGAATGCCGTGGTTTCGGACCCGAATCACCGGGGCATAGGCTTCGACGCCGTTGACGGTAAGTGGGTTCCTGATCGCTCCGCGACGATGCCGAGCTTGCCGGTACAAGGCCCGGATGTGACGGCGCGCGTTTCCGCGCTCAACGCCGAAATCACTTTACTCAAGGCAACGGTGTGGGGGCTGACTGAACGACTCGCGGCGGTCGAGCGGCGCGTCGCACACGCCGTTCCCGCGAGCACTCGCACGAGCTCGGCTACGCTCGCCGCGTTTGTCGACGATCGCGATCCGGCCAAAAGTTTACTCGCAGCGACTAGTTCCCCAGTGGCGTTCCGAGAAGCGCCCGTCGTACCGACGCCCGAGCCTGCGCAGCAAGTGACGCGCGACGCACCTGCGGACGATGAGACAGAAGCTGCTGATGCCTTGCCTCTCGACGATTCGGGGTTCGCACCGCTCGACTTGCCACTCGTCTCGGACATGTTGCAGTGTCTGAAGGTGCTTCTGGGCGCCGATCCAGGTGCCAAGTCGACCAAGCAGGGTCTGCCCGCGACCCAGGAGGGCATAGGAGCCTTGTACGGCAGTTGTTTGCTCGACGATGAGAGCCAAGAGCGAGGCGCGCTGATCACGGATCTGCGCGCCGCTTACGACTTGGGCGGCGCGCTGATGGGCTGGACCCCGCAAGCGATCGCGCAGAAGCTCGAAACCGGTACACTCGACACCGAAGTGGGTGAGGGGATGAGCGAAGTGATGAACAACCTGAGCGGCGTGATCAACCGGGTCAGCAGCACGCATACGCGCTCGTCACCGCTGCAGGCGCTCGCCGAGCGGCCCATGACGTGGTTGAGCGCGCGCTGCCGCGCTCGCGGTTTCGTCACGAAGTCGCAGGGCCACGTTTGGGTCGTGTCACGTTGAGTCGCAACGCGGCGCTCTCCCAGCGCGTCCAGTAGTCGCGCACAGTGTTAAGTTTTCGGAGCGAGTGCGCGTGGCGGTCGCGGGTGACTTCGGCGCGTTCGGGCGCGCTGCCACGTGATTCTGAGCGCCAGCGCTGTCACACCGAGCCAGAATCCGGGTTGAGCCCTGCCGCGGCGTAAACCTGAAAGGGTGAACGCACAACCTTCGGCTCCGGCTTGGGCGGTCATGGACGGCTCGAGGCTGTTCGCAGGAGAAGCGGACGGGCTGGGGGCAGCTGAGGCCGTACCTACGGCGGCGTGCTCGCCGTATATCGTTGCTCGGGAAGCTGGCGGCGCTGGGCTCTCGGGTGATGCAGGAAGCGTTGCCGCGGGGGGCTGAACCGAGGACGGCTGAGCCGTGGGGACAGCACTCGCTGCCGGGTCAGTGGCGGAAGCCCCCGGGTTTGCGTCACCCGCGCCGTTCGCGTCATCCGGCGTTTCTGGGAAGACACACACGCCGGCCTTGCATTCACCCGAGCCGCACGGGAAGCCCTCGTCAGTCTGCCCGTTGCAGTCATCGTCCTTGCCGTCGCAAAATTCGTAACCAACCGGCGAAACGTCCGGGTTGGCGTCGTCGCAATCGTCGGCGTTGCTGACGTAACCCGTGGGCGCTACATCGCCTTGCACGGCGAGCCCGAAACCATAGCCGTCGCTGTCCGCGTCGGGATACCAGTCGTGCGCAGACGTCGCAGTGGGATCAGTGCCGGCTTCGACGCCCTCATCGACACTGCCATCGCAATTGTCGTCCTCGCCGTTGGCGAGCTCGGTCGCCCCAGGGTAGATGATTGCGCGCAGATCGTTACAGTCGGTGGGCTTGTCGCTCCAGCCCGTGCGCGACCCGCAGCCGAGGCTCTGCTCGCCATCCGGATTGCCAAAGCCGTCGGCGTCGATGTCCTCGTAGAGCGCCAGCGGTTCACAGCCCCAAGCGAAACTGAAGCGCGCCGAGGTTGCGACATCACCCGATGGCGCGTGATTGTCGTTGGCAGCGACGACGTATACGGCGAAATCAGCGCCGCCCGGATCCGTCGGAGGTGTCCAAGTGAAGTTGACGTCTACCGCTCCATCCATCGCGCTAGCGGGCATCGAGTGCACCAGCCCACCGTTTTCGATTCGATTGCCGTCGCCGGGGTCCAGCGTCCCCACTGGGTCCGGCGAGACGAAGAAACCCGTGACCATCATCCCGGTCTGTTCAACGTGCAAAGTGAACTCACTGGGCTGCCCGGGCTCCAACTGTCCACTTGACGTCAGGCTCACGCTGCCGTCGAACGTCGTCCCGTTGTGGTGGCAATCGGGACAGGCGTTGCTCGCAAAGCCGGTCGACAGCGCCCACGCCGTATCCGCGACGCTGAGCGCGGTGAAACAAATAGCAGTCGAAACCAAGCGCATTTGGGCCCCATTTCTACCGCGAAAGCCGGGTAAGCAACTGCATCGACCACGCTCCTTCACACGCCTGCGCCAAGCTTGGATGCGGCCTCACTCGCGCGCGAAAGCTTCAGCCTCAACGGAGCCAAGATGCGCCGAGCCCTTCGCCCAGCGTGTTGTGATGTCGAAGGAACAGGGCAAGGCTCGGCTTCATCAGAGGGCTCGAAGCCGCTCGAGGGGTGCCGATTTCCGCACCCGTTTTCGCGCTGTGCGTGCGCTATACCCCAAGCATGAACGTGAATTTGTTGCTCGATGCGGTCGTGGCGCAGACCACGGTTTTGCTCGCGCAACTGGCGACGTCTTCGGGTAACCGCACGCGGCTCGCGCACACGGCAAACCAAGTCTTCCTCAACTTGGTGGCTGAGCTCAAACGCCAAGGGCTCGGCAACAAGGTGATCGCCGACATGTTTGGGCTGGCCCTTCGCACTTACCACGACAAGGTTCAGCGCCTGGCCGAGAGCAACACCTTGCGCGGGCATTCCCTGTCCACCGCCATCGTCGAGTACATCCAAGACCGACAGACCGTTCCCAGACCCGAAATCTTGCGACGCTTCTCGCGCGACAACGAGCGGGTGGTCCGCAGCGTGCTCAAAGACTTGGTCGACACCGGGATGCTGTTTCGCACGGGGACGGGCGCCCAAGTTACGTACAAAGCGGCAACCGCTGCCGATACGGCACACATGCTCGGCAATACGCCGGAACGCAGCGCGAATCTGCTCTGGGTGGCCGTGCACCGCTTTGGCCCATTGTCGCTCGAGGAGATGGCGTCACAGTTGCAGATCACGCCCGCCGAGCTGGAGGCGCCGCTGCGTGAACTGCTGGCCAGCGCCAGGGTTGTCGAAGAAGCCGTTCCCGGACATCCAATACGTTACCGCGCCGACGAGTGCGTGATTGAGCTCGGCAACGAGCACGGTTGGGAAGCAGCCGTGTTCGACCACTACCAGGCCGTGGTGTCCGCGCTCACTGCTCGACTTCGTGACAACTACACGACGTTGCCCGAGACTTGGCAGGGCGGCACGACGTATACCTACGACGTGTGGGAAGGCCATGAGCATCTCGATGAGGTAGCTCGATTCTTGAGCGACGCGCGCAAACGCGGGACTGAGTTACGGCGCAAACTCGAAGAGTACAATCGTCAGCATCGCGCAAACGGTCGCCGCAGGTTTACATTTCTTTCATACGTTGGACAGTCGGTCAAAGACGACGCAGTAGGGAGTGACGAAGATGCATGAACACCACTCGAACATCGTTGTGCTGACGATCTTGGCGCTCGTTTCGAGCTGCGGTGCGCGGCTAGCCGATGAAGCGGGTGGCGAGACCAGCTTTCTTGGCTGCTCGCAGGATGCCGACTGCACCCAGGGCCAGGGCAAGTGTGAACGCGGCACCTGCAGCGAGGTTGGGGCTTCGGGTCATACGCTGTCGCCGCGTGCGGTAACCACCCCGGCCGCAGTGCCCGAAACGAGCCCAGTGCCGAGCCCAGTGCCCGAAACGAGCCCACTGCCGAGCCGGGCGGCAGACGCAGCGGGCTATACGCTCCAGCTGATCGACGACATGGAGGTGCCGCTTCGCGGTGGCGGCTCTGGGTTCACATGGAGGTACCTGGGCAACTGGTTTCTCACGACCGGCAGCACGAGTATGGACGCCGAGCGAGTCGCTCTGAACCCGCCGCGTGGTGACAGCACCCAGAGCTATTGGATTGGCGGGGCTGAAGATCTGCTCGATCTTTGGGCACAGCTATCTCACCCGTTGGGAGACCGAGTTGATCTCAAGAGCTACGAGGGCATCTCTTTCTGGGCTACTTCGAGCGTTGCGGACGCTCGACTCACCGTCGCGCTCGACGTGGGTTGGAACATCGAGGACGGGCTGCGTGCCGAAACTCCTCAGAAGGTCGTGCCAGTCTCGTCCGTGTGGCAATACTACGAGATCCCTTTCTCCGATCTGCAGGCCGCCACAGGTGCGAGTTCCGTAGATTTCATCGTAGACGCACGTTCGGGAGCCTTCGACGTGTGGATCGATGACTTGGCGTTGCTGTGCGCGGGACCTTGCCCTGATTTGCTTCAATGACTCATGCGCTCAGAAGTTCGTTCCATACAGGTTACTCTGTGAGTCGGATCTCGATCATAGGAACGGCGCAGCGGTCGACAGGGGAGCAAACTTCTTCGCCCGCCAGAGCTAGACCGCCGGCGTTTCAAACTCGCTGGGGTTGTCCCAAGAGGCGGCGCAGCTCTGCGGAACTGGTTAACTCGCGTGTGTCGCAAATCTCGACCGGCGATCGCTCCGTTCCGGATTGGTCGCTTTCTTGAAAGAAAAAGTCGGTTTCTTGTAAGGGCGCGTCGCTCAGCGTTCACAGACATTCAAAGGCTACCGTATGACTCGCCTGCTCGCGCGATGTCGCTCGAGTCGCATTGACTCTGCACCACTGTAGCGGTCATTTGAGGACATCGGTCGCGACGTTGTTTCGTTGCGGCGAATCAATAGCGCACTCTTTCCCTCGATGAATCCCATGAAGACATATTGGTCCGTCGTGCTCAGCGCTGCTGCGCTCGCCCTTGGTTGTTCGAGTTCCGAAGATTCTCCGGGGGATTCAAACGGCGCTCTCGGGACGGCCGACGCCAACGCCAGCGCGAGCAGTCCGAACGCCCCAGGCAGTGGCACTGGCTCACAGACCGTGCCTGGTCAAAACACCGTTCCCACGACGACACCGCCGGCACCGACGACGAAGCCGATGCCCACCGTGTCGACGACTCCTGCTGCAAGCACCTCGCAGAGCCCAGTCGCACCAATTCCGACGGCCCCCATCTCACTGCCCGCAAACCCCCCGCCCACCGCTTCCAGCGCGACCTCGCCCACTGCGACCAGCAGTTCACCTGAGACACCGAGTCCGACGGGTACGGGTGGTGGCCCCAGCGCTCCCGATACCACGGGGCCCGACACCGAAATCGGCGGCTCGATGAATGCCGCCGCTGGGGCGGGTGGCATGGGCAGTGATTCCCCGAGCGGCGGCGTCGACGGCTTCGATCCTTGTGCCGATGCCAACCCTTGCAAGATCTTGCCGTTGGGTGACTCGATCACCTGGGGTATCAATTACGGCGGCGGGTACCGCATCAAGTTGTTCATTCATGCCACGAACGACAGCAAGAAGATCACGTTCGTGGGTTACGACCAGGGTAATCCACCCGATTCCGGTGTGCTGAACGTGCTGGGTGATGCCAAAGCGGATTGGGTTCCCAATCACGAGGGCCACAGCGGTTGGACGATCCAACAAGACGACGATCTGGTTACGGGGTCATCCACGGCGAACAACGACGGCGTGAACTACAGTGGCAAGAAGGTCGTTGCAGACTTCAATCCCAACATCGTCTTGGTCCACCTTGGAACCAATGACATGTACCAGACGCCGGCCGGTGCGCCCGATCGCCTGGGCACGCTCATCGATCACGTCGTGACGGACGCACCGGACGCGCTGGTCGTCGTCTCGAGCATCATTCCGTTCCCGTCGGGCGCCTCTGCGGTGGACACCTTCAACCAGGCGGTCCCTGGCGTCGTCAAAGAGCGCACCGACGCGGGCAAGCACGTGATCTACGTCGACATGTTCGCCGCCCTCACCACGTCGGACTTGGGCAGTGACCAAGTGCACCCCAATGAGGGTGGCTACGAGAAGATGGCCGTCGTTTGGTACGACGCTATCAAGGCGTACCTGCACTGAGAGCGGATTTCGCAAGCTCGTCGAGCTTGGCAAATGGGCCCAGTTTCCGAGTCTTCTCGGGCCTGTGGCGGGTAAACTGGGGTCGCCTCGTAAGGGGAGGCCCCAAACTTCTTCAAAGCCCTCCAGCGCCGGCCCAACTCTTGGGATCTGATCTAAACTCGGCGGCATGACGTTGCGAGGCCGAACGCTCTTGGGGGTGATGACGTTCATTGTTCTGTCGGGGGAGCCTGCTTTGGCGAAACCTGTAGACGCGCCAAAAGTCGTCGAGACACCAAAGTCTCCGATCGGCGTCAAGGCCCAGCGTCGCACCAAGAGTGTGCTGCAAGTGAACGTTCCGTACACCAGCATCGAGTTTCACACGGATCAGCCGCTCGCGAGCGCCAAGGGTGGGCTGATTGCGCTTTCGGTCAAGTACACCGGCTCTGGGCAAACCGCTTCCGTCCAAGTGCCGGGCTCCGTTTCGTACCCAGTCGGGCCGTTCAGCGGTGCGTTCGAGCACACCGTGGACGCGGCCGACGTGCGCGCGCTTTTGCGGCGCGATGAGGCTGCGATCTTGACGCGTTGCCAAAACACGCTGCAAGCCAACAACGCTCAAAGCATCAACACCGTTCACGACACGACGTTGCCATTCATCGTCGCGGCGGCGGATGGCTCCAGCCTGGCATCGACAAGCGTCAGCTACCAGCTCGGTCTGCTTTGCGTCGCCCCACCACCGCCCTTGCAAGTCACGTTGCCGTTCACGCGTATCGAGGTGGTGACTGGTGAACGGCTACAGGTAGCCAGAGGTGGACTGGTCAATTTAGGGCTCAGCTATCACGGCACCGGTAGCGTGGCCTCGCTCCAGGTGCCCGGTGCTCTTTCGTATCCGCTGGGCAAACACGTCGGCAGTTTCGATACCAGCGTGAACAACGCCGATGTGCGCGCGTTGTTGGCCAATGACGACGCAGCGATTCAAAGCCGTTGCGCTGGGACGCTCGATACCAACCACGCGCAGCAGATAGATACGGTGCACGACACGCGTGTCCACTTCACGGTCAACGGCGCGACGGGCAACGTCGTGGCCGAGACGGACGTGGCGTATCAACTCGGTCTGACCTGCAAGCGACCGCTTTCGGCGACGATCGGCTATACGAAGATCACGGTCAATCCGAGCAAACCGTTGGCGCAAGCTACGGGCGGGCTAGTCCCGTTATCCGTGACGTACGCCGGATCCTCCGCGACGGCCTCGGTTCAGATCCCTGGGGCGCTATCGTACCCGCTTGGCACTCACACCGGCGCGTTCCAGCAGACGATCAGCAACGCCGACATTCGCGCCATTCTTGCCGCAGACGAGGCCGCGATCTTGAAACGTTGCAAGGACACGCTGGACTTCAACCACGCCTCGACCATCGACACGGTGCACGACGCGCAAATCACGGTGACCGTGAACGCTAGCGACGGCCACGTTGTCGCCACGACCAGCGTGGCGTATCAGCTAGGACTCACTTGCGTGCTCTGAGAGCGCCGCTTGGGCCAGCATTTTTTCGATCGCTCGCCTGTTACGTGGTTCGCGGTCTCGAGGGTTTGAGACCGCTTCGAGGCGGGCTCCGAGTTCACTTGGGCTTGGTCGAGGAGCTGTTGCCCACCACGATCGAAGTGCATGTGCCCACGCCCGGCTTGGTTTTGTCCGTCGGTTCCCATTGGAACTCGAGATGCGAATCTCCGTTGAGCGCGTGCAGGGCACTGATCAAGTTTGGGTCAGATGTAGTGCACTTGGCTAACACGCCTTCACCTGACATCGCCATGCACTCGGCACTCAGCGCCGCAGCGGTCGCGGTGATCGTACAACCTATGGTTTCCTCCGGCTGGTTCGAACCATAGGCAAGCCCGAGATCGCCCTTGGCGACATAGGGCGGCTTCTTTCCCGCCTTGACCGACACTGAAACGAACGATTTGAAGCCGGCGTGCACGGCTCCTCCGAGCAAAGCGCCCACGCAGAAGACGGCTAGCCCTGTGATCAGTTTGTGTCTGTAGTGCATCGGATCCTCCGCCGCACACAATAAGGAAGTGTTGGGCGCAGATCAACGGTGCGCGGCAGGCCGACTCTCTCGGTCCTCGAATCTGCTCCTATGTCCCTTCACTCGCTGGCGTCGATTGGCTCGAACTCGGCTTCGTGCGCGATGTAGGGAACATAGCGGAAGTCGCGAATGTTGCTGATCTCATAGTCGTCCCAGGTGAGCAGGATGAAGTAGGCGGGTAGGGCGGAGTTGTCGACGAAGGCGGCAAGGGCCAGGCGCTGTTCGAGCCGTACGACTCCCAAGCTGATGTTCTGCTTTGCGTAACGTCCGAAATAGTCGCCCACGGCTTTTCCGCGACGTTTGCTCTTCGACACGAGGTCGAGCGCACACTCGTCGCTGACCAGCGCGCGCACACCGTCCCAGTCGCGAAGGTTGAACAACCGGGCATAGTGTTGGAGCTTCTCGCGAGTGGCCGCGTCGGCGTCGGTCATGTCCGTCTGCGACGCAGACAGACCAGCGCGTCCTCGCACGAGTGCTGCTTTGACGGCTGGAATGGTCGTGCTCATGGTTTCGGCGACTTCTTCCAACGAATGCCCCAAGACGTCCTTCAGGATGACCGCGCTGCGCTGCAGCACCGGCAATGGCAAGAAGTGACCCAACGCCGCCCTGACAACGCTCGGATCCGTGCGCTCCTCGTACGCGATGGTCTCATCCAGGTCATCTCGCGCTTCCGTATATTTGCGATCGTGACGTCTCAGGAAGTCGATGGCGCTGTTGTGAGCCACCCGAAACAGCCAAGGCCGCAGTTGGGGTAACTCGCTGTTCATACTCAGCGCGTAGAACGCCTTGGCAAGTGCGTCTTGAACGATGTCCTCGCCGTCGATCACCGAACCGGTCAGTCGCGCGCAATAGCGATGCAGTTCCGGGCGCACGTCGGCTACGAGCGCGAGGAACTCCTCGCGCGCTTGGGCTAGCGTCTCGGACGGCTGCGTCATCGCTCGAAGTACGTCACTTTTTCTTGCTCGATGCACGCATCCGATTGTTTTTCGGGTTGTGCTCGAGCTCGGCGAATCCGAGCGCCTCGAGCACGGGAGGCACGTACATCGCGAAACGCCCGCGTAGGCCCTTTTTCAATCCGTACCAGCCGGCAACGGGGTTCGAGCTCGAACGGCCCCACGCCTCGACCGTGCCCTCGGCGGCAGGCTTCTGCTCGTCGGCAGCGCCCAAGGGGACCCAATCGCCGGCCTGCGCGAGCATGGCGCAGAGATCCTCGATGCAAGACAAGTGGTACTTCAGCTGCGTCTTGCCGACCTGCACGACCAATGCTGGCGGCTTGGCGTCGGCGTCGCGATATGCTTGGAACTCACTGGTTCCCGGTGGCGTCGACAGTTGCCAGGGGTGTTCTTTGGTGCCCTTGCCGGTCACTTTTGCCGTCACAGTCCGAAGGCTCCGATCTCGGTGAGTTCGAGGGTCTCCGGCATGACGTCGCAGCGTTCTTTGACGCGCGCCGTGAAGGCCTTGAATGCCGCGATCTCGTCCAACGGGCTCTTGTCGGCCGTGATCAGCGCGATGTGAACGAAGCTGACGCCATCGGGGCGGCGAAACGCGCCGTAGCGAATCCCGTTGGGGTTCTGCTGAGCGAGCTCCGCGAACACGTCGCGAATCAGGCCTTCGTGCTCTTGCACGCGCTCGGGCTTGACCCGGTACTGCACCATTACTTTCCTTGCCATTCGAGGTCCTTTCGTTCGTCTCGACTGGACGACGTCCGAAGCGGACAAAAGGATGCGCGGGGCGGGACGTTTTTTCTGAGGTCCTGATTGGGCTTTGCGCCGGGACCTTCGACGAGAGGGGCACCCGCGGCCCAAAAGCGCGAACGCCCGCTACCAGCTTGCGCTGGCGCGGGCGTCGACTTTCTGACTCGCGTCCGAGTTTGCTCGGCGCGTCTGCTCTCAGCCGGCGTCGGCGCTGGCGTCACCAGCGTCCGGCGTGCTCACGGCTCCGCCAGCATCCGTAGAGCCGGCGTCGCCGCTGCTCGTCGTGGAGCCAGTGGTGTCCGTCGGCGTCCCTCCGTCAGCGCTCGGCTTGATGCCGCTATCGACGCCGGCATCGTTTTCGGCGCTGCCGCCCGCGGACTTGCTCGCTTCACTGCCACCGCCCTCGAAACCGAGGTTGACCCGTCCGCCGTTGGGCGCCGGCTCGTCGCCGATGTCCGTAGCCGGGTCACCCTTGTCGATCAATGGGCTCGTAACATCGTCCATGACCCACTCGCTGCTCGCGGCGTCGTAGCGTCCCGCTTCCGACTTCAAGTGGAAGTCGAGGTTGTCCGGATCGCCGAACATCGGGTCGTCGCAGCCAGCGCCTTTGGTCAGGATGCCGTCCATGTCGGCGATGACGTTGCCGTCATTGTCCACGACGTCGTTACCGTCTGCGTCGAGCAAGCTGCTGAAGCAGTTGTAGGCGAGCACAGTCGTGCCCGTTTCGAACAACAAGTCGCCCTCGGCCGAGCCCCAGATGATGTTGTTGGTTACGGTGCCCTGGCCGCCGGCGAAACCATCGACGTGGTGGTAGATGCGAATACCGAACTGGTTGTTGTAGAGCGTGTTGTTGCGCACGATCGGGTTGGCATCGTCCTTGATACCGATGCCGAGCGCGCCATTGGCGATCACGTTGTGCTCAATCACGGGCGTGCAACCATCTCCATTGGAGATACCCTTGTCGCCCGCGTGCAAGATCAGGTTGTCGTGGACATGGATCTCGGTGCCTTCGCCGAGATCCAGATTGTCGTTGCCGTTGCCATCGAACGTGCAGAACCGCACCTCGGGCGCTGCGACGCCGTCCGAGTCGAAGCCATCCGAGATGTTGTCCTTGAAAGTGGAGTACTCGATCAGGCTGTTGCTGGCCTTGATGTTCAGCCCGTCGTCACCGGTGTTGTTCTCGAACCTGCAGTGCGAGATGTGTGCGCTCGCCTTGTTGAGTGACAAGGCGCCGCGCATGCCGATGCCGTTGAAATCGGATTCGTTGCCATGTTCGAACGTGACGTACTCGAAGACGTTCTTCTGCGACGTCGGCTCGAAGTTGGTGAGCGAGCCCCAGGGAGTACCGTCCTCGAGCCAAGTGAACAGGATGGGAGCGTCTTCCGTGCCCTCGGCCGTGACGTCGCGTTGCGCGTGAATGCTGATGCCACCGCCGGACGCAATCGTCGTGCCCTTGAGGATCTTGAGGTAAGCGTTGGGCGGAATTACGACGTCAGTGGGCAGCTCGTGACGCCCTTCGTGCAGCACGATGGTGCCGTCCCAATCGGGCGTATTGGCGATGGCGGCTAGCGCCTCGTAGATCGTCGCGAAGGCAGGGCCTTCGCCTTTGCCCGGCTCGTAATCGGTGCCCTCGGGCACGACGTGCGCGACGTCTCCGGTGACCATGGCGCTGCTGCCGGCCTCACTGGTCGTCTCGCCGCTTCCCGAGTCCGAGGTGTCGCCGCTGCTCGATTCCGTCGGTTCTGTCGTGTCTCCGCCACCATCGGGGCCTGCTCCCGAGTCGACGGTCGTATCCGTCGTCGTGTCGTCACCACAGCCAGTAATCAGTCCCAGAGTCGTAAACGTGAGTACCGAACCAAAACCCAAAGCCAAACTACGATAGTTCATCGATTGCACCTCTACCTATCCTCGAAATCCTGCCACTTGCGTCGTCACTCTAGTTACAGCGTTCCCGCTTCTGAGGCCGCGTCCACCGTCGACTGGGTCGCAGCATCGCGGGCTTCGGATCCCGTAGTCGGAGACGCTGCATCGCTGCTCATCGACGTGCCGGGTGAACTGGCGTCCATGCCACTGCTCGTGCTGGGAGACCCGGAATCCGGCGTCTCGCTGCCCGCGTCGGGCATCTCGGCCATCTCGGAGCAGCGCATATCCACCATCGCTTGCATGGCTTGCTTGTGCGAAACCATGTAGTCGCGCATGCGCTTGACCTCGGCTTGCCAGTTCTCGTACGGCACCACCGGGTCTGTCTTCATCAAGGGCTCGATGGTGCTCGCCATCTCGTCGACCTTCTCCGGGTCGTAGACCTCGTCCAAGAACGAGTTCAGCTGCTCGCAGTATTGCTGCTTGAAGACGCGCGTCAGACGCACCACCAGGTTCTGGCGCTTGCCTTTCGGACCAAACCAGCCAGCGACGGAGGTGAACGGATCACAATTGCCGGGATAGCAGGTCGAGAGCTGCAACACGGTGTCGTAATCCCAGCCCCACACCTTCATGCGCCCGCCGTGTGGCGCGGTAGTGTCGGGCAGGAAGTACATGTAGAAATTGCGGCGCGCTCCGAAGAAGTCTTCGAGCGATGGGATCAATGACTCTGCCGCGATCTCCTTCAGCCACTCGTCCACGTCGATCCAATCGCTGATGCAGCTTTGGAACTCGCTGTCGTCCGGGGTCTGGGTATCGTCGCCGCACTTGAGCATGGGGATCAAGTTGGCTTCGGCGTCCGCGGGAGCTCCCTTCACGATGTCGTAAGCCAACGTGTAGTTCTCATCGAACTTGTCGCCCTTGTACTCGAGGTCCGCCAACGAATCCGTGAAACCACAGGAAGCCGAACCGGCGTACAGCGCCCCATCGTTGTCCGAGAAGTGATGCTTCAAGAAGCGCGAATCGCTACCGCGCTCCACGTTCTCCATCAACCCATACAACTCGTCGTTGATGTAGACCTGCAAGTGGTTGCAAGCGGGGGCTTCGATCCCGAAGTCGCGCATGAGCTTGTAGCCCATGCACTGCACCATGTTCGACTCATCGCCTTCGTTCGACAGCGCGTTGAGACGGCTGAGGCCCGCGAAGCGGCGTGTCGGGCTGCCTTCCAAGGCCTTCGTGAAGTCGAGCTTGAAGCCCGCCAGCGGATTGCGTCCGCGACTCTTCGTCCCGCGCAGTCGGATCGCGACGTCTTCCATGGTGACGTCGCCATCGTGATCCGGAGACTCGTACTGCATCGTCAACGGCACCCACTCGTAGGGGCCGCAATGGTTGTTCCATTTCTCCCAGAGCAGATCGAGCCACTCGTCCGCCTTGTAACCGAACGGCTTGGTGTCCGCTTCGTCGAACGTTAGCCGGAGCGTGGCGACCTTGTCGTTGCTGAAGAACGAGTCCGTCGTGGGTCCGCATTCCTTGCAACCGAATGTCGGTCCCGCTTCCACGACGCCAGCTTCCCTTGCCGGGGCGACGGTGGAATCCGTGGGCGTGCTCGCGTCTGTGCTCGCTTCCGTCTTGGAGCTGTCGTCCGCGCATGACGCCAAAAGCAAGAGAACCGAAACTGCGATGTATTTCACTGTGCCTGCCTTTGTTCGCATCGCTTGTTGTTGCGCGCGAACGTTCATTCATGAGCCGCCGGCCACCCTAGTGGCGGGCCAAAGCAATTGCTAGATGCTCCCCGCCCGCTGCGCAACCGTGAGTGGCGCCAACGTCACACGTTTGCTTTTCGAATCGAGCAATGAAGGTGTTCACTCGTTGCACTTAGTCGGGGGCTGCGACAGGTTGCCTCAACGCGAAAAATGCAAAGCTATGAGGGCGACTGAATGCGCTCCCCCGGAATCGAAAGCAGCCCAAAAGTCCTGGGCTTCGCGTTGGAGGGAGTGGACCCGAGCCTTGGGTCGACGCCCTCGGGTCCGACCGGGTGAATGCTCCAAGGTGGGTGCGTGACGGCCTCGTGAGTAATTGGTGACGTCTCGGTTCGGGACGAACGACGTGAAGGCCGGCGCGTCGGTCATTTGCTAAGAGAGCAAAGGATTTCGGCTGGATAGGAACACAATACGGAGAAAAGTGCCACGTAGTGGAAGCCCGAAACCGAAGAATCCCGCGGGTCCCACGCTGGGCTCCTGGTTCCGGTCCCGGCCAGGGCGAAAGGGCGTTACCTCGCGCCCAAGGACACGTTTGCTTGGCGGGCGCCCGGCAAGCCGAGGGACGTTCAGCTTCCGCGTATCCTACGGGTTATAGGTGAACATCCGGGGGCGCGGCGTGGTCGCATCGCGGCCCTTGGCAAATTGCCCTAACTCCGCTTCGACATTGGCGCGCTTTGGATCGACGCGTTGTGTTCTTCTTGGGTCAACCGCCTGCGAGATTGATCACGCGCGCAAACCGGCGCATATACTAGCGTGCAGAGTGCGCGTTCCACTGTTTCGTTGCCTTGTTGGGTCTTCATCTCGTGCGCTTACGGCTGCACTTCCGATCTGCGTGAACGGTTGGACGGGCTCGAGCAGGTGGGTAACGTGGCCACCCAGACGCCCTCTGGCGCTGGCGACATGTGCAGGACCAGTGGCGGCGAAATTCTGACAGATTCAGGGTTGCCGGCGAAATGTCCTGGCTGCGACGGGACTGGCCGTTGTGACCCAACCGTTGGCTCGATGTGTGCCGCAGGTACATGGGATCACGATGCGGATCGAAGCACGCCCTGCCGAGCGTGGAGCGTTTGCACGGCTGGGCAATACGTGTCGATGACTGGGAGCCAAGATCTAGATCAACAGTGCGCACAGTGCCCGCCAGAGACGTACAGTGACTCGCTAAACCAAGCCTCGTGCAAGGCGTGGACCGTGTGCAGTTTGGCCGAGTCCGAGTTGCAAGTGGGGACGCCGACCCGAGATAGGGTGTGCGCACCGTATTGCCCCGAGTCCGACGCGGGCCCTCGACCAGCGGGTTGTCTCGCGGGCGGCCCCTGTGAGCCTGGCGAAGAGTTCATTGCCGCGAGCTCTGACGCTGCGGACGCGGCGTGTCAGCCGTGCCGGCCCGGCCAATATTGCCCGGGAGGTGCTAGCTCGGCACGCAGCTGTGCCGCAAGCACTTGGGATCACGACGCCGACCCGAGTACTGCTTGTAAAAAGTTTACGCGGTGCTTCGCGGGCTACTACGTCTCGAAGGCTGGCTCGGCACTCGAAGATCGCGAGTGCAAAGCTTGCGCCGAGGGCAGCTTCAGTGCTGGCCTGGATGCCGCGCGCTGCACGACAGCGAGAAGCTGTGAGGCCGGCACTTTCGTCGTGTCGACCGGAAGCGATACGAGTGACGCCGAATGCGCGGGCTGCCCGGCTGGCAGTTTCAGCGCGAGCCAGGACTCGGAGAGCTGCACGTTGTGGACCAACTGTGAGTCGGGCAGTTACGTGAGCAAGGTTGGTAGCGCTGCCAGCGATCGCGAGTGCAGTCCGTGTCCAGCGGACACCTACAGCGAGGGGTTGAACGTTGGAGCTTGCGTCGCGCTTGGCGAGTGCGCCCCGGGTAGTGTGCGTACCACAGCGGCGGACGCGGGCGTCGACGGCCCGACGAGTTGCGAGCCGTGCGAGCCGGGCCAGTATTGCGCGGGCGCCACCGCTCAGGCCACGCAGTGCGACGACGGCAGCTGGGACGATGATGGCGATCCCGCAACGCCGTGCTCCCCAATGACCACGTGTGTCGAAGGTGAATACGTCGCTGCCGCCGGAGATGCACTGACGGACCGTCAGTGCGATGCCTGCGTCGATGGTGAATTCAGTGCCGCCCGCAACGCTGTGAGCTGCAGCGCGTGGCAGGCGTGTGCCGCCGGAAGTTACGTCGCGGAGCCCGGCTCCAGCGTCGCCGATCGCGCGTGCGAAGCTTGTGCGACGGGGTACTTCAGCACGCTGCAGAACGAGTCGAGCTGCACCAAGTGGACGAGCTGCACAGCGCCGTCACAGTACGTCGTCACCGCACCCAGCTCGACGTTGGATCGTGAGTGCGGTGCATGCCAAACGCCCGAAGTGTCCCTGGTTGACAACGCGGACAGCTGCGTCGTGCCCAGATTCCAGATGAGTGACGGCAGCCTAGTTCTAGAGGCCGAGCATTACCATGAATTGACTGTCAATGGTTCACAGCACACTTGGGAGCTCACGAGTGACGCACTGGCTTCCGGGGGAGAATGCATGCGCGTCAACCCCGAGTACGCCTACCAATGGACGGACCCCGTGGGCTATGCACCCGAGTTGTCCTTCAGAGTCAATTTCACGAGTACCGGCACCTTCTACTTGAACCTGAAAGGTGACGCGGGCACCGGTGGCGGAGGTTCCGACTCGTGTTTTCTCGGCGTCGACGACGTGCCGGCTCCCGTCTACGACTTCGACGATACCTCCGGTGTGTTCGGCTGGCGCCAGCAGACGCTCAGCGTCACGACGACGGGTAGTCACGTCGTGAGCATCTGGGCTTCGGAAGATGGTTTCTGCGTGGACAAGATCGTGATCAGCAGCGACAGCGCGTTGCCGACCGGCCTGGGTCCGTCAGAGAGTCCACAGGGTTAACCAAGCCGGCTAACTCAGGCGCTTCAGAACGAAACGCCGCGAACCTCGAGCGAGGCTTGTTGAGACGACGTCGAGCGCAAGCGAATCAGGAGTTTGTTCGCACTGCCGCCATAGCCGACATCTTCCCAATCGCCCCAGCAGGTCACCTCGGACGCGAGGATACCGCCGCTGGAGGTGTAAAGGCAGCCAGTGGTGTCGTCATACTCGAGGCTGACTTCTACCGTAGCACCCGTAGCCGTGATCGTGCCCGTGAAGGAGAGCGCGGTGAGCGAAATGGGTTGAGGAGCGGGAAAAGTGAACCCGATCGCGGCAAACTCGTCCGTTGACTCGAAGTTCGCGGTGACTACCGCGTACTCGTCTGTCTGAGCAAATGAGGCCAGCAGATCGTTGCGCTCCTCGTACGGATAACTTTCTGCGACGAGTCCCCAGATGGATCCACAGCAGGCGATGCCGCAACTGAGGATGTTGCAGGCCGAGCAATCGCGCGCGACCCAACTCCCATCCGCGCAGTCCATGGCGTTGCCGTCGGCGCAGGTTCCGCTCGGCCCTGTGCAGGCATCGGGTGAAGGATCGCTGGGCCCAGGCTCAGTGGGCTGAGGCGTAGGCTCGGTCGTGGTGGGGGCCGGCTCGCTAGGATCCGGGCTGGGAGTGTTTGACCCCGCCGAGGCATCGCTCTGTTCGTCGCCTGAAGTAGGCCCAACCTCTACCGTCGGCACACCGCCGCCGAACAGTCCCGCATCCGACGAAGCGCTGTCATCGCCAGACGGAGTTGAAGGATTGGGCTTCTGTGTCGTTGGCTCGGTGGAGCTCGGATCGGTTTCATTGGGCTTTGGCGTCGTGGGCTTGCTGCTCGGCTTGCTCGTTGGTTTCGAGCTCGGAGCGTCACCGCCATCGCTTTGGGCATGCTCTGCCGGGCTGGCCGCGGCTGCATCACCCTCGCCACCGCCATCGCGCGAGGTGTGCTTTGGGGGATGAGTATCCACACACACGTGCGAGAGGCACTCGAGCCCCTCGAGACACGTCCCGTTGCCAAAGCAACCGCAACCTTCGCCGCCTTCGTCGCACTTGTCTCCGCCGTCAGTCTTGGGTGAACACCCACAGAAGCTCAGGGCCACGATACTTGCGAACTGCACAGCGAGCACGCGCAGTGTGGACTGCGCCAAGAAAGACCGAGAAAGCATCGAGGTAATTTAGTTCCACGACTTCGAACTCGGCACAAGTGCCAGCAGTCAGCGTTCGAGATTTGCTACCTAGCTGACTGGAACGGTGCCCCCAATGCGAATCGGTGCTGCCGATACTGCGAACACCTCGGTCGTCACCAGGCGCATTCCCACATACATGATGGCTAGCGCTCATCCAAATGCACTCAGCCGTACTGACGTTCGGCAATGCATTCGCCGATCAAGCCGCGCAGTGCAACCACTGCCGGATCCTTGTCGGCCAGGCGGTGCCAGTTGAGAGATACCTCGACTTTGGGCAGGGACAGCGGATGCTTGACGATGGCCAGCGGCAGCGTCCTCGCGAAGAACTCGGCGTGTCGCCGCGAGACGGTCGCGACGCAGTCCGTGCTCGCGACGACGGGGAAGATCGCACTCAAGTAGGGCACGCTCAGAACGACTTCGCGCTTAGTGGAATAGGGTAACAGCGCATCGTCGACCTCACTGCCGCGGTTTGGCATGACGCGCCCTTGAACTTGCGGCAGCGCCGCAAATGACTCGATGCTCAACGGCCTCTTGCTCGCGGGGTGCCCCTTCTTCAGGACGCAAACCAACTCGTCCTCGAAAAGACGCTGGCTGCGCCAAGACGGCGATCGTTTACCTGGAACACCCAAGTGCAAGTCCACGTCTCCACTCGCCAGCCCGTCGCTGGCAACGAGCTGATCGACGCTGATCACGCTCAGCCCCGCGTGTGGAGCGCGCTTGCGCAGACTGGCCATCAGCGGTGGTAACAACAGAGGCCCATAGTGTTCGGCAAACGATAGCCGCCAGACGCGTGTGGTCGTGGCCAGCTCGAACTGCTTTGCCCGATCGAGCTCGGCCAGTGACGCGAGCGCGGCACTCAGCTGCGGCTCGAGCGCCAAAGCCCTGGGCGTCGGGATCAGTCCACCGTGCGTGCGTGTGAACAGTGGATCGTCGAACAAGCGCCTGAGCCGCGCGAGTGCATTCGAGACGGCCGATTGCGTCACGTGCAAGCGCGCCGCTGCCCGCGTCGCACTGCGTTCACGCAGCACCGCAGCCAGGACCAGGAACAGGTTCATGTCGACGTTGGTGAGATTCATAGTGGTGATAATATTCGTTATCACTCATGATTGGCCATAATCTGAGCGACATTGCAGATTGAGCTCGACACAGGAGCTGAGCGATGTCGATTCTAGTTACCGGGGCTAGTGGTCGGGTTGGGGCCGAAGTTGCAAAAGGCTTGATTGCGGCAGGCATCGAGGTGCGTGCCTTGTCCCGTACGCGACCCGCTGATGCCGTCACCTCCGCAATCAGGTACTTCCAGGGCGATCTCCGAGAGCCCGCGTCGCTGCTGCCCGCTCTGGAATCGGTCAGTTCGGTATTTCTGTATGCCCAGGGTGAACGACCCAGTGAGTTGGCGCAGCTGCTCGCGGGTGCTGGCGTCCAACGCGTGGTCTTGCTCTCAACGATCGATGCTACCAACCAGCGCCCTTACGCCCAATACAACCGAAGGCGCCATCTGGCGTTCGAGCAGGCGATTTCCGATGCTGGGCTGGAGTTTACATTCCTACGGCCTGGGGCATTCGCCAGCAACGCACGACGTTTCTGGGGCGACGCAATCTCGAAAGAGCAAGCCGTGCCCTTGCCATACCCGGAGGCAGAGCAAGCGCCGATCGACGAGTGCGACATCGCCAGAGTTGCGCTGGGTGCGTTGCTGAGCTCGGATTGGATCGGACAAGCGCTGGTCCTGACCGGGCCCGAGTCACTCACCCAGCGCGAGCAAGTCCAGCTGTTGTCACAAGCTCTCGACAAGCCGCTAGCGATCCGCGTCGAAGAGAGGAAAGCGGCGCACGCTCGCCTGGCGCAAGCCATTCCGCTCCCATATGTCGAGTTGCTGCTGGCCCAATGGGCTGACGAAGTCGGGGAACGAGCGACGTTGAGCGACGCGGTCGAACGCGTCACCGGCCGCCCCCCGACGCGGTTCGCCGATTGGGCCAAACGCAACGTCGTGTTCTTTCAGTCCGTGGCGGGTGAACCATGAGCGTCGACACCCAGGCTTGGAGCGACTACTTCGTGGCGCAAGCGGGCGCCGCGGCAGCATTGGCCGGCCTGCTCTTCGTCGCGGTCTCCATTAACCTGGCGCGTGTTCTCGAGTACCCCAATTTGCCCGGGAGAGCGGCCGAGACGCTGATCTTGCTGGTCGGCCTCTTGACTGTGGCGCTCGTGGGTTTGGTTCCGGGACAGGCAGCAGGTGTGCTCGGTGTAGAGCTCGCAGTGGTCGGGGCGATTGCTTTGCTCGCGATTGCACGGATCCAGTGGCGTTCGCCGAAGAGTCGATACGAGCCGCGCGTGATGCGCTCCCTGTTGGCGTTGACGCCGGCTGTGAGCTGGCTCGTGGCGGGTATTTGCCTGTGGTCGTCGGCTTTTGAATGGGGCTTCAGCCTGAACCTGGCGGCGAGCGTCTTGACACTGCTCAGTGTGGCTTACAGCACTTGGGTTCTGTTGGTGGAGATCCAGCGCTGAGGTGGTCGAAAAGGAGGGCCCGGTCCCTATCGCTATTGAAAATGATATTCGTTTGCTATAAGTGTAGCCCTCGATGGACCGAAGTCGCCGGCGCCCGCCTGAATCGACCCTCGGGGTTACCGATTGTGACCCTTGTGGCGATCGAGCGCTGCGTTGCGGTTGCGGTTGTCTGCTTGCGCGCTTCGTCAATGGACACGTCGAACTGAAGTGCCGGCGCTGCAAGCGCACCGTGACCATTGCCGTGGCGGGCCTCGAAGCGGCAACCCTGAACGAGTCAGGGGCCGACGTGAGGTAGCCGTGAGCGCCCCCGCCAGTTTAGGGGCGGGGGCATTTCGAATCACGTCCTCGGGTTCACGGGAAGTAGTCCGCGGGGGCCTGGGCTTTCAAGGCTTCGATCTCTGCTTGCAGCGTCGCGAGTGCCGCTGCGTGCGCTTCGCTGCCAAACAAGTCGTGCGTCTCTAGTGGGTCGGCGACCAAGTCGTACAACTCGAGGACGCCGTTGTTGAACACGAGCTTGTACTGGTTGTCCTTGACCGCCCAGTGGCGATTGCTGGGACCGTTCGAAGTTTCCGAGAACGAGTGGGTGCGGCCGCTCGTCGCGCTTTCATCACCGAACAGCGGCTTGATGCTGTAGCTGTTCTCGACGTGGCTCGCCGAGATGCCCGTCAGCTCGAGGATCGTCGCGAACAGATCCGTGGTGACGAACAGATGATCCTCGCGACCGCGGCGTGTTACGCCAGCGCCGGCAACGATGAGCGGAACTCGGAAGCCACCTTCGTAGACGCTGCCCTTCGAGCCACGTATGCCGGTTCCGGTGTCTTTGACGGGACCCGGTGTGCCATTGTCACCGATGAAGATGACGGTGGTCTTTTCGAGGTCGACCTCGGCGAGCAGCCTGCCGAGTTCCGTGTCCAAGGCTTGAATGTCGGCCTTGTAGATAGGAATGTTGGTCGCGCTCGTTCCCGGTGCGGGGCTCCCCACCGAGCTCAAATCGACGTGATGAAGTTCCGCCGGGGGTACTTGGTACGGACTATTTCCGCCGTTTGCTGCGTGGGGGGCGTTGTACGCTTGGTAAACGAACCAGGGTTCGTCGGGTTTGTTGGCCTCGTGATCGTTGATGTAGTCGATCGCAAAGTCGGTGAGCGCCGTCGTGGCGTAGGTCGTTTCGGGGAGCGCTGGACCGTTGATGTCATAAGCGTTCCAACTGAAGTAGTCGGTGACGGCGCCACCAAGGATCCCTCGGTAAGTCGTGATCCCGAGATCTCTCACGCGCTGGAGGATGTCCGGCGCGTCTGCGAAAGCGCCACCTGCAACCGGATCGAAGTTGCCCCCGCCCAAGTGGAACTTGCCGAAGAACGCTTGGCCGTAGTCCGCCGGGCTGTCAGCGGTGATGCGATCGAAGACGGTGGTGGTGTCCGTCGGCAAGATCGCACCGACGTAAGTCACGCCCGTGCGGTGCGCGTACTGACCCGTGACGATCGTTCCCCGAGTCATCGAGCATGCGGGGCTGGCCCACGCGTTGTCGAACACCAGACCGTTGGCGGCGAGCGCTTCGATGTTCGGAACCGACACCGCGCCGCTGTCGCCCACGAGATCGGGATAGAGGCTCGTTGCTTCTGCTCCCAGGTCGTCGGCAATGATTAACAGCACGTTGGGATGGGCAGGCCCTGTGCCTGCGTCGTTGCCAAGGCCAGCGTCCTGATCGCTCTCGGGACGAACGAAGGTGACGCTCGTCGTCGTGCTGTCAGTGCAGTCACCGTCCGAGACCGTCAGCGTCACCGTGAAGGTGCCAGGGGTCGCGCTCGTGAGTTTCGCGTTGGGTTTGATCGGATCGTCGATCACGCCGCCAGTGCTGCTCCAGTAGTAACTCAACTTCTCTGGACCTTCGTCGGCATCACTCCCAGCAGCACTCAAAGCGATGCTAGTGCCCACGGACGCCGTCAACGGTGTCACCGTCAATTCATCGACGACGGGACCGATGTTGAGCGTCGCGTTGACGGTCACGCTGCCGTTGCCGCGCTTGCCCTTGGCTCGCAAATGAATCGTCACCCTCGTGGTGTGGCCACTGCTGACGTCGAACTTCGCGGAGCCCGTGTACGTCACGCTACCATCACTCGACGTCGCAGTCAGCGTAATCGTGTAGCCGGTGCCCGCAGGGATACCGCCAATGGTGCCGCTGATCGTTTCCGAGCCGCTGGTGTCGATCTTACCGGTCTTGTCGAAACCATTGCCGCTAATGGTGTACGCCACGGAATTCAGCGTTATCCCTGGCGCCGCGACTACTTTCAAACCGATGGACCCCACCTCCTCGGCTCCAGGATTGCGAGACTCATCGCTGGAGCAACCCTGCCAGGGCGCGGCGCCGCTGAGCGCCAACGCGCAAACTAGAGGAACTCTGCCGAGCCGCGTCACGAGCCCGAACGTACTGCGCCAAATCTTCATCAGTCGATCCTTTGGGTTGGAAGTCGTCCGGGCGCCCCGTGCTTGGATAACGTGGCGCTCGCACGACTAAGTACAGTGTTCGGGGGTCATAGACCGTTTCATAGTGAAGTCTTGTCTTGTAAACAAGACAAATGGTCTCGTGCATTGGGTTGCGCCCCCGCCTGCGAAAGTTGCCCTTTGCCGGCGGAGGCGCCTCGTGCGTTCGGTCAGGGGAAGTAGTTGGCGGGCGCGCTGGGCTTCAGCGCGTCGATCTCTGCTCGCAGCGCTGCGAGTGCTGCCGCATGTTCTTCGCTCGAGTACAAGTCGTGCTTCTCCAGCGGATCGGCGACCAGGTCGTACAATTCCTCGACCCCGTTGTTGTAGACGAGCTTGTACTGATTGTCTTTGACGGCCCAATGGCGATTGTTGGGGCCGTTCCCGGTCTCCGAAAACGAATGCGTGCGGCCGCTGCTGACGGTTTCGTCGGTGAACAGTGGCTTGATGCTGTAGCTGTTCTCGACGTGCCCCACGCTGAGTCCCGTGAGTTCCAGGATCGTCGCGAACAAGTCGGTCGATACGAACAGATCGTCCTCGCGACCGCGGCGTGTTACGCCAGCGCCAGCAACGATGAGCGGCACACGGAAACCGCCTTCGTAGACACTGCCCTTCGAACCCCGGATGCCCGTCTTCGTGTCTTTCACCGGATCCGGCGTGCCGTTGTCGCCGATGAAGATCACGGTGGTCTTGTCCAAGTCGACCTCGGCCAGCAAGCGTCCAATCTCGGTGTCCAGACTCTGGATCAGCGCCTTGTACACCGGAATGTTGGTCACGATCGTTCCAGGCGCGGGGTTACCGACCGAGCTCAGATCCACGTGGTGGAGCTCTGCGGGCGGCACTTGGTAAGGACTGTTGGCGCCGACCGAATGCGGCGCATTGTAGGCCTGATACAAGAACCACGGCTCGTCGGGTCGCTTCGCTTCGCGGTCGTGGATGTAATCGATCCCGTAGTCGGTGAGCGCGGTCGTTGCGAACGTCGTGTTGGTGAAAGGGGCCGCTTCGGTGCTGTAAGTGGTCCACTTGAAGTAATCGCTCACGCCGCCCGAGAGAATGCCTTTGAAGTACGGCACGCCGATGTCGGTAACATGCTGCGTGTTGGTCGGGTTTGGACCGCCCAAGTGATACTTGCCGATTAACCCTTGCGAGTAGTCGGGACTCTCTGCCGTGATGCGATCGAACACGGTGGTCGTATCGGTCGGCAACACAGCTCCCACGAACGTCACGCCCGTGCGATGAGCGTATTGCCCCGTCACGATCGTACCGCGAGTCATCGAGCACGCGGGGCTCGCCCACGCGTTGTCGAAGACCAAGCCCTGGGCTGCCAGGGCTTCGATGTTGGGAATCGGTACTGCGCCAGTCTCGCCCGCCAAGCTCGGATACAGGCTGGTCGATTCCGCGCCCAGGTCATCGGCAATGATCAGCAAGACGTTTGGGTGCTCGGGCCCTGCCCCGGTGCCGGCGTCCGCTCCGCTCCCCGCGTCCGAGTCGCTCTGCGGTCTGACGAACGTCACCGTGGTGGTTGCGCTGTCGCTGAGCTCACCATCGAAGGCCGTCAAGCTGATCGTGAAAGTGCCGGGCGTCGCGCTCGTCAGCGTGGTGCTCGCTCGGATCGGATCGGCGATCACACCGCCGGTGCTGCTCCAGTAATAGCTGAGCCCCGAGGGCCCTTCGTCCGCATCGCTGGCAGCGCCGTTCAAGGTGATCGTGTGACCGACGTAAGCGGTCAAGGGCGTCACGCTCAATTCATCCACCACCGGGCCCACGTTGAGCGTGGCGTTGACCGACACGCTGCCATTCTTGGTCGGCTTGCCCTTGGCTCGCAAGTGAACGGTCAAGGACGTCGTCTTGCCGGCCGTGACGTCGAAGTCGGCGGAGCCAGTGAAGGTCGTGTCGCCCTCGACCGAAGTCGCAGTCAACACGATCGTGTAGTCATCGCCCGCAGGAATGCCACCGATCGTACCGTTGACGACGGGCGAGCCGCTGGTATCGATGCTGCCGGTCTTGCTGAAGCCATTGCCGCTGATCGTGTACGTGACAGCGTTCAACGTCACGCCGGGAGCAACCTCGACCTTCAACCCAACCGAACCGACCGCTTCGGAGCCATCGTCGGAAGCTCGCTCGCTCGAGCAGCTGTCGAGCGGCAAGGCCGCGCTGAAGGCCAACACGCAGACCAATGGAACTCTGCCGAGTTTCACAACGAGCCCTGACGAACCGCGCCCAAACTTCTGCTTCATGAAACAATCCTTTGGCTGGAAGTCGTCGGGCTCGCACCAGAGCGTGGCCAGACGACTAAGTACAGTGGTCGCGACTCATGCGCAGCGTCATACTGGGCTGCTGTCTTCTGTAAAAGACAAAACAACATAAAAATGGATATGTGGCACGAACGCCCTGGGCGAGAGCCCCGAATTGCCGCAGTTCGCGCTGCAGTGGCAGCCCGGCCCCCAAACTCCCGACGCTATGAAACTTGCTGTCCACTCCAGAGCGCTGCGTCCTTCGTGAACACGTCGATCAAAAAGTCCATCACGGCTCGCACGCGTGCCACGCGGGCAAGATCGGGATGAACGACCATGAAGATCGGACGCACGCCGACGACGCGCTCGGTCAGGCGCTGCAGGCGCGGTTCGGCATCTGCCATGAAGCACGGTAGTGCGCCAATGCCCACCCCGAAGGTCACTGCATTGAGCGCGGCCACGATGCTGTTGCCGCGCAGGACGGTCTTGGCGCCCGCGGCGTGCTCTGCCAGCCAAAGTGCACCGGGGACCGCTCCCAAGCTATCGTCGTAACCAACGACCTCGTGTCCCGTCAGCGACTCGAGGTTCTCGATACTGCCTTTGCGCGCCAAGTAGCCGCCCGATGCATACAAGGACCAGCCCGCTTCAGCGAGCTTGCGCGTCAGCAGATCCGGCTCTGTCACTTCGCGCACGCGAACCGCCAGATCGGCTTCACCTCGCAACAGATCATAGGCGCGGTTTCCGCTCAGGATCTCGACCATCAGATCTGGATATTGTTCGTTCAGGGTCGGCAAGCGCGCCGCCAAGTAAGTGCTCACGGCCTCCGATGCCGTGAGCCGCACACTGCCGGCAACTCGCGTGTCTTCACCTGCGACCCGCCGTTCGATCGCTTCAGCACGCGCTCCGATCTCTTCCGATAGCGACAAGATCTCTTGACCCGCGCGGGTCAACGCCAAGCCGTCGGGGCTACGCGTGAAGAGCTTCGTGCCGAGCGCCGTCTCGAGCGCTCCCAAACGCCGACCTACCGTCGTATGCTCTACGCCGAGCGCCTTGCCAGCGCCTGCCAGCGAGCCCGCGCGCGTGACCGCCAAGAAGTAGCGCAGGTCGTTCCAGTCGAGCACCTGTGCACGATCGCACGGCCCCTGTGCACCTTCAACCGTTGCCTGAGCGGCCGCGTGCGAGCCAAATGCCTCTCCAAGAGCGAAAGCACTCGCTCGGAAGGAGAAACAAAATGAACGCAATCGATTTGGTGACGAAGCTCGACAAGGAAATCTGCGGCGGTGATCTCGGACGCGCGGCGGAGCTATTGGCTGACGACTTTCAGTTCGTCGGGGTCGGCCCCAAAGCGCACGGCAAGGGGGAAGCGATTGGGCTTTGGTCCACGTTGCGGGCCGGTCTGCCCGATTTCAATCACAATCTGCGCGACCTGCGCGCGGCCGGGAGCATCGTTTACGCCGTCGTAGAGGTGACCGGGACGCACCGGGGGGCGCTCGCGGTGCCGCATGGCCCAACTCTGCCGGCGACCGGTCGCAGGTTGCAGAACCCGGTCGAGCGCGTGGCCATCACGGTGAAGAACGGCAAAGTCAGCGAGTGGTCCGTCGAACAAGTTCCCGGTGGCGGCGCGGCGGGCGTCATCGGTCAACTCAGCTGAGCGTGTACTCGGACGAGCGCTGTTCACCTAATACAGTGGAGCGAGTTTGCGCGGCCCTCGCGTTCTCGACCACGCCCAGCGCTCGTTCGAGCCCACCGCACGCGCCTAGCGCCTGCGCCAGACGAGCCGCGTTCGAGCGATACGACTCGCCGAACACGCGCTCGACTTCCGCCGAGACACGCGCGGCCGAGATTTGATCTAGTGGCAAGACGACGCCCGCTCCCTGGTCAGCCACGCGCGCGGCGTTCTGCGGTTGGTCTCCGAAGTGCGGCACGCAAACCAATGGGACGGCGTTGAAGAGCGCTTCGTGCAGGCTGTTGGCGCCAGCGTGGGTGATGAAGGCGTCGGTGTGCGCGAGCACCGCCGTCTGCGGAACGAATTGCCGAACAGTGACGTTGTTCGGCAACGGTCCGAACAGGGCTGCTGAGGCACCCACCGACAACAGCAGTTGGTAGCCCGCGCGCTCACTGAACGCGTCGATGAAGGGGGCGAAGAAGCTCCGTTCGAGGCCCGCTTTACCTCCCACTACCGTGCCCATGCTCAGATAGATTCGGCATCGGCCTTGGGCGTAAGTTTCTAGGCCGGCGATCTCGCCTGCGCCATTCGCCATTGGGCCGACGAAGTGGAAGACTCCGGGGACGTTCGCGCGTGTCGGGTTCAACTCCTCACACGAGAAGACGAGGTTCTCACGCCCGTAGAACAGGCCGAGATCGCGACCACGAAAATCGAGCCCCCAGCGCCGCTCGAGCTCGGCGAGTGCCTCCAGGTTCACGCGATCGAGACGTTCGCTTGGATCACCAACATGACGTCGCACCTCGTCGCGATCGAAAACCAATGTGCTGAGTGAACAGATGCCGGGCACACCCAGGACCTCGGAGATCGCGTAGCCCCAGGGAGCGCACGAATCGAAGACGATGACGTCGGGCGCGAGCGCACGCGCTTCTGCCACGAGCCGGGGGAGAAGCGCCGCGGTCGTCGGTAGCAATTGCCGATAGAACGGCGCTCCAGGGTTGAAGTCCGCGGTCGTAAACTGTTCTTCGGTGCCGGTGTTGCGGTAGGCGCAGCCCAGCGCGACGAGTCGCTCGCGCCACTCGGACGTCAGCGTGTACGTCACCTCGTGGCCGCGCTCGACCAACCCTCGCACCAGCGGCAGCGTCGGATTGACGTGGCCAGTGCCCTTGGGGCTGTAGAACAGGACGCGCATCAGTTGCTTCCGATCCCGAGCGTGTGTGGTCCGATCAAGTGCCGACTCATGCTTCCTCTTTCTTGAACTTGGCTCGCGTGCGGTGATCTCCGCGCTGCGACGAACCAGACCATGCACCGGCACTGATGCAGGATGAACTCGACAATTTGCAGCCGTTCCTGCATTATTGCAGGGGTGGCTGGCGAGCTGCCGTGGGATGACTTGCACGTATTTCTAGTGCTGCGCCGCGAGGGGACCTTCGCGGCCGCCGCGCGCCTCTTGGAAGTCGACGCAACCACGGTGAGTCGCCGTCTCACTCGGCTCGAGGAACGGCTCAAAGCGCAGTTGTTCCAACGCACGGCCGACGCACTGGTGCCAACGCCCGAAGGCGAGAGCATTCTCGAGTTCGTCGAAGGCATGGAGCGCCAGGCCTCACGCGTCACGAGTCAGATCGCCGGACGTGATCGCCGTGTCGAGGGGGTCGTCCGAATCGCCGTGACTCCTCACTTCGCTCGCTCCTTTCTGTTGCCGCGCCTGGTTCCACTCTGCGCCCAGTATCCCAAGCTGCAGATCGAAATCGTTCCCAGTCAACGCCGCGCCGATCTCACGCGCGACGAAGCGGATCTCGCGCTGCGCTTTCAGATCCCAGGTGCTGGCGCACCTGCCGAATCGACATCGCGCGTCGAGATTCAATCGAAGCGACTGGCTGCCTTCCCCATCAGTGTTTACGCGAGCCGCGAGTACTTGGAGCGCGCCGGGCGCCCGAAGAACGCGCACGCGTTGGCTGGCCACGACATCGTATTGCCGAACGAAGACGCAGCTTACATCCCAGGCTACCCGTGGGTGCAGCGCGTGCGATCCCTCGGTCGCGCTTCGGTGCGCGTGGACGTTGCGAGCATGGCTGCAGCGATCAGCGCTGGTTACGGCGTCGGCGCGACGATCCATCTCTACGCCGACGACTTTCCAAATCTCGTGCGGCTCACACCACCAGAGGCCGTCGATCGCCGCGATCTGTGGATCCTGATGCCGAGTGATCTGGTGCGCGTGGCTCGAGTGCGCGTGGTCTGGGACTTCATCGTCGAACACGTCACGAAGCACTTCAAGGCGTCTGCGGGACCGTTGTTCGAAGCAGGTTAACGAATGAACGGCCTGCGCCGGAGCGGGAGGACTGCAACGCAAGAAAAGTTCCCAAAGACAGCCGGCGGCCGTGCCGCTACACTCGTAATCTGTGGCCCATCGAGCTCGGGGGTCGAAGGGCAGATCGTGCAAGGAGGAGGCGCTCGTGAGCAATTCGATTCGAAACATTCAAGAAGTGCTGAAGGCCAAGGGATTCGACCCTGGAGCCCTCGACGGAATCTGGGGCCGCAATACGATTGCGGCGTTGAAGGGCTTTCAAGTCGCAAACAAGCTGCCCGCTGACGGTCTGCTCGGTCCCGCGACGCGGAATCTACTGTTCACCACGGCCGCGGGAGCAGTGGGGCCAGCGGTTGCCAGCTCAGACGTTCTGTTGCCTTGGTTCGAAGAAGCCCGGCATCTGTTCGGGCTCAAAGAGGGGCCGGGTGCGATCGACAATCCCACGATCCTCGACTGGGCGACGAATCTCGAACTGCACTACGCGAGCGATGACGTGCCCTGGTGCGGGCTGTTCGTTGCCCACTGCGTTGGCTCGACGCTGCCGCAAGAAGCCCTGCCGGGCAATCCGCTTGGAGCCCGACAATGGCAAACGTTTGGCGACGCGGTGACTCCGCGCACGGGCGCGATCATGGTCTTCTGGCGTGAGTCGCGCGCGAGCGGCAAAGGGCACGTCGGTTTTTACGTGGGCGAGGACGACAGCGCTTTTCAGATCCTCGGCGGCAATCAGAGCGACAGCGTCAGTCTTGCGTGGATTGCCAAGGATCGGCTGCTCGACTCGCGTTGGCCGAAGACTGCAAGTCTGCTCGTCACTACAGCTGTCCGACGAGGCCGCAACCAAGGGCTCTCCAGCAACGAAGCTTGAGCAAGGACCGGCGTTGGCTTCGACCACGTCGAGCGCGCCGCTTTGCCCGACAATCGGTTCGCGTCTCGAGTATTACTGGCGGAGGTGCCGCGACGGTTCACTGTCATAATTGACACTATACTTGCGCGGAGGCCAGCGTCAGATTCGACGAGATGAGGATTCGGCTGCCCTTTTCGAAACGCGTATGGCTGGTCTGGTCGTCACTGCCGTGGCTCGCTCTGGCGCTTGCGAGTTGCACCAGCGACCACGATTCGAACGCCGTCGAGAGCTCTGGTTCCACCAATTGGTCGCACTGCCAAGCGGACGGCGACTGCGCGGACTATGCGAACGCTAGCTGCGCGGCTGACGGATATTGCGTCGACGCGAGCGGGCGCCACATCCTGACGACTGATGAGGGAAACGCTGCCGGCGCAGACGGCGCGACCCAGGCACCCAGCGACTCCGACTCGACTCCGAGCGCCGAGACGCCTGAGCCGCCCGCTGGTCCGCTCACCCCTGGGCCAATCTCCAACGTGCCGCCAATGGGGCCCGAGGCGAGCGTGTCCGACGCGGGAGACGCCCCGCAATCCGGTAATCCACAGCCAACACCTTCCGACGCTGATACGCCTCGTCCCGAAAGCTCGTCGCCCGATGCAGGGCAATCGCCGAGCCCAAGCTCCAATCCAAACCCGGCAGGCGGCTGTCACGATGCGAGCGAGTGCGGCGCTGGGCAGAGCTGCCATGCCCCCTATGACTACGAGTGTACGGACGATTCCTGTGCCCTGACGGGTTGCGCCACCACCGCGGATTTTCGCGCCTGCAGCCAAGACTCGGACTGCGAAGCCGCGGAAGTGTGCGACGCGCTCTGCGGAGTCTGTACCGCACCCTGTAAGAGCGATGCCGATTGTCGGATGCTGGCACCGGCTACGGATCTGTCGTGCGACGAGACGGGTCACTGCAGCGCCAGAGCTTGCGACGCGCAGACACCCTGCGCTGCCGACTTCAGCTGTATCCCAATGAGTACGACCAGCCTGAACCCGATGACGGTCTATTCGTGCCAGCCGCAGAGCTGCGAGACAGACGCCGACTGTGACCCGGCGTCCGTCTGTGTGCAGCGCGCAAGCTCGCAGCGGGTGTGCATGCCAGCGCTGGGCCAATGTGAATCCGCGCCGTCTGAGCCCGACGCGAGCACGCCACGGGACAGCGACGCCTCCAGCGCAGCCAGCGGTCCCGTGTGCGGCGCCGCAGCGTGTGATGAGGGTGAACGTTGTTGTGACCCGTGCAGCGGCGGCTGCGTCCCCGAGGCCTCAGGTGCCCAATGCGCACGCAGTGACTGGCCGCTTGCCTACTGTGACCCGACGACGCGGCCCTTCAGTTGCGGCAACATCGAATGCAGCTTCGTCGCCGACGCGTACTGCGAGGTCGCCGATGCCGATACCTCGCAGCCGGTGTACACGTGTCGCGATTTGCCGAGTGAATGTGTCGGCATGCCCGCCTGCGATTGCGTCCTGACGGATCTCGCTTCGAACGGCAGTTGCTCGACCGGCCCCGACGAGCAGTTGATCATCGCGCTGCCGAGTGCCCCTTGACCGCGTGAGCTCGGGCGGGGGCAGAGCACACGGGCCACGGCGATATTGGTATTAGGTGAATGCCTTGGGGGGTTGGGGGTTGGGCCCAGCCCTTCCGCGCCGCTGTGCGGCTCCCACCCACCTCTGGCCAACTATCAGGCACAACGGCGGATTGGTGCGTCCGCATCGGTTGGCCCGGCGCGTGCCGAGACAGAAGCCCACCGTTTGCGACTAAAATGCCTCGCACAGTTCCTTGACGCATCTAGTCCCTGGGCGCACTATCAAACCTCACGCCGTCACGTTCACTGATGGCGCCGGGCAGGGAGCCCCGTTCCGCAGCTGACGCGTTTGGCGTGCAACCGCGCGGAGTTATCAACCACCAGGAGCGACTCCACGCTCCCTCCGCCGTATCGAGGCGATTCACCTATCGCAGCAACCTGCAAAGCGCGCTTGCGATTCGTGAGTAATTCAAATCCGCAAATCTTCAGGTTGGTGATCCATGGGCGACAAATCTCCAAAAGCAAAAAGCAAGAACAAGAAACAGAACGAAGCTGCCAAGCACAAGAAGCAGACAGTGAGCGTTGCAAAGAACACCATCTCGCTGCTCAAATAGCCGCAGCGCCGCGCGGGGGGAGGCTGGAACGCTCGTCGACCTCCACTCCGCGACCCTGGCGGCTCCAAGCCAGACGCTCAGAGCCGGGTTACGCTCAAACCCGAGGGCGCAGACAGCAGATCGTTCGTCGGCCCTTTGAACTCGACGCAGTTGGCGCCGGTCATGTCAGTGAAGCGCACGAGCCGATTGTTCTTGGTGTCGAGTACGTAGATGCCGTCGCTGGTGACCGCGATGTCCGAGGGCGAGCTGAAAGCGTGACCACAAGCGGTCTTCAAGTCGACGAAGCCGTCACCATAGATGTTGTCGATGCGCACGATGCGGCCCGTGATCGACTGCCCTTGGACCACGAACGAGGGATCGGTGACGTAGATCTTGCCGTCGGGTCCGATGGCGATCTTGCGTCCGCGATTGGTGGGCGTAAACGCGAAGTTGGTGCAGCACTCAGTGCCCACGACACCCGCCGAGGAAGCGAGGGCAGTGGGATCGAGGGCATCGAGCATCACGATCGAGCGACTGGTGGAGACGTAGACTTTGCCGTGCGAATCCCACGCCATGCCGTCGAGCAGTCCGACACCTCGGTCTGTGCCGTTGGGGCCAGGGTTCGACCAGCCGTGGATTTGGGCGCCGGTCACTACCGTGCCGTTGCCACTCGTGTCGTTGAGAATCAACAAGCGCGAGCCGCCGGAGTTCTGATTGGGTGGTGGATCGGTGAGCACGAATAGCTGACCACCGCGGGCATAGACGTTCAGCGTCGTGGTGGCTACGCGCGCTGGGTTACCGTCGCCCAGGACTTGCCCGCCCGCACCGGTGATGTCATTCGACTTGACGACGCGCCGGTTCAACTTGTCCGCGACGTAAACCCCCGTACCAAATGTGCCCGCGACGGACGCGATGAGCCCGCTGGGCGGTACCGAAACCCCGGTGGGGCCGCTGAAACCTGGCGTGACGCCTTGCGCGGAGGTGAGCGTCGCCCAGCCCGTCCCGCTCATGTCGTTGAAGCTGACGACGCGATTCTTGGCAGTGTCCGCAACGAAGATCCGCGTCTGACCGGCGGGGAGGATGCGTTCAGGGATCCTCTTCGCCGCGAGCTCTCCCTTCTTTGCTGCCAGCACTGGCGGGGCAGCGCTCGACGTGGTGCCCGCCGCCAACAGAGCTGGGGCTAGCAAACCTGCGAGAAGTACAGGCGGGACACTGCTCTTCCAGGAGATCACGCGCCTCCAGGAGATCATGCGTTGACGAAGAGAAGCGCCACAAGCTTTGCGGTTTTGCGTCATCAGTGCCCTCGGTTATCGAAGCAAGGTAACCTGTCGCACCGAGGAGTTCAATCGACATCGTGTGGCAACGATGCTTATGCGCGAGGCAGTCGCCTGACGATGCGGATTCGGTCGCGGACTGACTTGGTCGAGTCACACAAGGAGCAAATTCTGAGGCAGCTCCCTGATCGTCATCTGGTCAGCGTCCAGTCTCGCCTGCAACGGTTGCATGTTGCCGATCTCACTCGCTGGGTGTCGTTCGTCGGCACTCGATGAAATCTTGTGTTAACACAAGGCGCGTTATCGGGTGTTCATCTGGCGAGGAGTGCGATTTCGAGGTCGGCGGCTTGGAGCTCACGAACGACTCGAGGTCTACCGTGGAAGCCGCAGGCATTGACTGCGCCGGGCGGCAATCGAGCAACGCTGGAGCGTCACAGCGCAACACAGAGGTGCTGCCAGACGACAACACCGCCGATTCGCCGACCCATGTAGCCAACGCCTTTTGTGTTCCCAGTGTGGCAAGCATGCACCATCGATGAGCCACGTGTTTCGGTGACTGACCCGTCAGGAGGTAGGGGGCCTGGGTACACGCTGACAGCACCGCCGTTCGACCTTTCGGCGTTCGGGTTCGGCTCGCGAAGCGGGGCGCTCGGGTGTAGAGTTCAGCTCGGTTCATGCGCAAGGTGTTCGGGGCCAGGCGGTTCATTTGGGGCATGTTGCTGTCGCTCGTCTCTGCCGTGGCGTTCCTGTCGTATTTCGCGGGGACGCGTTACGTTGCAGCAGTCGCGGCAGTCGATGAAACGTTGGCCGTGCAAGTAGCGATCGACGGGACGCTCTCGCTGCTCAAAGACGCAGAAACCGGCGAGCGTGGCTATTTGTTGACAGGGGACGAGCAGTTCTTGGAGCCCTATCGAGCGGCTCGCGATGGCTTGCCTCTGCAGCTTGCGAACCTCGAAAGCGTCGCGCGCGCCGATGTGATTCAAGCTGAGCACGCGCGCAAGCTCTCGGACCTGGCGCTCAGCGAACAGACCTTCATCGAACGGGTAGTCGCGTTACGTCGTGACGGCCAAGGCGACCAAGTCTCGGAGCTGGTCCAGAGCGGCAAGGGCAAGCAGCTGATGGACGCCATTCGTGCGGAGTCGAGCGCGATGTGGGTGCGCGAACAGACGACTTTGATGCAGCGTCGCGCTCAGGCGAACACCGCCGAATTGCTAGCGACTTGGGGTGTGGGATTCGGCGCATTGCTCTCGATCGTGCTCGCTGCGCTGAGCTACGTCAGGACCAGTAGCGATATGCGGACTCTGCAGCGCGCTGCCGGACAGCTGCGGGCTAGCGAAGAACACTTTCGCCTGCTGACCGAGAACACGGGTGATCTCGTGCGCCTGCTCGATCCGAAGGGGCAAGTGACCTACGTGAGTCCCTCGGTTCGTCAATTGCTCGGGTTCGATGTCGACGAGTTCCAGGCGCTCGCTGCGCGCACATTGATGCACCCCGATGAACTCCAAATCGCCTCTGCGATTCTTTACAACATCGAGACCGGGACTCTCAACAGTGGCGTGTCGACTTACCGGTTGCGGCACAAGGACGGCGACTATCGCTGGTTCGAAGTGTTCTGGACCGTACTCAGGGATGCCGATGGCAGCGTGAACAGCATTCACACCGTTGGACGCGACGTGACCGAACGGCGCTTGCACGACGAACGGATAGCTGCCCGCGCCGAGCAGTTGCGCACCCAATCGCTGCGCGACGAGTTGACCAAGCTCTACAACCGGCGTGGCTTCCTGCAGGTCGCGGGTGAAGCCTATGCGCTCGCGCTGCGCGATGGGGCGAGCGCTGCCTTGATCTTCATCGATCTCAACGGCATGAAGGCGATCAACGACGAGTTGGGGCACGACGTCGGGGACGCTGCACTGAGAGACGCTGCCGAAGTCATCCAGGAAGCGCTGAGGCCTACGGACATCGCTGCGCGCCTGGGGGGAGACGAGTTCGTTGCCTTTGCCCGTGATTTCACGCTGGGCGATTTGAGTGCCCTCAGAGGCCGCGTGAGGGCCCTCGCCGACCAGAGAGAGGCGCTCCGCGCGCGCTCCAATCCAGATTCATCGTATCGGCTTTCGATGAGTGTCGGCGCGGCCTTTGCGACGGCGGGTGCGGTCACCACCCTCGAGCAACTGATCGAGCAAGCCGACGCTGCGATGTACGAGCAGAAGCGGGCACGTCGTGATCGAGGAGGCATTTCGATCGTGCCGCCGATGGCTTGACGCGTGCTCTTCGACCGCTGCGCTTGCCGGGCGACATGAAAGAAATTTTTGAACGACGCGCGCAATCGCTGCTCTGATCCGTTGACCAGGTGCGGCCCGCGTGGTCCCGGGGCCATTTGGGGACTTTCGCGCCCGCGATCTCTTGCTATGTTTCCGCCATGAGCGTCGAATCGCAATGCAGCACGTGCTTGGGCAGTGGTGAGATGGGCACCGAGGTAGGACCAGTGGCGTGCCCCGATTGTGGCGGCGAGGGACGTTTGCCCCGCGCCAGCACACTGATCGAATGGCGCTCGCGGGACATCGAGAAGGCGTACACGAACAGCCAAGAGCCTGCCGCGAACGACGTTCGCTGGTTGGCTGCCGAATTGCGTCGAGCGCGCGCGGCGCTCACCGAGATCGTGAGCCTGAGTCAAGAACTCGACGATGGTCCGCTGCCTTCGCGTCTGCGCTTCGTTGCCAACGAAGTGCTGGGGCTTTACGACGTAGCGCGGGCCCAAGCGGAAGTTGGTGACCGCGCCGAAGTAACGCTGAATGCGAGCTGAGGGCGCGGGGCGTTCTGTCACGGCGCACCGGGCATTTTGCAACACGCCGGGAGCCGTTCTTGCTCGTGGTCCGCTCAACGCTATCTTGACGAGGTGCAGTGGGTCGATGGCGCTCTGGCTGGTAGGACGGCGAGTTCGGTTCTAGTCGTCGAAGACGACACCGAGACCCGCGAGGCTCTAGCCGACGCGTTGCTGGACTTGGGATTCGATGTCCATTCGCACGCCAGCGCTGAGTCCGCGATCGAGCGCCTCTGTGAGCGTGAGTTCGCATCGGTACTGACGGATGTCCGCATGGCAGGCATGGGCGGAATCGAGTTGTGCCGTCGGGTTCACGAAGATGGGCCCGGCATACCCGTCGTAGTGATGACTGCCTACGGGGACCTGGCTCTGGTTACAGCCGCGCTCCGCGCTGGCGCGTTCGACTTCATCAACAAGCCGTTTACTCTCGACCACTTGGCGGCCGTCCTGAATCGCGCTGCGCAGCACGTGCCGCTCGAACCGCGCCCCAAGGCGCTTGGACTGCCCGCCTTCGAATCGCTGGCCCCCGTCCGCAACATGATCGGGTCCAGCGCGGGGATGCGGCATGCGTTGAGCGCGATTTCGAATGCCGCAAATAGTGAACTGCCGACGTTGATCACCGGCGAGAATGGGACCGGAAAAGAGCTCGCTGCCCGTGCGATTCACGACGCCAGCTCCCGCGCAGCGGGGCCCTTCGTCACCATCAACTGTGGCTCGTTGCCCAGTTCGATACTCGCAGGTGAACTCTTCGGAGACCAACGCGGTGCCTTCGCTGGCGCGCTGGAGTCGCGTTGCGGTTTGCTGGCGGAGGCCCGAGGTGGAAGCGTCTTCCTGGACGAAATTGGAGACTTGCCGTTGGAACTTCAACCGCAGCTGTTGCGCGTCATCCGGGAGCGCGTGGTGCGGCCCTCGGGGATGGAACGCGAGCTGCCGTTCGACGCACGGGTGATCGCTGCGACCAACCGCGATCTCGAAGCCGAGGTGCGCGCGGGCCGCTTCAAGGAAGGCTTGTACTATCGCCTCAATGTGCTCGGTGTTCACTTGCCACCGTTGCGAGAACGCGGCGACGACGTCCTTGCCCTGGCGCGACACTTTCTCGAGATTCACTCGGCGACAAGCGGCTCGGTGCGTAAGTTTACGCCCGGAGCCGAGGCAATGCTCGTGGGTTACGAGTGGCCCGGCAATGTGCGTGAGCTCGAGAGCTTCGTGCAGGCGGTCAATCTGATGGTGCCCTCGTCCACGATTGACGTCACTGACGTCAAACTGATGACCGAGCGCTCTCACTTCAGCGTGCAGACCGCGACACCGAGCTTGGAGGACGTCGAGCGCAAGCACATAGCTGCCGCACTCGAGGCTGTGGGGGGGAACAAAGTGCTCGCAGCCAAGAAGCTGGGAATCGATCGGACTACCCTCTACCGCAAGCTGAGGCGTCTGGGTCTCGGTAACCAGTAGCACGCGGCTTTCTCAGCCTGCGCGATCGTCCAATTTGCGCAGCAGCGTCTTTCGATCGAGCCCGAGGATCCGCGAGGCCAAGGCCTTGTTTCCAGAAACCGCTGCCAAGACGCGCACGATGTGGTCGTGTTTCACGCGATCGAGCGAGGCGACCTCGCGTGAGCCCGAACTGGTCTCGGCTTGGCGTCGGAGATAGTCGGGCAGATCTGCCACGGTCACGTGATCGAAGCGCGTGGCCGCAACGGCGGCCAGCATGCAATGCGCGAGTTCGCGCACGTTGCCCGACCAATGGTGACGCAAAAGAGTCTTTGCGCTTGCCAGGGTCATTCCTTCCACGTGCTTACCTTTGATCTGTTGCGATCTCAGAAAGTGCTGAGCCAAGAGCAGTATGTCTTGCTTGCGCTCGCGAAGTGGAGGCAACTGGAGCTCCAACGCTTTGAGGCGAAGATAGAGATCCTGCCTGAACGAACCTCGCCCCACGGCCTGAGCCAGATCCTTGCTCGTGCTGACGATCAGCCGTGCGTTGAATTCGACTTCCTTGGGTTGCCCCAAAGGATGCACGCGCCGTTCTTGCATTGCGCGCAGCAACTTGGCTTGAAGGGCAAGCGGCAGTTCGCCGATCTCGTCGAGAAAGACGGTGCCGTTAGCGGCTTGTTGGAGCAGCCCACGGTGAGACTTCGTGGTCCCAGTGGAGGTTGATTTGGTGTGCCCGAAGAGCTCCGACTCGACGAGGCTGGGAACGAGCGCGCCACAAGCGACCACTACGAACGGCGCATTCCTTCGGGCGCTAGCGTCGTGCAAGGCGCGCGCGACGAGTTCCTTTCCCGTGCCACTCTCGCCTTGAATCAACAGCGTCGCGTCAGAGGGCGCGATTGATAGGAGATGCCGACGAACCCGCTGCATGGCCGCGCTCGTGCCAAGCAAGTTCGGTGCGAACTGGGTGGGGGATGGTGCGTTCTCGCCCGCCAACGTCTCGCTTATCTGACGCTGTTCCATCAGTTCATCTACTGCCGATATGATTCGCTCGACGTCGGGCAGATTCGTAACGAGGTCTTGAACGTTGTGCCGCAGTATTTCGATCGCCTGGTCCATCTCGATCTCGGCACAGGACACGACTATCGCAGGGGAATCATTCCGACTGCGCAAAGCCCGCGCGATGTTCAGCGCGACTTCGAACGGCGCGTCGATCACGATGACGTTGGCGGCCAGCCCCAGCCACGCATCGGAGCATGCAACTTGCTGCAGTTCCCAACGACGTTGCAACGCCGCCGTGAGCTCGCGCGGCGGGTGATCCGCAATCAAAAGCACACGGCTCGTCATTCCAAATGAGTCTTCACTCCTTCAGCAGCAAGACAAGCGAACAATGGCGACTGTTGCGTTTTCCCGCTTCGGCAACCGCCCCAATGGCAAGACCTCGCAAAGCACTGTGGCGAACTTCCCCAATCGGAGCAGCCGAAGTAACTCCGCAAAACTGAGGCACAATGCCACCGGATGCGTTGGGTTCGAGTTGCAAGGGGATGACAGCGCCGTGAGATTAACGAAGTATAACCCCTGGCGCCGTGCAGCGACGCTCACGAGGCGTTATGAGTCAGAACGATTCCCTGAACGAAGAACTCGACGAGAACGTCGAGATCCTAATCGTGGATGATCGCAAGCAGGATCTCGCGGCGCTGCGCTCGGTGTTGTCTGAACCTGGCTACACGGTTACGACCGCGGCTTCGGGTGACGAAGCGCTTTGGCTGCTTCTGAATCGCGACTTCGCAGTGATCCTATTGGACGTGGTGATGCCGCGTCTCGACGGCTTCGACTTGGCTCGGATGATCAAGGCGCGAGCGCGCAATCGACACACGCCGTTGATCTTCTTGACTGCGGCGGGACTCGACGTCAACCGTCTCTATCGCGCGTATTCAATCGGTGCCATCGACTACCTGATGAAGCCAGTCGATGCGCTGGTCGTGCGCGCGAAGGTTGCCGTGTTCGCTGATCTGCATAGGAAGAACGAACGTCTATTGCGCCAAGCACAGAGATTGCGTGAGTCCGAGCAACATGCTCGCGAGCTCGAAATCGACCGCTTGCGGCTCATCTCCGAGCGGCGCTATCGCAACTTGGCGGAGGCAATTCCGCAAATCGTTTGGACCGCCGACTCACATGGGTTGCTCACGTACTGCAACCAGAGTTGGATGAGATATACCGGGTTGGATCTACTCGCTTCGTACGGCTTGCGGTGGTTGCAGGCTGTTCATCAGGAAGACGCAGAGCGCACTGAGCAGTCGTGGCGGATGCAGGTCGAACTGGGCGAGACTTGCGAGTTGCGCTGTAGACTTCGCAACGCCGAGACTGGTCTGTATCGCTGGCACGTATGCCACGCAGTCCCTGAACGGGACGAGAGCGGCGCGATCGTAGCCTGGCTCGTCACAGGTACGGACTTCGAGGATCTGTTGCAGGCGATACAGGCGCGGGACGAGTTCCTGGCCATTGCTTCTCACGAACTGAGAACCCCGCTGACCGCCTTGAAACTTCGGATTCAGAGTTTGGAGCGGAGCGGCTCGTTCGATGCCGCTGCTCACTCGAAGATCGTGAGCGCCAGTGCTCAGTTGCGGCGTCTCGAGCGACTGATAGCTGGCCTGCTCGACGTAGCGCGAATTGCGACCGGGCAGTTGGATATCGAGTTCGCTGAGTTTGGAGTGAACGCGGTCGTGGAAGAAGTGATCGGGAGGGTCAAAGCCGCTACGTCAGCGAAGCCTGTGATTTCGTTCGCGGCTGGGGATGTGGATGATTCAGTGCATTGGGACCGCCTGCGCTTCGAGCAAGTCTTGACGAACCTGCTCGACAATGCGGTTCGCTACGGTGACGGAAAGCCGATCGAAGTTCGGGTGACCTCCGACCACGACGAGCTGGAGATCTCGGTCATCGACCGCGGGCTCGGAATCGCAGACCAGGATGTGGCCCGGATCTTCGATCGGTTCGAACGGGTCGGGCAACGAAGGGTACCTGGCGGACTCGGTATGGGACTCTACATCACGCGCAAGATCGTCGAGGCACACCGTGGTTCGATCCACGTCTGCAGCGAGCTGGGCAAGGGATCCAGATTTTCGATTCGCTTGCCGCGAGACCCGCAAGCCATGGTCGATGCGGCGAGTTGAACCGAGCAACCGGCAATCGGGGGAGGCGTTTGCGCCTGTGCCGTGGAATATCAGAAGTTCCAGCGGGTGGTAATCTGAGACGCACCTAGCTGCAGCGCAAGCGACGAGTGAGAGGCGTCGGAACGGCTCAGCAGCAATGTCAGGCCCGAGGTGAGCAGAACTGCACCGGAGATGGCCGTGATGATTCCAATCGACTTGGCGCTGCGGTAATCCGAGACCAAATCCTGAGCTGGCGGAGCGCAGCTGTTGCCTGTGCATGAGGGATCGTGACGGATTGCGTCGAGGCGATCGCTGGCGACCAAGAACGAGACGATGGACGTCATTCCACAAGCGGAGCCGACCCCAATCCCGATCCAGCCAGCCTGCGTTTGAAACGAGTCATCGCGGGACTCCGCGGAGTGAGACGTCTCTGGGCTTGGCGCGTTGGGTGGGTTCGGCAGGGTCAGCGCGGGTGCGAGCGCGGGTGCCAAGCGCAGAGTGATTAGCTTATGGTCGCGCTCGTCGAGATCGACGTCTGCTTCGGCGCTGACACCGTCGCGGTTCACCTGCACCAGATAATGTCCCGGATTCAGATCGAACCTAGGGCCCGCCGATTCGGAGACGCGGCCGTTGAACGTGAAGCCGAGGGGAGCGCTACCCGTTGGGAAGACTTGGACTTCGAGCGTTGGGATGCGCGATCGAATTTCCGTCAATTCAGAGCGGGCCTGTTCGAGCGCTTGGCGCTGAACCTTGGGTTCTCCAGTGTTGACGTCCAGCGCCAGTGTCGCCTCCAAGCGTTCGACTGCCTCTTTCAACTTACCGAGCTTGGCGAGCGCTCGGGCTGACCAAAGTCCCAACGATGGCGCGGGAAAAGCCCGATAAGCCTGCCCAAGCTGATCACTTGCTGCGGCATAGTCGCCCGAGGCATACGCGTCCATTCCGGCGTAGCCCAGGTGGCGCGCACGAGCACGAGCATCGTCGTCGTTGGTCGCATGGGCCGCCCGCGCAGAAAGTGTACCAAACGCGGACGTCGAGACGAGCAGATAGCCGAACACGCAAGTCGCCGTCCGCCTGGAACGGGGTTTGGGACTTGCGGCCGTGCGTGGGCTCATAGGTCCAGGCTTAGATTCACGCACACTTTCAGTCTGCAGATCCCCACGAGACAATCGTGGTTCTTCCGGCACGGGCTCCCTAGTTCGCCCGGGTTAACAGTCGAGGAAGGTGTCGTGGAGGGTGGCGAGGTGGTAGTAGTGGCAGTGGGTTCGGGCGCGGAAGCAGTCGCAGTCGCAGTTGCTGTCGGGGGCGGCGTGGTCTGACTTGGGGGAGGCGCTTCGGTGTTGCTGGCGCTGGCGCTTTCGGTTGGAGTCACGGGGTCGCTTGCGGCCGGATTGGTCGCGGTCGGTGGCGAACTACTGTCGTTCGAAGTTGGCGCTGCAGTTTCGGTAGGGCCCGTGTCGGGGGAAGCCTCTGCGGGAGGAGTTGTGTCGCTGGACGTGGGGTTACTCTGGGGCGACTCGCTCGACTGTTCAGGTTCCACATCCATCTCGGATGGAGCGCCCTCGTTACCCCCCGAAGCGGGATCGACGACTTGGGTTCCGGTTGGGATCGATGGTGTAGCAATCCCAGCGTCGAGTTCGGAGCCCGCACCAGAGTCCACCCAGAACCCCGTTTCGCTCGGGGGTTCCGCGTCGTCGGCAGTTGGAACATCGAAATTCGTCCCTGCTGCGCAACACAGCGCTGACGGATCGGGAGAGCCGAGAGCCGCGTCGGGCGTCTCGTTGCGCGCCGTGGTCGCCCCGGGGCCCCCATCCCCAATCAGCATCACGGTATCGGCCGCGCCCTGAGTGCAGAGCGGAGTTCGTTGATTGGCTGCGGGAGTACACTTCTGCGATCCAACACTGTCGCCGCCGGGTGTACGTTCTGAGACGGGCCGTGTGCAGGCTTGCCGAGTGGCGCTTTGGTGTGTCGCGCAGTCAGCGGCGATCCCCGCACTCGAAGGGCGCGTCGGCAAGCCGCTGTCAGCGTAGCCGGTGTCCGAGATTTCAACGTTGGGCAGGCACCCCAACGGGCAAACGACGCACGCAGCCTGGAGCATGAGCATCGCTGGTGTTTGAAGGCCGAAGCCTGAATGACGCTCAGATGCCAAGATCGACCTCCATGCTGCGAGTCTCCAGTGCCGTCACGGCGTCCGTGTGCGCGCCATCGCGCACACGCTCGAGCAGTTGCGCGGCACTCAGTGCTTTGGGTTTCTGCTTTCGGGCGGGCATCCGAGGCGCGCCGTTGACTGGCGCTGCGGGGCTCGACGCACTCGCTTCGAGTTGGGGTGCAGGGCTCGCCGATGTCGAAGCGATTGGGAAAACCGTTGGGCTCCCCGCCTGGGGCTCCATGGGCGCGTTCACTTCTTGCGCGAATGGTGCGGCTGGGCCAATGCCTGTAGCGTCGCCTTGAGCTGCGCCGGGCAGAGGTTCGGGCGTGGTTACCATGACCTGTGAACGAACCGCGACTGCGGGCAATGCAGCCGCCGAATCGACCCACCTCGCGCGCGGCGAGATCCAAGCCGCCAGGGCCAGCAGTAAACCTGCGACAGCCAGAAGCACCGGCACGGGTCGGCCTTTGACGTAGGCTACGGAAATTGGCTCTTGTTCATCGGAGCCCGAATCCGGCATAGAGTCCGCCGAGCTCATCGAGACCGCCGAGCTACTGATCGGCAGGGTCTGGCTCGATACGTGAAACGCCAAAGCTTGCTCTAACGCATGGGTGAGCTCTGCCGCTGAGCTGAAGCGCCTTGCGAGATCACGCGCAGCAGCTCGCGCGAACCAATCGTCGAATTGCCGCGGTAGGTTAGCCTGCAGCGACGGGACGGGTAGCGGATCGAAGCAGATCTGGCGGACCAGTTGCGACAGGCAATCGTGGTCGAATGGTCGCTTACCCGTGAGGCATTCGAAGGCAATGATGCCTAGAGCCCAAAGATCGCTTCGCTGATCGACCGGGACTTCACCGCGAGCTTGCTCCGGACTCATGTAGCACGGAGTTCCAATCATGACTCCGGAACGCGTGCTCGGACCGGAATGCGAGCTCGGTTGCAATCGCTTGGCAACCCCGAAGTCCAGGAGTTTGACCACCTCGACCGAGTTGGCCTCGCGTGCCAGGAAGATGTTGCTCGGCTTGAGATCGCGATGCACGATGCCCTGGGTGTGGGCGCATGTCAGAGCCCGTTCGAGCTGGCGAAAGATGATCAGGGTGTCCGCGGGGCTCAGGCGCCCGACGCGCTCCAAGCGGTCCGCGAGCGTTTCGCCCTCGAGCCGCTCCATGACGATGAACGGGATGCCGTCATGGACGTCGTGATCGAATACTTGCACGACATTCGCGCAGCGCACTGCAGCAGTGGTCGAAGCTTCACGGCGAAATCGCATCAAGGTGCTTTCGTCGTGCAGGTACTCCTCGCCGACTAGTTTCAACGCGACGGGGATCCCCAGACTCAAGTGCTGAGCTTCCCAGACCGAGCCCATCCCGCCTTCACCAAGCTTGCGGACCAATCGGTACTTGGCTGCAACGATACCCGGGTTGGACATGCGATACCTCTGACCGACGTGCACAGGCTGATCCAACGCACGTTTCTCCGAACAATGGCTCGTGCGATCGGTACAAGCTACCGGTTTGTCGGTGTCTCATGTTCGAAACACAGACTGTTCGAGATGAGCTGGGAAGTCTGCAACACCACAAATCATCGAAGATTTTGGCTGCGGTATCAGAAGTCAGAAATGCCTCACACCAAACAGGGGCAGTGTGCTCGCCTGACGCGCGTGAACGCACCCAGACCCGCTGCATAGCTATGGATGGTTTAGGTGAACAACCGCTACGAGCTATGGCGTCCTGACGCACGAACCTTCTAGCCACACCTGCGTGTGACAGGATAAGGTCGGGCAATGGGTTTGTGGCAAAGGTTTCGTCAGGCTCTCTTTCCGTCCGACCCACGCCCGAGCGTAGCGGCGCGTTCGAGCGCCAAGGCTCCTTGGCTTGGCTCGAGCGATCCGGGCAATCCCTTCGGCGTGCCGATTCTAGATTTGATGAGCAATCTGCAGCTGATCTCGACGACGGCCGACCCCGCCTTGGCCGAGCGCGCCTTGTCGTGGCGACCGGGGCAACACGACCGTCTCGACTGGAACATCGACGGTGAGCGCATTGCGTGCGACTTGGAGTACCGGGTCGAGGGACCCCTGCCGAGCGGCATGTTGTTTCTGCCCCAGGCGATGGAAGACAAATGGGTGATGGCGTGGAAGGACGGTCGCATCGCCGCTGCGCGCAGTTGGACTGGCGATACGCTCTTGGTCGCAGAGGCAAAGCGCGACGCCGAGCGTTTGCGCGTAACGCAGCTGACTCTCGCCCAGGGGTGTGGTCTCTCGTCCTTCGGAGATCCGGTAGCTGGCTTTCACTGGATGATGGAGAGTCACGCGCTCGAGTGCCGGGTACCGTATCCGCTATCTGCCGCAGGCGCAGAGCTCCTGGAAGCAACGCCTTTGACGGCGATGTCGGTCTTTGGGCATCGGCTTTTCTGTGCTGCCACTGGGTATACAGTGCCTGCGTCTGGCCGCCCTTTGCGCAGTGACGGCGAGCTAGTACGAGCGCTCCTTGCGCGAGACCTCGAACAGACCCGGCGGCTGTTGGACTCGGGTGAGAGCGTTGAAGCTCCTTCGCGTCGAAAAGGGTATCGGCCGCTTCATTTGGCAGCACTCGGTAAGAGCCACGAGTTGGTCAGACTCTTGCTCGAGCGTGGCGCGGATCCCAATCAACTGTCTGATACGCTCGGCGGTGCGCTCTCGGTCGCAGCCGCGCACGACGCGGATGAGACGATTCTCGGCCTGTTGCTGGATGCTGGCGCCGACAAGGAAGCACAAGACGTCAAAGGTTTCAGACCACTGCACGCAGCTGCCGAGGGGGGCAACGCAGCAGCGGTTCGATTCTTGGTCGGGCGCGGCGTCGTCTTGGAGCCGCGTACAGTGAACGACGTGACACCATTGCACATCGCTTGTGCGTTGGGCCACCTGGACGCAGCGCGTGAGCTGGTGCGACTCGGCGCTTTGCCCAACGCGCCGAGCGAGCTCGGCACACCGCTCGAGATCGCGCGCAACGAGGGCAAGACCTCCGTCGCGCAATGGTTGGAATCACTATGAGGCCGCGGTTTTGCGTTGCTCGTATCAGGGAGACGAATTTCCAGGGCCAGAAGGTCGCGGATGGATCCCAGTAACCCCTTGCACCAAGGGGCGATACGAGCTGGTCGGATACTGCTCGATGAACTCGCGAGTGAACCTGCGCGCTTCGGGCATGCGTCCCAAGTCCACCAACAGCGTGACCCGCATGGCACGGCGGGCTTCGGCGGCTCTGCCTTGGCTCGGGTACCACTGTTCACCCTGCTCAACCAATAGTAGCGCTGCTTGTTTATCCGTAAGACTTAGCGCTTCGAGCTCGCGCAAGTACTCGCCTTCGGGTAACGGTCCGCGCTCGAGCAATGGAGTGCTGGGTCCGGCGCTCCCAATGCTCGAAGGCGGGCTCGGCGCTTTCCAGATGGTCACAGGCTCGGATGCGGCGCTACTCGAGGAGACTTTGACGGTGGTCGCGGTCGCGGGTCGTGGCGACCGCTGCGCCCATAGCCACCACACACCCAATACGCAAACTGCCAGCGCCAGCGTTGTGAGGGTTCGGGGTTTCACGCGGCGGCCCGCTGCTGGCTGGTGGTCAATCGTCGCAGCTCGCGCCTAGAACGCGACGGAGCAACCCTTGGAGTCGGCAAAGGTCTTGATCATCGTCAGCCCGTCGGGACCCGCCGACGAGTCGTCGGAATAAGCCCAGGCCCAAGCGCCCGCGTAGCCGTTGGTGTACCAGGTGTCCAGGAGCTCCCCAAACGGCGTCTGATCACCGCTGTCCGAGAACGGCATGTCGAGCAGGTAGAATTCGCCGAACACGGTGGGCTTGTCGGGGTAGCCGAGCTCCGACGGCTTCTGAGTGTAAGGCCAGTACTGATTCACCCAGCCATAGATGTGGGGCTGATTGAAGTTCACGTTCGTCACGTCGGAGAACGCCCACGACCACTTTGCCGCGGCCCAACCCACACTGCGCAGGGCGCTCGGGGTTTCCTGCTCCAACGCCGTCAAGCTTTCGTTGATCAACGCCTTCATGTCATCGAGCGAAACCGGGTCCAACTCATCGTTGGGACTGAAGTCTTGATCGTTGCTGCCCGTGGCCTGGACGGCCCACTCGGGTTCGTTGATCACATCCCAGCCGAGCAGACGATCTGCGTCAGGGCTGTCGGCAGCCGCTTTGGCGGCGGCACGGACCACGTTGTCGACCAATTTGCCGCGCCGGGCCGGGTCTTGCACGAGTTGGGTGATGCCGCGAATCTGAATCCCGCTATCGGTCTTGGTCGGACGGAACCCGTCGAAGGAGAGCACCGTGAACACGATGTACAGCCCGTTGGCTTTGGCCAGTGACAACGCGGCTTGGATGTCGCTCACGGCCTCTGCACTCAAGCCCGTGGGATCGTCGTTCGCATCGAATTGCACGCCGTCGCCCCGGAAATCCGGGAACATCCACCAACGCACGACCGATACGCCGTTGGTCTTCATTTGTTGCAGCTCGCTCGAAACAGCGTCTTGGCTGCCGCTCACACCACCGAGCGACCACTGCTCCAAGCCTCCGAAATCCGCTCCGAAGTCGTGCCATGCGTAGTTGACGCCCAAGGCGAAGCGCTGTTCACATGCGGCACTCAGTCCGCTTGCCATCGGGCAAGCGTCTTCTGCGCACTCGGCCGGTGTGCTTGGGTCGTTCGTGCCTGGGCCCGTCGGAGTCGAGGCATCAGGGGTCGACGCCGAAGGCGCGGGTTCGCCGGGCCCAGAGCTGTCGGGAGCGGCTGAACTGGGTGTGGGTGCCGAGGGAACATCGGGACCGACGGGCAGGCTCGAACTCGAGGTCGGCGCCGGCGGTTGCTGCGCGTCGGGCGAAGTCGTTGCTGGAGGCGCGCTTGGTGCGTCGCCGCTCGGGGCTGCGTTCGGGTCGCCAGTGACGGGTTGCGTCGTGGGGTTGGAGGCACCGGTTGGCGCGGGCTTCGCACCGGGGGCCTGCGCGCTAGGACCCGCTGTGGTTTGCGCGGGGTCGCCCGGGGTCGGCGACGTAACCGCGTTGTCTGACCCGTCCGACGAATCGTCGGTCGAACCACACGCCGCCACCGCTGATGCGCTTGCCAAAACGAAGGCCCAGTAGGGCTGTCTCATGCGCGCAGAATAGCTGGCGCCAACCAAAAACCAACCGCGCTTGCGCTCACCGACCGCGCAATCTCAGGTGCGTGCCGTACTTTGGAGCAGCCGCGATCCGCCTCGGCGGCCCCCGAGTCACAGCTGCCCGCCGCGCCAAGCTCGACCGACGAGCATCACTGAAAAATGCCGTGCGCAAACGCCGCTCGGGACGACGCATACGACCGCCGGCCGATTCCGAAGGTCTCGTGGCCGTCGGTGGTCGAATTCGTGATCGCGAAATGCATTCGATGGCTTGCTCGTGCCCATCGCGGCTCGGCTCGGCTCGGCTCGGCTCGGCTCGGCTCGGCTCGCGATGGCGGTAGGGCAACCCCGTGGGTGCGGGCGCGACTACTGCTAATCCCACCTGTGTGTCCTTGGTTCACACTCGTCGTGCCGTTTACTTATTACATCTATCGGTGTTTGCCGCGCCGAAGGTTCGCCCGAGTGTTGCAAGGTGCGACGTCTGACGAGCCCGTCCCCAGTTGCCCCCGTTTGGGAGTCGCTCTTGACGCACTGCGCCTTAGAACGGACCTCGAGATCTGTCGCCGACGGGGAAGCGCTGAATGTCCGCGATTGAAACAGCGGTGTTTCGATTGTTGGAGATCTATAAGTGGAGTCGGCAGATTCCGCGACAGGTGATCATATCCGGCGGTGTTAACCATCAAAAAGCATCGTCTGCAATCTCTTCGAATGGTGTAGGCTGCGCACGTTCGTTCCACGTTTGCCATCAACAAGGAGTCCAACAATGATGTGGAGAGTGTTGTCATCCGAGCGGCCACGAGCGAGTGGCTCGAAGTCTCGTGCGACATGGGGAGTGGTTGCGCTGCTAATGGCAAGTGCCTGCGGTGATGCGGGGGGCGTAGCGCTAGACTCGGCAGAGATCGATTCTGCCAGCCAAGCCGTCTCTGAAGGGCACGTCGCGCCGGGTCGCCAACGAAAGACCGGCGAAGAGCTGTTTGGTACCGCGTTCCCGGGGACGAACGGTCGCTCGTGTGCGTCGTGCCACGTGCTCAGCGAGGAAACCGTTTTGCGACCCGCCCACGTGGTTGACCTGCTCGCCTCGAACCCGTCGGATCCGCTCTTCAATCGGATCGACGCCGATGATCCGAGTGCGGACGTGCCGACCTACGAACACCTCAAGAAAGGTCTCGTGCGCGTAACCTTGACGCTGCCGGCCAACATGGACCTGATCGACTTCGACGGGAACGTCGTTACACCGCCGGATCGCACGTACTCGGTGTGGCGCGCGGTCCCGAGCGTGAAGAACACGGCGATCACGGCGCCCTACCAGTACGATGGGCGACGCGCAACATTGCAAGCACAAGCGCAGGGAGCGATAACTTCTCACAGTCAAGGGCCGATCGTTTCGAGTTGTGATCTAGATGCGATTGCGGAGTTCCAGAAGGATCAGTTCACTTCGACCCGTGCCAAATGGGTGGCGAACAAGTTGGCGCACGGTGAACCCGTCGGGCGCATCAGACGACCCGAACTGACGATGGACTTGACCGCTGCGCAGGCGCGGGGCCGTGACGTTTACAACGTCGCGTGTGAAGCCTGCCACGGTGGCGCAACCACGTTGCAAGTCACCAACCGGACAATCCACGATTTGGCCTTCGTCGAACTGAACGCTGATGGCAACGTCGTGTTCGATACATCGGTTACCCCGCCCGCCCCGGTGCTCAGCCCTCAGCCCCACAACGAGTTCCTGAACGTCGGATTCGGCAATCTGACTTACCTGGGTCAGGTTTACGGCGACTTTTTTGGACCGCGCTTCAATGCCAGCGTTTCGTTGCCGCGCTATCGCTTCCGTTTCTACACGGACGCCACACGCACGGTCAGGCAAGTCGATTTGCCGCCGGTGCCGGTTACGATCAGTGGCAATCCGTTTGACCTGAGGCCCGCTCTCGATGAGCACGGCGCACCGATCGTTGGCCCCAACTTCTTGCCGCAGCTCTGGTCGACGGACCCTGGCCGCGCTGGCATCACGGGTGATCCGCACGACTTCGAGGCATTCGACGTGCCCGAGCTGCGTGGCATCGCCAATACTGCCCCGTACTTCCACGACAACAGCGCGGCCACGCTGCGCGACGCGATCGACCTCTACAGTCGCTTCATCCTCCAGTTCTTCGCGCCGCTCGGCTTGCCTCTGGTCAATCCGCCTGAGGAGGGCAGCTTCTTCCCGGAGTCGTTGAGCCCCCAGCAGAAGGCTGACCTGCTCGAGTTCCTGCAAGTCCTTTGATTCCCTGAAGCGCGATCCGTGGGTCACCAACGTTGGAGGCCCACGGACTGTTCGCCTGCCGCGTGGCGCCTTGGGGTCTGTGGATAACTCCTCTAAGGCTACGACGCTGGCGTTTAGAATGGCGGGGAAGCTTTGCCGCGTCGCGCCAGGGGCGGGGGTTGTAGTCGCGACGGCGACTCTTACCGACGCTGACTGGGTGTGAACTTGCAGCAGCAGAGCAACGACGCGGGACGCAAAGGGCCCTGCAGCCAGCAGCTTCTCGCTGTCCGAAATTAATCCGTTCGCGGCACAGCCTAAGTGGCGTTTCCGTTTCGAAGCAGTGGACTTCGCGGGCTCCACGGCGCATTGCTGGGCCGTGAACAAGGTTGGCGTGCCAGGTTACGGTCTGCTGCCCTCGCGTCGGCTGCGCCGTGGAATGTTGCCCCTCGTGGCCTTAGCGTTGGCCGCCTGCTCGGGGCCTTCGAACACGCTGGGAGATTCGGCAATACCCGTACCGAGTTCGACTGCCAGCGACGGCGCGAGCACCTTGGGTGTGCCGCCGCCACCCCTGGGCGCTGCGACGGGGCCTGCAGCAGGGCCCGCAGTGGGCTCCGGTGTCGATCCGGGAGTCACATCGCCCGCGAGCAGCGTAACCCCAGCGCCCGCAGTGCCGGCGAGTGATGAAGCAGCCGCCGTGCCCAGCGCACGGACGCCGCTCGCACCGCGCATCAGTAAGCAGGAGTACACGAACACGATCTACGACGTGCTCGGCGTTTCGCTGACTGCGGAAGAACTCGATGCGGCCGCTGGCGGCATCATGGACGACGCTGGGGACGGCGTCTTCAAGCACTTCACCGACAAGCAGACGTCGACGGAGCAGCAAGCGCTCGCCTATTTCAACGTGGCCGAGAGCCTCGTCACGCGCATTGCACCAGAGACACTGCAGACGTTTGGCTCTTGCTCGGAGGCGACAGACACCTGCGCTGCCGCGTTCGTCGACGCGGTGGGACAGCGACTGTTCAGGAGTCCACTCGATGAACGAGCGCTCGGGGTTTATGCAGCACTGTTTGCCGCCGTGACCGAGGATGGTGGGGACTATCCAGAGGCGGCACGCGCCGTGGTGCACGCGATGCTGCAAGCGCCGCAGTTTCTGTTTCACATCGAAAACGAAACGAGCGGCACGGCCGGCACCGATCGCAGGCTCGATGGCTATGAACTAGCGGCCCGCTTGGCCTCCTTCGTTTGGGTGAGCGCGCCAGACACGACCTTGCTGGACGCTGCCGCTGCAGGCAAGCTCGACGACGACGCGGGGGTTACGGAGCAGGTAGAGCGCATGCTGCAAGACCCCAAAGCGCAGCGCTTCACCGAAACCTTCATCTCTCAGTTCAGTCGCGCGCGGCTCGCGACGTTCGATGGCGCCACACCGGAACAGGTCGCCGCATTGCACGAGTCGATCGTCGCGACCTTCCAACACCATTTCTGGGAAGCCGGGCGCAGTGTTGCAGATCTGTTCACGACCACCGAGTTCGTCGTGAACGAGCCCGTGGCCGAGATTCTGCAGCTAAAGCTGACTGGAACAGGTTTACAGGCCGTCGATGTCGGGCAATTGCCAGAGCGTGTCGGTTTTTTGACCCATCCGGGGATGATTGCCGGGATGGGCGATCGCGCCATCGGCTCGTTCGTCAATCGCGGCAAGTACTTGCTCGAGCGCTTGCTCTGCAAGAACCCTGGCGCGTTTCCCGCGGCTGCGCAGACCGAGTTGGACGCGTTCAATCGCAACACCGAGGGCTTCAACGAGCGCGAGCGCGCCGAGGTGCGCATGATGAGACCAGAGTGTTGGTCGTGTCACACCCAATTCGAGCCATTGGCGTTCGGCTTCGCTCGTTTCGACGCGGCTGGGCGCTACGTCGGGGAAATGGACGCTGACGGCAAGGCTCTGCCCTTGGACGGTTGGGTCCCGACGAGCAGCGAAGACGACAGCCCCCACTACGACAACGTCAGCGAGTACATGCAGATCCTGGCGCAAGACACGACGGTTCAGCAGTGTATGACCGAGCACTTCCTGGAGTTCGCGACGGCGCATTCGACCGACGACACGACGAAGGCCAACGCCCAATACGTTGGTAAGAGCTACATCGACGGAGGCAGCACTTTGGTGGCAATGGTTGGCGCGGTGGTCCAAAGCCCCCTGTTCTCGCAACTACAGACCGTCGCCGTCGACACCAGCACCGGGGCGACCCAGGACGCGCCTGCTGCACAGGGAGGCAACTGAACATGTCGAGAATCCTACCCCGGCGTTCGTTCTTGCACGGCCTGGGCACTGTCGCGATCGGGCTACCGTTCCTCGAGGAAATGCGACCGCGCTCTTCACGCGCGCAGGATTCGGATCCGCCGATGCGCCTGCTGACGATGTTCTTCGGTCTCGGACTGCCACGAGATCAGATGCTCGAGGACTTCAAGGGACCGCTCGAGCCGTACGAGCCCTTGAAGGACAAGATGGCGATCTTCAGGAATCTGGAACTGAAGCAATCGCACGACTATGGCTCCGGCGAACCGCATTTCAAAGTCGGCGACGTCACGTTCGTCGGTGACCCGCAGTCCAAAGAGTACGAAGCCTCGGGGCCATCGCTCGAGCAGCTCGTCAAAAAGGCGCTGCACCCCGATGGGCCGCCCACGTTGCTCGGCTCCAAGTCGATCGGCATGTGGTTTCGAACGGGCTCGGTCTCACAGTACACGCGCCACTGGAACTTCGATGGCAGCCCCGGGGAGCGCCCCGAGCGGCGCCCCACGACGATCTTCGAGGAGTTCTTCGGCAGCACGACCGAGACACCCACCACGCCCGGCGGGGGCATGGACCTCGAGGTGGCACACGCGACGCACACCAAGCGCAGCGTGCTCGACACGGTATTGGGTGAGTATCAATTCTACACGGGCGACCGTTCGCCGCTGGGCTCCGAGTCGAAGCTGAAGTTGTCAGTGCATCTGGATAACATTCGAAGCATTGAACGCAGACTCGTTCCAGTGGAACAAACGCTGACGGGCCCGATGGCGCAAGAGGCTGGCTGCGCGATCCCGGATGGCGTGACCGACCCAGGCACCGACGTCCCTTACGATCTCCCGCAAGGCGGTGCCGGCGGCAGCGCGCCAGTCATTCAATACACGGATTTCGCCGACGCGTTTCAACTGCAAGGCCAGCTGATGGCGTTGGCTTTACGCTGCGACGTGGTGCGTTTCGGCAGCATGCTCTTCGTGGGCGCTGGCGGGCACGTCGGATTTAGAGGCGTCTACGAAGCACTGGGCGAGAGCATCGATTTTACGTCGGATCTGCCCGGCACGAGCCCTCACGATCTGTATTTCCACAACAACCGCTGGGACAAGGTGCGGCTGCACCAGCACTTGGCACAAGCCAACCTGGCCGGTGTGCTGCAGACGTTCGACGATCAGAACTATCTAGAAGCCAACGGCAAGACGTTGCTCGACAACATGCTCGTCGTGATGGGCACCGATTACGGCGGAGGCGGCACTACCACGGGACATGTACCCGAGGGAGTTTTCCACGCGATTGCGGGCGGCCACGGTCATTTCAAACCGGGCTTCTACGACGACGTCTACAACATCATCGATCTCTATTACACCGCGCTCAAACCCTACGGGATCGACCCGGGGATGGGTGCTGGTCGGCATCCGAAATACCGCCACGATCCGATCGAGATCAGCGAACTCTTGGTTTGAGCCCGTAGCGTTTCGCACGCTGGGCGGCTGCCTCTGCTAGTGGTCCGGACTGGTTCGGTTCACTGCGTCCAGTGCGGGCGCCGGTGAACTTCTTGACACTCCCACCCCCGGAGCGACTACCGATAGCTTTCGGACGGTGAAGGACGACCGGTCGAGAGCGACGCAGCCCGCATGGACGTAAAACTGCTGATCGATGGCATCGTGCGCCAAACGACTGTGCTGATCGCGCAGCTATCGACGAGCGCCGGGATCCGTGCCCCGCTCGCCCACATCGCCGACCAAGTGTTCGTCGAACTGGCGCAAGAGATCGAATCGCACGGCGTCACGCGCAAGGTTGCGGCCGACATGTTCGGGCTGGCTCTGCGCAGTTACCAGAAGAAGGTTCAGCGCCTGACCGAGAGCGCGACTGTGCGCGATCGGACGCTCTGGGAGGCCGTTCTAGACTTTCTGTCCGAGCGCGGAAGCGTCACCCGGGGCCAGCTGTTCGAGCGTTTCTCGGGCGACTCGACCGAAGATCTCGGTGCGGTACTCAACGATCTGACGGGTCAAGGCGTCGTGTACGCGACGGGCCGCGGACTCGGCACCGTTTATGGGCTTTCGTCGGCCTCCGATCGCAGGCAAGTGGCGGCTGAAGCACGCACCGAGTCGGCCCAGGCCCTGGTCTGGCTGTCCTTGTATCGTCAGCCCATGTCGCGGCGCGACTTGTGCGGAACACTGCCGCTGGACGCACTCGAAGTCGACCGCGCGCTCGAAGCCTTGGCGCGTGAAGGTCGCATTCGGGAAGATCGCGGCAAGTTTCGAGCGGACACGTTCATCGTGCCGCTGGGTGCCACGCGCGGCTGGGAAGTGGCGGTATTCGATCACTTCAGTGCCGTGGTTAGGGCGATCGCTGCGAAGCTTCGCGGGGGCGCGCCGCAGGCGGGCGCGGACGACGTGATCGGAGGCGCCACGTTGACCTTCGAGGTTTCGCCCACGCACCCCCAGCGCGCAGAAGTGCGTGGCCTGTTGCGGCGTATCAGGCAAGAGGTGAACGAGCTTTGGTTCAGGGTGGGGGCGCACAACGACGCTCACCCGATCGCGGACGGCCAGAGGGAGCTGGTCACGTTCTACTTCGGTCAGAACACGCAAGAGGCGGAGGACGAGCCCCAAGAGTGATGCTTTGAAGTGACTGGGTCTGACATAGGGCTCGGTGTGGTCTTTGAGGTTACCCTTTTGCGTGCGCTTTGGAACTCGGGGGTGCAGTGACGCGCGGAAGGCGTAGGCTCTGACTCGATGCCCGAACTCGTCGTATCCCTGAAGGGAAGAGAGCTCAGCCGCCATCCGCTCGGCGTGTTTACCCGAGTGGGGCGCGACCCCGCCATGGACGTCGTGATCGACAACCCGGGCGTCTCGCGCCACCACGTGAGCATTGCTTACGAGGACGGTAAGTACGTCATTCGTGACGAGAAGAGTCAGAACGGCATGTTCCACGCCGAGCAGCGCATTTACAAGCGCGTGCTCGCTGAGGGCGACGTGATCCAGCTGGGCAAATTCGGCTTGTCGTTTCATGAATTGGGCGCTGCCCCGAAGCCCAAGGAGGAGTCCCCACCCAGCCTGGGTGCGCGTTCACCTGGAATGGTAAAAACCTTCGCGCTCAAACCGATGGAAGTTCAAAGCATGTTGGCCGCTCACGCTGCCAAGGCGGCGGCGGAGCCCGAGGCGCCGCCGCGCTCGTCGTCGTTTCCGCCCTGGTCGATTGCGGCGGTCGTTGCGCTGGTGGCCTTGGTCGTCGTGGTCGGCCTGGTCGTGCTGCGTTAATCTGACGCGTGCTGGCGACTACTGCCCTGTGAGTTGGGCGACGGCGGCCTCCAGCATCGAGTCAGTGCCGGCGACGAAAGCGTCCGCATCGAACGCGACCTCTACGTCCGGCTTCACACCGACGCCTTCGTAGCACTTGCCGTCAGCCGCGAACACGCGCTCGAACGGCAGAGTGAAGGCAAAGCCGTTCGGCAAATTGCGATCCATGGCGTTGGAATACGCGCCCGCGGAGGCTTCGCCGAGGATGCTCACCTGCGGCAATTCGTGCATCGCGAGCTCGAAGCTCTCCGCGGCGCTCACGGTGGCTTGCGTCGTCAACAGCACCACAGGTCCCAAGAACTGCACTGGGCCATCCGGTTCGACATAGTAGTTCCGCGCTTGGCTCCAGTCCTCGCCGTCGCGTGTCTGCACCGAGAACGCGAGCCGCTTCTGATCCGCGAATCGACTGGCGAATAGAAACGCGATCTCGTCGCTGCCCCCACTATTGAGACGCAGGTCGATGATCACGCCGTCGACCCCGGCGAACGCCGCCACGATCTCGTCGATGGCGGCGATTGCCGTCGAGACGTCTTCGTCCGGAGTTTGGGCGTAGCTTCCCATGCTGGGAATGAAGACGTAGCCCAGGTTTTCTGGGAGCACTCGGTAAGCGATCGCCCCATTCGCGGCGGTGTTGGAGCGCTCGTAGATCTGCGACTGCACAGCGTCGAGCATCGCTGCGACCTTGGTGTCGTCCCCGAGCCATTCGGGTGGCGTTTTCGAGCAGGCTTGCTCGCCGTACGACACGCTGACGTGCGGGTCCTCGAGGGGTTGCGTCATCTCGCACAAGCTGGCGAACAGTTCTTCGGGAGTCGTGTCTTCTGTCACGCGGTCGACGAAGGCTCGGTACTGTGCATCCCAATCCATCCCTCGGAGGTCGAACGACGAGTACATCTCATCGAAATTGTGCCAGAAGATCTCAAAGGCAAGCACGGGATCGTCGCTGTCTGGCGTGCCGCCGTTATTGCAGGTTGCGGGTAAACGATCGATGGGCTGCGCACGAAGTTCTCCCGTGCCGAGCAAATCGAACACGAGCTCGTCGCCGTCCAAGCGCGCGTCCGTGCCCAAATCGGGGATGTGCGTGCCCTGGTACGGGATGACGAAGTAAGGTCGGCACGAGATCGAAGTGACTTCGAAGCTCGAAAGCACGCCATCGGCCGCTTCCAGCACCAGACCCCAAGAGCGCGAATACCATTTGCCACGCAAGATATCGGTACTCCCGTCACTGATCGCGGCGTCGCGCGCCAGCACAGGGCTGGTGTCCCGGTCCGCAGTTTCGTCCGAGCCGGTGAGCGCTCCGGAAGTGTTGCCCGCGTCTTGCGCGCGTGCCGCCGAAGCTTCGACGTCGGGCGCTGCACTCGCGTCAACCTGTGGCAGTGAGCCGGATGGTCCGGTTGCCCGCGTCGGCTCGGCGGCATCGGGTTGGGTTGGGTTCGTCGTTTGAGTTTCGTGCGCACCGGTCTGGTGTATGGGTGCCGTGGCGTCCTCGCCGCACGCCAGCAGTATGAAACCCAATGTCGCGCCCAGCACTACGCCCCTAGCGCCCGCCCATTGCTCCCTCTTGCATCGCGTCATTGCTCTACTTTCGTGGTGAAACGCTCCTCGCAACGAGCAGCGTGGGCTGTGTGCCCGTTCGCCCCCGAAACGTTCAACGAATCAGCGATCGGAGCAGAGCTCGAGCGTCCACGACGAGGGGCGGCAAGGCGACGAGCGCCGTGCACTCGCGCATTGTTAGCCGCAATTGGTGAACGAGCTGTCGTCAGCCTGGCGCGCGCTCAGCTGGGTGCTGAGCTCGAGGGCAACGTTGGCGCCGCTGACATCGGCGCGAAGCTACAGAAGCGTCTGATTTAGGTTGCGCGCTGGGTTCATAGAGAAGACGGGCAAAGTAGGTGTCGGACTCCGCTCAGCACCCCTAGAGCGTTACACTTTGGTTCTTCTAATCAGCGTGCGGCGAGATCGGAGATTCTAGGGTGGAATTTTGAAGGCGCTAGCCAGATTCGCCAAGGCTGACGCTCGACGTAGCCCGTCCGGAGGTCGCGTTCCCAGGTTCTCGGTAGTACCTTAGCGCAGTGCGATCGGCAGGTGACTTCACCGCAAGCTGTGGTGAGTCGGCAACGCTGGTCGGAGGTACCGTGCGAAAACTCATCCGAACTACTCTGATTACTAGTGTGGCTGTGGGCGTGGTGCATTGCTCGGGGGGCACTCCCGAGAGTCCCCCGGCCGTGACGATTTCCGCGGCTGGCGAAGACCCGTCGGCGACCGCGCAGTCTTCCTCGACTGCGCCCACGTCAGTGATCACTACCCCAACGACTACGGTTGCTGCCCCCAAGCCAACCCCCGCAGCGACGCCTGCGGCACCCGTCGATACCATGCCTGAGCCCGAGGAGCCCCAGGGTCCTCCGGCGCTCGGCCCCGGCGGCATTGGCATGTTGGGCGGCATGGGTGGTGGTGCCGGCGGAACGCCGTCCACCACTCCCGAAACGCCTGATCCCGCGAGCCCTACCCCTACGACCCCGACCACGCCGGCTCCGACGACGTCGACGACCACGACCCCAGCTCCCTCCAGCACCAGTCCCTTCGGCGGTAACTTTGGTGGAAACTTCGGGGGCGGAACCCCAACCCCGACGACGACCTCCACTACCCCCACGACTCCGACCACGCCGACCGACCCGGCACCCAGCTCGAGCAGCGGCGGCGGCCCAGTCGAACTCGACTGCGAAGCAGCGGTACCAAGCGGTGGTACCCAGCATCAATCGAACAATCAGTCCGGCAAAGCCGGCAACCTCGATTGGACGATTTGGTCCAACGGCAACGGCGGCAGCATCACGACTTACGACGTGCCCGCCTTCAGCGCATCGTGGAACAACTCGGGGGACTTCTTGGCTCGCCTGGGTCTGCAATGGGACCACAGCAAGACTTACGATCAGTACGGCACCATCACCGCGCAGTTCGCCGCGAAGAAGTCGGGCAGTGGCGGGCAGTATTCCTATATCGGCGTCTACGGCTGGTCTGTCGATCCGTGTGTGGAGTGGTACATCGTCGAAGACTCGTACAACAACATGCCGGTCAACCCCGGCAGTACGAGCGCTACTGCCATGCCGTCGATGGACATCGACGGTGGGCAGTACGTCATGTACTCCCGCAACACGTCAGGCACGGGTGGTTCCAAGTGTCAGGGCGTCAACAACTGGGTTCAGTATTACAGCATCCGCAAGCAAGCGCGTGACTGCGGTACGATCTCCATCACCCAGCATTTCGACGCTTGGAAAGCTCAAGGCTGGGAGCTTGGCAACATGGACCAAGCCCAGCTGTTGATTGAAGTTGGCGGCGGCCAAGGCAGCATCGACTTCACGACCGCAAACATCACGACCACGCAGTGACCTCACGATCAGTGGTGAGGTGCTAGGGGGTTAACGACAGGCTGCCCATCCGGGCAGCCTGTCCGGATTCGATAGCCGTTTTGTGGAGTCGTTCGGGGGAACCGTGCCGGCGAAGGGGCTGAGCCGCGCAGGGGCGTCCGGATGCGCCATCGCCTCACCTGGGCGCGTACGGCGATCCAGCTCAAATAGGCTTCAGCGTCGCTTAGCGTGAGTTTTTATTCGACACTGTCATGTGACAGTGTCACGTTTGCTGGGTGGTCGACGAACCGAGCTTCAACTTGCGCGAACTGGTTGGCGCGGTCGCCGAGCAGCTCGCGCGCATAGGAGCGCAGCAAGGCAACGGGCAGGTACGAGCCGTGCCGGATGAACGCGCGATTCGTTACTACACGATGCTCGGGTTGCTCGATCGGCCTACGCTCAAGGGCCGCACTGCGTTTTACGGCGTGCGGCACTTGTCGCAGGTCATTGCCATCAAGCGCTTGCAGAGCGCCGGCAAGTCTCTGGATGAGATTCAACAGCTACTGCCCACGCTCGACGCTGCAAATCTACAACGCATCTCCGGTGTCGTAGCTCAGCGTTCCGGGCGCAAACGCGCGCGGCCCGATTTTTGGAAGGTATCTGCCTCGTCCAGCGTACTCGACAACGCAGTCGACGCTGCGCTCGCTCTGCCCATGAACTTAGAGCCAGCACCTTTGGCGGCAGCCACGAAGCTCGAGCTCGTGTGCCGGATGGAACTCGCCCCCGGCGTAACACTCAGCTTTCCGCTCGCGGGGCCCCTCGAGCCAGAATTTGCCGCACGGCTCGAGAGCGCAGCGAAGCCGCTCTTGGAGCTGCTCGCCGCGCGCAGCTCAGACTTCAAGGCAACCCAAGCGACCGACTCATCCGGCGTATCTGGCTCCCCCAATCAGAGCGACGAATAGCAACCATCCGAGGACGAACATGGCACCGATCACTGCTCAAACTTGTATTCCTTTGAATGACGAAGAGCTGGCGCAATTTGCTGCGGGTGACCAGCCTGGTCTCGGTGCGTTGACTTGCGCCGCTGGCCGGCTTCCGCTCAGAGCGCTGAGTGTTGACGCCCGGGTCGTTGGGTTGGGTGCCAGCCTCGAGGTCCTGCAAACCTTCGAGAACACGTTGCACGAGGCCATCGAAGCGACCTACGTCTTTCCTTTGCCGGATCGCGCGGCCGTTACGCGCTTTCAGATGCGCGTTGCTGGGCGCTTGATCGAAGGCGAGATCCAAGAACGCGCCCAAGCGCGGCACAACTACGAAACCGCGATCGCAAGTGGCCAACGTGCGGCGCTGGCCGAGGAGGATCGCGCGGGCGTATTCACGTTGCAGCTCGGTAACCTGGGACCAGGCGAGGTGGCTGAAGTGCGGCTCACCTTGGTTCTGCCAATCCCGGTGGATCAGGGCGAGGCCACGTTTCAGTTCCCGTTGCTGGTGGCTCCGCGCTACGTGCCGGGGCACGAGTTACCCAGCGACAGCGCCGGGCTCGGTGCTGCAGGTCTGGGCGTTCGACACGACACCGATCTCGTCCCCGACGCCTCGCGCATCTCGCCCCCGGTGCTGTTGCCAGGCTCGCCCAACCCCGTTCGATTGTCGCTTCGGGTAAACATCGATGGCGCCGGTCTGGCGCTGGAGCCGCCGCGTTCGAGCTTACATGCGGTGGTGCTCGAGCAGCGTGCCGGATACTATGACGTGCGTCTCGAGCCGGGCGAGCGCTTGAATCGCGACTTCATTTTGCGCTGGCGCGTCAGCGGGCCCGAGCTACAGGCCACCGCCGTGTTTACCCCGGACAACAATACGGAACGCGGAACGCTGTCGGTCATGCTGTTGCCCGAGGATCTGCGCGAAGCGCCGCCAGCGCGTGACGTCGTGTTCTTGCTGGATCGCTCGGGATCGATGGGGAACTGGAAAATGGTTGCGGCGCGGCGCGCGGTTGCGCGCATGGTCGACACTTTGGGAGCCAACGATCGTTTCGGAGTCTTGGCATTCGACCACCGGATCGTGGAACCGCCGGGTGCCAGCGGTCTGCAACCCGCGACGGACCGCACGCGCTTTCGCGCCGTCGAGTTCCTGGCTGGCCTAGAAGCGGATGGAGGCACGGAGATGGCGGAGCCTCTGTTGCTCGCGGCCAAGCTGCTTGCCAGCGGTGACCCGGCACGCGAACGCGCACTGGTCTTGGTCACCGACGGACAGGTCGGTAACGAGGACGACATCTTGACCAGGCTCGTGCCGCTCTTGGGCAACGTGCGCGTGTTTACCTTGGGCATCGATAAGGCCGTGAACGCAGCGTTCCTGCGGCGTCTCGCGGCGGCTGGGGGAGGAAGCTGTGAGCTCGTAGAGTCTGAAGATCGCCTCGATTTGGTCATGGATAAGATCCATCGCCGCATCGGCACTCCGCTCGTCACTGCAGTGCAAGTCGATGTCGAGGGTATGGATGTCGATCGCACGAGCATGGCTCCGGCGCGCGTCGGCAGCCTGTTTGCCGGTTCACCGCTCAGACTCGCGCTGCGCACGCCGACGCAGCGTGCCGAGGGTGAAGTCGTGATTCGGGGTCGCACCCCGGCGGGGCGCGCCTTCGAACGCCGTATCCCGATCGCTTCGGCGCCGAGCAGCGACGCTCCCGCCGCACTCTGGGCGCGCGCCCGCGTTCGAGATCTCGAGGACGACTACCTCACGTGCGGCGTGCGCGGGAAGCAGGAGATTGAACACCGCATCGTCTCTACGTCACTCACGCACCGTGTCTTGAGTCGATTCACCGCCTTCGTCGCAATCGATCATGAAGTCGCGAACCCAGGTGGTAACCCACGGCAAATCATGCAAGCCGTCGAGGTGCCTGACGGCTGGGGTGATGTTCGGTCCGCCAACTTCGCCGCACCCCGTACAGCGTCGCCGATGCGCGCTCCCGTGTTGGCAAGCCCGCTCGCGGCGCCGGCTGCAGCAGCCCCGCCGCCCAGCCCTGCCAATCCGACTGGTCTCTTGGCTCGCTCTCGAAACCTGATGGCGATCCCAATTGCGCCAGATCCCGAACCCGAAGTCGACTGCCAACCGTACTACGCGCGCGTGGAAAAGCTCGCCCGCGAGCTGTCTGAAAAGGTGAACACCCAGGACGTCCGCGGCTTCGAGCTATTGCTCGGGCGTCTCGGCGAGTTGCTAGAGGACTTGCGGGCGATCGGTGCGCCAGGGCAATTCATCGAACGGCTCGCGCGGATTTTGAATGAGCTGCAGACGGTCTTGGACTCGGACCTCGATCGCGCAAAAGACGCGATTGAGCAATTGGCGAACATCTCCCGGTCGTCTACGGGCACGCCCGCCGAGCCGCGGCCTGGCGGGCGCACGTTCTGGAAGTGACGCGCCCCTTTGGGGGCGTCACTTCAGCGTGACGGTTGCGGTCGAGAATTCGATCGTGCCGCTGTTGCTTTGGGCTTCGAGCAACAACTTGGCTTCTTCGAGCTTGCCCAAGTCGAGGCCCAACCGCATCCACTCGTTGAAGTGCGTCGAGATCGAGATGTGACCGCAGTGCCGCGGGTTGCGTCTCACGCTGAAGTACTGGTCGAATGTCTTGCCGTCACCGGTGATCGCTGGCTTGTTCGTCTGCGTGTGCTTCCACACGTCGTACGTGTCACCGTCGGTTTCGAGCGTGCCGACTTTGGTGCGCGGTGTGCCGTCGGAGGCGGTGTCGGAGGGCTTTGAATCGCCCCAATCGTCCAAGATGTAGTATTCGCGCAGCGGGTCCACGGTCCAGCCGTAGATACCGACGTAAGTGAGGCCCCCTTCGCTCGTTTTGGTCTCCGCAAAGTCGGCAGCCAACGTGCCGATCTGTTGGGGGGTCTTGGATTGGTCGAACTGCAACCCGATGCGCGCCAAGAAATCGTCCACATCGGTCCACGTGGCGCCGAAGGCAGCTCCTTGCCCATATACGGTCATGCAGCCCGTGCCGACACCGCTCGACCAGAGTTCATAAGAGTAACCGCCATTGCTGTCGCCGCGACTGTTCATGCAATACTGCATGCCACCAGTTAACGGTTCGGCCGCGGGACAGTCGTCTGCGACGACACCTGCATCTGCGCTCGAGCCGCCTGTGCCTGAACCTCCCGTCCCGCTCGAACCGCCGTCACCCAGCATCCCGCCAGTGCCCTCCGGAACATTGGGGGAGGTGGGGCCAGGGCCCGGGCCAGAAATCGTGGCCGTCGGTGATGGACTGCTCGGCTCCGGGGTGGGCGACGGGCCGTCGGTGGGTGCACCACCGCCCGAGCCACCGGCGCCAATCGGAGTGGGAGCAGGCAGCGTCGAAACGCCAGACCCTGAGCTGCTCTTGGGCCCTGGGGGATTGCTCGGGGGTTCAGCCGGGCCGACGATAGCGGGCCCTGGCTTCGTCGGTTGAGGTACCAACGAACTGCTTTCGCTTGGGATTTCGCTGGCCGCACTACCCGGCTGAGTGCCTGCCACCGAACTCGTGGTCGTGGTCTGAGTGTTCTTGTCGCTGTCGTCGCTGCCCGAGCTGCAGCCCACGCTGGCCCAACTCGAGACGGCGACAACAACACACCCGATTGACTGGCGAGAGTAACGCATCGTCACTGAATGATGCCCGCGCCCCTCGGTCCGGATCAAGCGAGGGCGCCCGATCTGGAGCTTTTGTATGAAGTGAGGATGATTACATTCTGGCGTGAAGCCGCTTCTTAGAATGGGGGGCGCTCCGCGAGCTCGACCAATCCGAGCAGGCGGTGCGAGTGAAATAGGATTGGCGCATTGCCGAACGCGAGCGCAGGCTTTGGTTTGCCCAGGGCCACGAAGCCCTGAGCGACCAGTTTTGCCGAGGCAACGAGCAGATCATCCACCGCGTAACAGGTGTGATAGGGGCCCGGTACATGGCCCCGGGATAACAGGGCCTTGAGTGGTCCGCCTGCGTCGTCGAGTGGCGCCACCAGCTCAATCCAAGGTCGAGCTGTGCCGAGGAATGCGAGCCTGACCCCGAGATTTGGATCATCGATGCGCATGTGCAGTGCGATCCCCAACTCAGCATAGGTTGCTATGGCCGCTTCGAGATCGGTCGTGCCGATGCCCACGTGATGCAGATCGAGGTTTGGCAGCATGGTCTTACTCCCCAGTGCGGCTTGGCGTCTTGGCGTTACAACCAACGCTCGGGCTGGCCGTGGTGCAAGAAGCCAGCGTCTCCGTCCAGCAGTTGGAAGCGCAACTCTGAAGCGTCTTTCAGCGCGGGGTGTCGCGACCGAAAGAACATCGGCAGCGCGCCGCAAGGCGAATACCCAGCGGCGATGAGCGCGTCGCGTTCCAGCTGCGTGCTGGCGAGCGCAGCGACTTCGAGAGCATCCGTTTCTGTGAGCAGGCCGCGCGCAGCAACGAACAGTGTCGTCAAATCCCCGGACTCGGCGGTCGTCACGTCCAAAATCCGAAGTTGGCCTGGCGCACGCGCCGTCAGCAGCGTTCCAATCGAGCGCGCTCGGTCGAGCACCTGTCTGGCCTCTACCCCAATCACCGGGCATTGCTGCCAGTGGGCCAAAAGCGCGTCGCTGCGAGCGGGCACCAGCGCCGCACCGAACGGCAACGTTGCCGTTCGCAGTGTGTTCGACGGGTGAACGGTGTGTGCTCTGGTTAGGACGCTGCGCAGGCCGTTCGAAGCCGGTGCGCGATACGCTGCAAATCGCGTCACGCTCGGCAACACGCGAAAGCCGAGGGGCCCCAGAATGCGTTGGGTGAGCGCGCTTCCGCCGACGACCAGCACGCCCGCGGCCAGCTGCGAAAGTCGTTCCAGGAGCCAGGTGCCAACTCCGGGATTGCCTGGCAACGCGGCCCAATCGAGCGGATGCAACAAGGTGAGCTGCTCGCCCTCAATTCCGATCCTGATGGGCAAGGCGGCGATGTGGGCGAGCACGGCCCCGTCACGCAGCGCAAGAAAGCTGCGCGCCCCCGACCAGCCGGGCCACTGCATCCAGTATTTCCAGTGCATCAGCGCCGAATCGAACATCGGACTCGAAGGACTCACTTGCAGCGTTTGCTGGCAGAGCACGCGGATTGCCGCTTCGTCGTGCGGCGTGGAAGCACGGAACTCGAGCCCACTCACGGCTCGCTCCGATCGCGGTCAACGGGGCTCTGGGAGCTGGGATCCTGGCTCGACCGTGGGCTGAACGCGTAGAGATTGAAGATCTGGGAGTCAGTGAACTGGCTTTCCTGTTCGACGACGATGCGATAGCCCCGTGCGACCAGCAATGACGCGAGCGCGTCGCGTGTTGCTGGGTCGTGCGCTTCGACGACGATCTGTTGAAGCTTCGGCCAATCCGTTTCTGCTACTCCGCGCAGGATCTCGAGCTCACAGCGCTCCGCGTCGATCTTCAACAGGTCCACGCGTGAAAGCTTGGTTTCGGCGATGAAGCTCGAGAGCGTCGTCATCGGGCAGTCGTAGCGCGTGCTGCCTTCTAATTTCTTGGCGATCAGCGCGTCGACCAGCTTCTGATTGACGCTTTGCGCAGACTTGGATAGGGCCCGAAGTTGCGTTCGGATGCCTTGCTCCAAGACGCCTCGGTCGCGCTCGGAGACCGCATGGAACCCGCTCATGATCGAGTAGTCCGGGTAGTAAGTGAACTCGCGGACGGCGTTCGAGTCACTCAAACCGAGCGCGAACAGCTGTACGCTCGCGCCGAAACGCTGCGTGTTGAGCTTGGCTATCTCGCAGAGCTCTGGAGCGGGCTCGAAGCCGTACACGACGGCGTCGGGTTGCTCGCATTTGACGAACAACGAAAACAGTCCGATGTTTGCGCCGACGTCGATCACGCGAGCGCCCGGACTCAACTCGATTCCGTGTTTCAGGTAAACGCGGTTGACGAAGATTTCACGATACAAGAACTCCGTTTCGTACTTGCGTCGGTGATGGATCGTCTCACCGTTGGGCAGCGTGTACGCGGCCTGACTCAAGGCAGCACCTCGTCGAGCAACGTGCGCAGCTCTTGCACGTGTCTCACCCCGGGCAGCTTCGTCATCGCGTGCCTGATTTTTGCGATCGAAGGCTCTACGAACTTCAAATACGACGAGTCGTGCTTGACGCGATCGATGTACACGAAGCGACCCGCGTCTTTGAGTTTGCGTTGCACCGTCACGAGCTGGAACTCTTCGTGCAGTCGCTCGCGCTCAGCTTCGAGCCCCCGGTGTCCCGCGTACTCGTCGAGGCGCGCCGCCACGAATGCGTCGTCGAAGGTTTGGTAGCTGTCGTTCAACAGTGCGACCAGATCGTAGACGCGCGGCCCCAGCATCGCGTCTTGGAAATCGACCCAGGCCAGAGCGTCCGCCCCAGTACCTAGCACCATCAAGTTACGGCTTTGGTAGTCGCGATGGGTAAACCCATAGTCGAAGCCGCGGATCTGCTCCGCCAACTGGCGCGTGCAAGCGCCGAAATGGGTATGCTGCGCGGGGCTCAAGCTGATCCCACGCGCCAGCAGCGCATACTCCAAGAAATGATTCATCTCCCATTCGAGCAGTTCGACGTCGAAGCAGCGCTGAGCCACGATGCAGTCGCTGGCCAAGGTTTGCAGCTGCGCGTGGGCGCGCGCCATGTCGCGCACCGCTAGTTGGTAGAGGGCTTGCTTACGGTCTGGCGTTTCGAGCAGTGCTTGCGCCAGGGTGCGATCGCCCAAGTCTTCGACCAGCAGCCAACCGCGTTCGGTGTCTTTCGCCAACAACTCCGGCACGCGGATCTGGTTGCCCCTCAACAGCTCGAGCACCTCGATGAACGGCCAGCGACTCTCTTGCTTCGGCTGCTGACTGACCTCTTCCGATTGCGCGGCTTCAGGGAAGAACATCCCCACGGCCGTGCGCCCCGTGTCGAAATGCAGTCTGAAAAAGCGCCGCAACGAAGCGCCACCCGGCATGGCCTCGGTCGACACGCGTGCTCCCGGCACTGCGCGCGCAGCCAACTGCAAGAGCGGTTCCAACGAAATCGAGGGCGCAGGCATTGCTTGGGCTTGTACCACGCATGAGCTAGGGTCGCGCATGGCTTTGCAACCCCCGCCCGATGGCTTTGCTGCACTCGTGAAGGAATGCATTCGCGGCACGAGCCAAAGTTGCGGTGAGCTCGCGGCGCTTGGCAAAGAGCACGGCTTCGATGCCGCAGTGCCGAAGCTGGCCCGCTACTTGGAGTTGATCGTGCAGTGGAATGCGCGGCTGGATTTGACGGCCGCGCGCGATCTGCGCGAATTGGTCGATCTGTTCGTTGCTGATGCCAGCGTGCTCGCTTTGGCGGCGACCGACGACGAAGACTGGGTCGACGTGGGCAGCGGCGCTGGTGCACCCGGGTTACCGCTCGCGATCATGCGGCCAGAGCTCGCGCTTTGCCTCGTGGAACCGAAGTCGAAGCGCGTGTCGTTTCTGCGCACGGCCTCGGCCACGCTCGAGCTTGGTGTGCGCATCCAGCGCGCGCGCTCCGAAGAGGTGCAAGAGCTGGCATTCGCGGTTGGCGTCTCGCGCGCAACGTTTGCCCCCGAGCTTTGGCTCGCCGAGGGCGCGCGCATCTGTCGGCGCGCGGTTTGGGTCTTGCTCGCTCAAGCCGATGCGCCGACCCTGCCCGGCTGGGACATCGATCTGGATCTCGCCTATCGCTGGCCGCTCACTGACGTGTCGAGGCGCGCCATTCGCTTCGTTCGCAAGTAGGTGAGCCCGGGCGCCGGGCGCTCGAGCTGGGATGCACCCTCAGCCGGCGTCCGCTGCAGCATCGGTCGACGGACTCGCGTCCGGAGCGCTCGGTGAGGCGCCCGCGTCGGAGACCGTCGAGGCATCGTCGGTCACGGCCCCGTCGCCCGCGTCCCCGCCGTCGGCTGCCGCATCCGCGACTGCCGAATCGCCGGCTCCGGAATCGCCGGCTCCCGTCTCGGTGACCCCCGAGTCAGGCGCTCCTGCGTCTTCGGCGGCGCTCGTCGGCTCGGTGGTGGTCGTCGGACCACCCGAATCAACCCCGCTGTCACCGTTGCCTGACGGATTCGGCGTGTACGCGGCGATCTTCGTGCGATCGATGTCTGCGATCAGGGTGCAGCCGGTGTTAGCCACCAGGATACAGACCAGGCAAAGACCTAGCTTCCCAAGACCAAGCGTCAAAGACGAGCTCTGCGACATTGTGATTCGACCTTCGAAGAAACCGAGCTGAGGCAGACCGGTTCGAGCCCCTGGGACTCGGCGGCCTGCATACTTCCAGAGCTCTGGCGGGGGGGCAAGCCCCCGATGTGCGAGAAGTGAGGTGCGTCACGGCCGACGAATCTGGTGATTCCGTCGCGTGAGGCATACACGTCCGGCCAACCAACGGGCTATGCTTGGCCATGCTGAGGTTCTTCTCCGGCAACCCGTCAGTGCAGGGCGGCACCGGCCGAGGCCACTCCAACGCCATGAACTTGCTCTTTCGTATGGGATCCAAGCTTCGATTCGCAGGCATCGCCGCGGGTCTCCTGTTCACCTTTGTCGGCTCCAGGGATGCGCAGGCGCAATTCCCTTTGCCGGCAATCCAGCCGAGTCCGCCCTTGCTCGCGCCGCCACCGCCTCCCACGCCCGCGGCAAACCAAACCACGCAGGAGCTCGAGGCATCCGAACGCGAAGACTCCGGGCGGCGTTTGCAATTCGTGTGGTTGAACCCCGAAGTGGGCTTTCAGTGGGCGTCGCTCGGCGGGCTCAGCAATTCGAAGCTCGTGGAGGGTACCGCCAATCCCCGGTCGTCTGGGCTCGTGGTTGGCGGCGGTGCTGGCGTGCGGCTGTTGTACCTCACGCTCGGTGCGCGTTTCCGATATGGGCTGCTTGCAGATTACCACTTGTGGTCACTCGCTTTGGAGGGCGCACTCAAGATCCCCTACGGTAAGACGGAGCCATACGTGTTCGTCAACGCCGGCTACGGGCAGGCGGGCGGCTTCCATGGAGGCGGGGGTAACGAAGTGACGAAGGTAAACACCTCGAGTGTTCAAATGGGTGGCATAACCGCGGCCCTCGGCGTCGGATTGGACTACTTCGTCACGCCCGTGTTCTCGGTTGGTCCGCGCCTGGAAGCTCAGGCGTTGTTCCTGAGCCGCGCTGCGACCAAAGGTACCGGCAGCAGCTTCTATGACGACAAGGGTTCCGGCATTGGCATCGCCACCAGCGGCATGCTCGTTCTAGGTCTCCACTTCTAATCGCTCGCAGCAAGGCATCGTGATTTCCAACGGCGCGTTGGCGCTCATCGTGGTCGCCGCCCTAGTGCCGCTTGGGATCTTCGGGCTCACTTGGCGCCTGGTGCGCGAGCGCACGCTCCTGACTCGCTGGCTCACCTGGACACTGCTGGCGTTGGGAGTGGTCGCGGGTTATCTCGCGGTTTGGGTCGAAGGCGCGATTGGCCGCGTCTCCGGTCTCGACCTGATGTCGACTACCGGCGCCGGCGTCGCACCGCTGCTCGCGACGTTGGTGTTTGCGGCGCCGCTCGAGGATGCGTTCAAGCTCTTGATCCTGTGGATCTTGAATCAGCGCGTTCGCATCCGCCAAGCACTCGACGGCTTGTTCGCGGCACTTGCGGTCGCAGCAGGCTTTGCCGTCAGCAAGGTGGTTGCCCAACTCTTGCACCCGAGTTTCGACTTACCGTTGGCGCGCGTGCTGCTCGGGAGTTTCGGTCAATTGTTCTTCACCTGCGTTTGGGGCACGGTGCTAGGCAGTCGCACGCGCGTTCACCTGTTGGGGCTCACGTGGTTTGCCAGCGTCGTAATGCATGCGGTGTTCGAGCACATCGTGTTCGGGCGCGGGCGCGGCGCACTGGGAGTGCTCGTGCCATTGTTGTTGGCGATGTTCGGGGTCGCGGTGCTGGCAATCAGTGATTTGCGCAAACCCGACAGCACGGCTCCTGCGCTCGTGCCGCGCATCAAGGCGCCAAGCTTGCGCGATCTGAGCCGCGCGATTCTGCGCCGCGAGCGACCTCTGTCGTTCGGTTGGATCATCGCGGGCGCGTTCGTGACGACCGGCATGGTGTTGGCGCTGCTCGTCTTGGCAATCGTCGTGGGCAATCGTCTGGGCATCGATTTCGCGGCGGCCAACGAAGACGACGTGCGCGCCAATGGTCCCCTGATGTTCTTGGCGCTGGCGATCTTGAGCGGCTTCCCTTTTGCCGGCTATTTGATTGCGCGCGCCAGTAGCACAGCCAGCGTGCTCGAGTCAGCCGTTGGCGCGTTGCTCGCGATCATCGCGGTCGTCACCTTGTTGTCGCTGACGGCTCCGGTGGCTGTCGTGTTCGCGCTCGCTGTTGCTCCCGTCGCGCTGGGCCTGGCTTGCATCGGCGCTTGGTTCGGCCTGCGTCCGAGTTGAGCCCAACCTTGTCGATGTGTCGGCGCGGCACGGGCTCTGCAGGGCAGCCTCAGCGCAGAAACGGTAACAGCTGTTCGGCGAGGTCACTCATGTCGGGCGGCGGATCGAGGGGGATGGGAGTTTCGCCTGCTGATCGCACCAAGGCCGATTGAACGTGAAGACGTCGCTCTTGGCTGACCGCGCTGCCGTCGAGTTCCGTTACTTCGACGCGCTGTAAGCTTCTGTGGGCGCGCATCCGCGTCTCCCGACCAACGATCACGAGGCCCAACTCACCGAGGGTACGCGGTAGCTCGTAGCTGAGCGGATGGTGTGGCGGGCTCTCGATCTCGAGCACCGTCAGATTTCCCGCTTCTTCAATGAAACGGACTCGTGTCCCCATGTTGCTGTCCACGATACGACTATCCCCCGATCTTGTACCCACGCCCTCGCCGTCCTTGTGACACTCTTCGCACGATTGTTCAAGCCCGTTTACCACGCGGGCTGCATGCCAATGCATCGTAACGGTTCGTAGGTAACGACTGTGCAGCTTTCTCCCTTCTTTCATCGATCAAACACATCGCTCGGATCTTCCCCAGCGGGCAAATTGTGATGCAACTTGGAGTCAATCGGTGTCGTCGTTTCGTTCCTGTACTGGCCAACAGGTGTTGCTCTACAGCACTCCCTCCGCCGCGCGCGTGTGCACCGATCATTACATGGTCGTCGCAGTGGGATCGAATGCCACAAGCGTCACTTGCTCATTCAAGCAGAGGTCTCGATGTAGGTCTTTCGAGGGTGCGCACATGTGAGCGTGCGTGCGCCGGGTATCGCTTTGTATCGCGTGCTGGCAATCGTCAGCTATCGGTGTAAGCAGTCAAAGCAGTGCAGCCGCGCTTCACGCTCTTTCCGCAACGTCCTATCAGTGAGCGCCCAAGCTGGGTCACTCGCATAGGCGCCGAAACCGTCTCGAACTGGTGGTTCTTCAAGCGCCTTTTCGCGACGCTGGCACGCGCTGCGGCGGCTGGCTTCGAGCCGGGCGCTTCTGCAGCGGCCGTATCGCGCCGCGTAACGGTTCGGCAAATCTTCTTCACCGGCTTCGAGGCGCTACCCTTGGTTAGCGTGATGGCGTTGCTGGTTGGCGCCACGATCATCATTCAGGCGCAATTGGTCTCACCGTTACCGGGGGAAGTGCTGGGTAAGGTGCTGGTCGCGGTCGTGCTGCGTGAGGTTGCGCCTTTGACCACGGCCTTGGTCGTCGCGGGCCGTTCGGGCACGGCGATGGCCACCGAGCTCGGCAACATGAAGGTCAACGACGAAGTGCTCGCACTGGTGTCTTTGGGCATCAATCCGTATCGCTTCATCGTCCTGCCGCGGCTGATTGGCACCGTCGTCAGTGTGCTAGTCCTTACTGTTTACTTCGGGGCGCTAGCAATCATCGGTGGATATCTAGCCAACGCGCTGATCGGTGGCCCTTCGTTCCCGGCGATGCGCGCTGGATTTACAGAAGCGTTGGTCCCGCTCGATTTGCCCTTGTTCGTGCTCAAAGGCACCGGGCTCGGCGTGATCGTGGGCTGGTTGTGTTGCCACTTCGGTTTGGAGGTGGGTGCCTCGCCGACCGAGGTTCCCCAGAGGGCGAGCCAAGCCGTGGTCTTCGGCATGCTCGCGTGCGTGGTTCTCAATACCGCGGTCACACTCGCGTTCTACTGGATCGCAGGCCCTCCAATTCACTGACGTTGGTCGTTGAGATCAGTCCAAGCTGTGCGACACTCCGGCTGTGTCCGGTCTCGCGCTCTACAACGCTTGGTTCAGCTACGGGGATCAGGTCGTGCTGCGCGGCGCGACCTTGAATCTAAAGCAAGGCGAGAGCGTCGTAGTGGCTGGCGCCAACGCGTCCGGCAAATCGACGTTGCTGCACTTGTGTGCCGGCCTGTTGCCGATAAAAAAGGGTTCGCTCAGGCTCGGAGGTTCGGTCGCGGATGGTCTGCACCCGGGTGAGCTATTTCGACGTGGAGTGCGTTGCGGCGTCGTCTTTCAAGAAGGCGGATTGCTGTCGAACATGAACGCCTTGGCCAACGTCGCGCTGGCGCTCAATTACCACTCGGACACCTTGGGGCTCTCGCAATCCGACGTCGAAGAGCGGGCGCGCTTGGCGTTGATCCGCGTGCGCATTCCCGAAGCGCAGTTCTACACCTTGCCCGCGCACTTGTCGTTCGGCGTACGTAAGCGCTTGGCGTTCGCGAGAGCGATCGCGATCGAACCCAATTTCTTCTTCTTCGACGATCCAGACGTCGGTCTCGATCCCGCGACGGCTGCGCTGGTCCACGAGATCCTGTGTCAGTACCGCGACGATCCGAAGGTCACGATGGTCGTGGGCACGAACCGCGATCTGCTGATCGAACGCTTGGGCGTGCGCGGGATGTATTTGCGCAACGGCGAACTGCACGAGCAAACCGAAGGTGCGCATTCGATAAGGTAGCCGGGGGAGGCTGGCGGCGTCCGCCGATGCTTCGCGATCTTGGCCCCGATCGTACTCATCGGCAGCAGCCGGCTCCGTGCGCTCGTGACCAACCTTGCTCGACCTCGACGCACGCCGTTCAGCCTGCCTGGGCGGGGGAGTTCCGTGCTTGGGTTTGGTCTCGCCCAAAATCCAGACCCACGCGAGCGCCCAGCCGAGACGGTTGTTCACGCGGCCAGTTTTGATGCAGCCTCATCGTGTGGCCATCGATCTCGGGCGGATCAGGTCAACTCTCTTTCGAGCAGGGACCAGAGCGCTAGCGCGGCGAAGTTTTCGACGTTCAGAATGGTTCCCGCTCGAGTTAGGGACTCGGGGGCGTGGCCTGTCAACAGGCCTATCGTGCGGATACCGGCGGCGACTGCGGAGCGCACTCCAGAGGGGGAGTCTTCGAAGGCTAGGGCCTGAGTGGGGTTCAGGCCGAGCTTTTCGAGGGCCGTCGTGTAGGGCAGAGGATCGGGTTTTCCTCGGGGAAGATCTTCGGCTAGCACGCAGAGTTCGAAGTTCAGGGCCAGGGTGCTCATCACGAGATCGGCGTTTGCGCGGGGAGCATTCGAGACTAAGGCGGTGCGCAGTTGGTTCTGTTTGGCGTAGTCGAGTAGTTTATCCAAGCCAGTGAGTGGCTGCAGATCGGTGCCCGCGAGCTCTCGAAAGTGGGCTTCTTTGGCGTCTGCCAAAGCCGCGCCTTCGGCGTCCGTCAATTGCGGCAGAATGCTCGCTGTGATTTCGCTGTTTCGGCGACCCGCGATCTGCTTCGTGTAGAACTCCAAATCGGAGACGATGCCGAAGGGCACTAGGGCGTGGGCCCAGGCGCGTTGGTGTAACGGATCGGTGTCGGCGAGCGTGCCATCGAGGTCGAATAGGAGCGCGGGCATGGTGGGATCGGACGGTACGGTCGAGACGTCACTGAATGGTGACGGTTTGAGTTGGCGTGCGACCGAAGTGTTCGGGGCTGTACATTTCTTCGGCTCTCGCCGGCGGTTCGATGAAGGAGCCGAACGTAGTCGCGCGCGCTACGTAACTGAAGCGGTAGATGCCGGCAGGCATGCGATTCATGAAGAACAACACGCGGTCGTCGTGCAACTCTCGCCGGCTCCAGCCTTGACCCCAAACCGGCGCTGCTCGGTCTTGTAGCCCTTCCGCGCGGTTGATCTCGAACGACGTGTCGATCGCTTCCAGGCCCGCTGGCAATGGTGATTCGATCACGACGAAGTCGCGCTCGATCGGGGTCGTGACCGTGAGCTGAGCCAGCACAGTGCTGCCGGCGCTGAAGGTCGTCTGTCCGGGCGCGTAACCTTCCGCCATCGCCGCAGGCACCTCACCGCGCGCGATGGGGTAGAGGTTCTGGGTTACTGAGAAGCCGTGGTCGAGCGCTTGGCTCGGCAACTGGTTCGGTGCGTAGCGCAAGAGCGCCTGGTAAAAGAGCGTGCCCTCGCCCTGTTTGCGGAACGCCAAGAGCGAGCCTGCGGCGGGTAACTTGGCCATCGGCAGCGTCAGCAAGCCCTGCTGCAGACTGCGCCCTTGGTGACGCGTTTCGCCGAGCACTTGGCTGCCCAGCGTCACCTTGGCGCTGAAGTTGGGCGTCACCGCCTCTTGGTCGTGGCGGTAGCGGTCCAATGCCAGTAAGGCGAAGGCCGTTTCCTGCGTCGAACGCCACTGTCCGCCCTTGCGTTGGTCGAGCAGTCCGCGCGCCAACGATTCCGCCAATGGATGTTTGGGGTTAGCGGCCAAGAGCGCCGAGAGCACCATGGCTTGAGTCCGCGTCTCCGAATCGAACACGTACTTGTAAAGGCTGTAGTCGCCCCCCACGATCGAGGCCCGGTTGCCATTGAGCCGGATGCCGGCTTCGAGCGCGGCTTGCAGCACGGCGCGCTTCTTCGCTAGCCGATCGCGCCAGGCATTCGACTCGTTGGCGGCGCCGCCGCCGAGTTTGGCGGAGGTCAGTGTCTCGAGAATGAGTGCTTTGACGAACAGCGCGTCGTTGCGGTCGTCGTTCATCAGGCGGTCGAGCAATTCGTTGCTCACGCCGTAGTGTTTGCTGAGCACGAACGCGATGAACGCGAGGGACGGGCGATACCATTCGTCGGGCGTAGCCTCGACGTAGTTCGTGAGGTATTGGCGTGCGTTCGACAATACGTTGTCGTCGACGGCCCAGCCCCGCACGCGCGCTTCGTCGAGGACGTAATAAGCGTAGGCGGTGACCCAAGGGTGGCTCTCGGGGTCGTTGTCCCACAACCCGAATCCGCCGCCGTAGTTCTGGCGCCGCGAGATCTGGTCCAGGCTCGCGCGAATCGTTGCATTCACGTCACTCGGCAGAGGCACGCCGAAGTCTTTCGCCAAGCTCTGCAAGGGCAGCAAGGGCAACAGCCGACTCGAGAGCTGCTCCGTACAGCCGTAAGGGTAATCGATGAGTTGGCTGAAGCCCTCTTCGAGACCCACCAGCGCCGTCGCAGCGGTGGTGACTCGCAATTCGCCATAAGTGCGGTTCGCTGAGCTCAGATCGCCGATCGCCTCGGCAGCGACGGAATCGGTCTTGCCGTAGAGCGCGACGGCTTGTGGCACTACCGGCATCGTCACTGGTAGCTCGATGCGAACGCGGTCACCGACGTTGCGATCGATCGCACCGAACTCGAAGCGCGCGGTGCCGGCGTCGGTCGCACCGAAATGAAAGCGCGCCTCGACGGATTCGCCGGGTCCGACTCGCAATTGCTGCTGCTTCTCGCTGTTCAACGTGATGCCGCTGGCATTGAGGCTGACTGTCGTATCGTGGGCGACCGTGTCGGCGCTCGATACCACGACTCCCGCGTCGAACCGATCGCCGACCCGCAAAAAGCGCGGCAGAGTGGGACGCGCCATCAGCGGCTGCCGCGTCTCGACCCTACCTGCTCCAACCCCAAAGTAGTCGTCGCGAGATACCGCGATGGCGCTGATCCGGAAAGAGGTCAACAGTTGTGAGAGCTTGACCGTGATCTCGGCGTTGCCTTGCGCGTCGGTGACGAGGCTGGGATTGAAGTAAGGAGTCGTGCGAAAGTCCACGCGGGTATCGGGTTCGCTGACGCTCACAAAGCCCATGCGTAGCTTCGGCGCGGCACTGCGATGTGAACCGCTGAGCCGCCCAGAACCAGAACCGAAGCCCATTCCGACGCCGCCCAAGATCGCTTGATCTTCGAGTTGGGGTTCGTAGAGCCAGCCCATGTCGTCGCGTGTATCGGTGACGCTCACGACGTTTTCACGGCCGCGCATGAACGGATCGAAGGGATCGCGCGCTTCGAACCCGGTCAAAGACAACACGCCTTCATCGACCACGCTGACCGAGAGCTCGGCCGCGTGCGGGTGATCGAGCGCGTCCTTCACTGCGAACCGCACCTTGACCGAGCCGCCCGGAGTGACCGCTGCTACTTCCGGCGTCACACTGATGTGTAAGTGTTGCGCTGTGACATCCAGCTCGAGTTGGGTTCGGTCGCTGAGCACCTCTGGCAGGTGATTCCAAGGCCTGGCTAGCGGCTCTGCCGGATCGCGATGGGGATCGTTCGCGGGGCGCGGCACACGCGCCACCAGCTCGGCGTTGCGGGCCAAGAGCTTCGGCACCGGGACGTCGAAATGAGCGCTCCTGCCTTCTGCGCGTTTACTCTCTGCCCACAGGACGCCGTCTTGCTCCAGGCTCAAGAGCACATAGCTGTTGGGGATCGGCGTGGAGACGGTGGCGTGGACCGTGTCGCCGTGCCTGTAGCGCGGCTTGTCGAGCGCGATCGATGGCTGAGCGGTGGCCGGCGCAAACACGTAACCCGAGACGTACAAGTCGCTCGAGGCGAACAGCGGATTTTTATGCTCGTCGGTGGCCCGAGCCAAGACGAAATAGTCGCCTCCCTTGGTCACCCGCAACTTGCAGCTCACGGGCTTCTCTGCACTGGTGAGGGAGCATTCACCCACCCGCTTGGCGTCCGGCGTTTGGCTCCAGCGGTACTGCGTGTAGCGATACAATTCGAGCTTCACGCGCACGCCGGGTAAGTGCGTGCCGTCGCGTTTTGCGACCAATACTTCGGGCGAAAAGTCGGCGCCTGGCTCGAGTTCGCTCTTGGTCAGGCGCACGCCGACGTAGGCGGTCCCTGGGTGAACGAGGACCGAGTCGCTGCCCGTGACGGCTTGGCGAGTCAGGTCGTAAACCGTCGCATTGAGCGCGACTTGCAGCGGGCCGAGCATGTCGAACGACGTTTCGGCTTCGACGTCCTTGAGGCCCTGTTCATCCAGAAGCGTGTCGGCGTAACCCGAGCCATCTAGCGGTCGCAAATGCAGGGGTTTGACCAAGGCCTCGCGGTCTTGCCAAGCGTCGGTCGAAAAGCCCTCCAGACCCGGTGGCGTGAAGCTGGTCGTGGAAGGCTGTGCGGAATAAGTGAACTGCGCCGAGCGCATCGCGCCGCCGAACAAGTAGCGGCCCGTGACGCGAGCGCGCAGCTTCTGGCCGCGTTCGATCTCGCGCGTCTCCACCCTGACGTTGGTCGCAAACTCCGTCGGACGGTACTCTCCGACGCGCACGTCAGCTACGGCTGTGTCGTCGCCAATCCGGGCTCGAACGTAGTGGGTCTGCAGTCTCGCCTCGGCCGGTATCGTCAACTTGCCGTCGAAGCCACCGAAGGCGTTGCTCTTGGTGTGAACCTCGCGCAGCAGCTTTTCGCCCTGTAGCAGCTCCAGCGTCACGTCGCTGCCCGGCACTGGCTCGGTTGCCGAAGCAGTTTCTCGTCGCACCCAACCTTTGACCCAAATGTCTTCTCCCGGGCGATACAGGTCGCGCTCAGGGTGAACAGAGAGCAACGTCTGCAGGTGGTACTGCGGCGCCGCGCGCACCCGCGCGTACGACCAGTCGCCGGGCACTCGTGCGACGACCAGCGCAGCCGCGTCCGAGAAGTCGGCGTCGCCAGGGCCCGGCAAGTGCACGAGTCCCTGCGCGTCCGTCACGAGTTGTTGGTTGGATTGCTCCCCCAAGCCGAGCGTACGCATTTCGACGCCGGAGACGGGCGTGCCATCGTTCAAGTGCGTGACCCAGGCAAGCCCCCCTGTGCTCGAGTACAACGCGGTGACGCCGAGGTTCGTCGGGTGAACGACGCGCAACGAGTCCCTGAACTTTGCGCCCGCAGCTTCGGCTTCGGCACTGATGGCGAGCGCGCCGCCGGCCTGCCCGAGTCCGCGCTCGAAGCCGAACAGGAAGTCGTGTTGGACGTTTACCCCCGGCGCTGATTTGACGAGCTCGTGCTTGAACTCGCTCTGCGATAGCGCGTCGGCTCCCTTGAGCAAATAGCGTTGTAGCCTCTCTGGTGTGAGCGCTTGCCAATACGCTTCGTAGCTCGGCAAGTTGGTGCTCGCGAAGACGACCTTGTCGCCCAAGGCGGGCTCGATGAAGCCATTTTGCGCTCCGATCTCGAGCAACGACTGGCCCGGACCCATCGTGAACGCGAACTCCACCGGCTGACCCAAGCGCTGCCCATAGACGTCTTTCAAGTCCGCCGAGACCCGCAAACGATAGCGCGTTTCGCGTTGATACTTGCCGAACAGGGTGAAGTTGGTGCTGGGATAGTCCGTGCCCATGTCGGCACTGAGGTGAAGGCCGGGCAGCGAGTTCACGCTGATCGCGCGCAGCAAATCGCGGGGTCGCACCGCGTTGTTGAAGCTCAAGTTCGGTGCGTATTGACACTCCTGGTCCACGCGACTGCAGTCTACCTCGAGGTGCAACGGTCCCAGCGTGTGGAACGTGCGCTGCTCGGCGTCGACACTCGGCAAGGGGCCTTCGCTACTCGTCAGGCCAGGGTCGAGCGTGATCTCGATGCGTTGATCCGAATCCAGGGGATGTTTCGGCGTGACCGTGAGCTCGGACGGTTCTTTTTCGTCGCGCGTGATCGTCACCTCGACGGGGCTAGCCGGCGCGTCCACGATTCGGCTCGGATCTGCGCCTGGCTCGTCGAGGTTCTTCCGACTGGTAACATACAGCACTGAGGCAAGTGCGCGGGGGGTCACCGGCAAACTGAAATAGAGCGCGAAGCGCGCGTTGCGCGCAATGGCGCCATCCCCGAGTAAATCGTACGGATCTTGCTCTTCGGGGGGCGTGTCTTCATCGTCCTGACGGGGCTTCTTCTTGCCAGGGATCTCCACTTGCAGATCTTGCAGAGTTGGCCTTGGCGTTTCGAACTCGAGCTGAAAGGCTTCGCCCAACGTTTCTCCGCTCAGCGACTTGGTTTCGGCGCCAACCGAGACGCGGTAGCGAGTAGCGGCTTTGACGGCCTCGCTCTGTGGGTTGAAGGTTACCGCACTGGTGCCGACCCACTCCCACTTGCCGACCAGCGGCGGGTCGATCGTGATGGGCGGCGCGGGTTCGTTCTCGGCCAACGACAAATCGCGAATCGGTTGGCTGAAGACGACTTGGATTTGCGCGTCGGTCGAGCCGAGCACACCGCTCGGTGCTGCGCTGATCACTCTGAACTGGCTCTCGCTCGACGCCTCGCTGGGAAGCGCCAAACTGCGCGAAGGGATGGCCGGCTCTGGCTCGTTTTGTCGAGCTTTCGGGTTCGCCGCGCAGGCGATCGACAGGCACAGGCTCGACAAGGCGAGTTCAAAATAAGGAGAGCGCAGGGCGATCATGGTGGGTCCGACAAAGCTAAGGGCTCGAAGTTCCGCGGCCAAGCGCAAAGGCCAGTGATTGCCAACCCTTGCTTCCCGAGCGCCGGAAATTCCGCTATCAGGCGGTCCATGGGCATAGCTTCGGAGTTGAGGTCGAGAGGGATAATCGGGTCACCGTACGAGCGTTTGCGCTGGCTAACGGGTTCGTGCCTGCTATTGGCGTTGGCGGGTTGTGGAGCAACGGCGCCGGCGCCCAAGGTGGCCGAGCCGGCGCCCAAGGCAACCGTTGCAGCCGCTGCCCCCGAGGTCGCCCCCGCAGAACCCGAAAAGGAGCGTGTCTTGCCCAAGCTCGCAACGGGTTCGTTGAGTCCCGAGTTGGTCGAGCAGCCCGTGACGGGGAGTGTCAAAGGTTACTTCAAGAGCGCCGATACCGAGACGTTCTTGGTAGAAACGCCGATGGAGGCGATGGACCAAGGCGATTCGTCGTTGGTCGCCTTTCAGACCGACGCGGTTCAAGGACGCGTGCCTTACAGTTTCGAGCTCTCCGATTGGAGCGGTGGAAACGGTGGGGCGCATCGCATTTGGCTCCGACGCAGCATCGAAAAAGGTACGGCAGCGTTGACGCGACTGTCTGCGACCGTGCTCACGGCGCATCATTTCAGCGACAGTGGTGCCCATCAGTACCGAGTCGAAGTCGCCAACCTGGGCACCCTGCACTCCGATCCCAAGGTCGGCCTCAAGTACCTACAGGACTTGAGCACTCACTTGGGGCGAAACCCTTTGTCGGCGTTCTTGGATGCTGGAACGGCGCCCACCGACACCAGCACACTGTCCGCTGAGTGGTCGTCCTTGATGCGGCTCGCGAGTGGCTACGATTCGGTCGAGGCCGCGTTGCGCTCGCGCGACCACTTGGCGGCAAGCAGCACCGCCAAGGATGCCACCATCGAGCTCAGTACGTTGCAGACTCCGCACGTAGACTCCCATCCTTGGGCGCAGATGCTGGCGGGACTGCCCGCGGTCAACGCTGCGCCGGAACCGCTCGCGGATGCCACGCCAGCCGACTTCTACTTTCTGCGCGCCAAGACGTTCGACGCGTTGTCAGCGCTACTGCAAGAGTTGGATCTGTGGGTGACCTCCGGCGTGCGGCTGTCGGAGAGCAGTGGCCACCGTTACGATTTGGTCGAGCGCTATCGCGCGCAGCTCGGTTTGTCCGAGAGTGAACTGACGCGCATCTTGGGTCCCAAGCTCGTTCAGGGCATCGCGATCGTGGGCAGCGACCCGTTCGTCCGCCAAGGCTCGGACGTCTCGGTGATGATTCGTCCCTTCGATCCGCAGGCGCTGCTCAATGCGCTCAATGCCAAGTTGCGCATCGACTACCCGAGCGGGGTGAACGAAGCCAGCTTCAAGGTCGAAGGCCTCGACGCGATTCTTCGCACTACGAGCGACGGTAAGCTGCGTCAATATCTGGTCCAGCTGCCGGCTTCCAGTGGCGGCGGTGGAGTAACGGTCGTTTCGAACAGCAAAGCTGCGCTCGAACGCATCGTGGCCGTGGCGCTCGGTAAACAGCCAGCGCTCAGCGCCGAGTTGGACTTCAAGTACATGTTGAAGCGCGACGCCGACACGCCTTCGGATGTGCTCACCTATGCGGGCGATCGTTTCGTGACCCAGACCGTTTCCCCGCGTCAGCGCGTGCTCGACGCGCGTCGGCAATTGGCTTTGGCCGAGTTGTCGGTGCCGGGTTACTCAGCGTTGCTGTTCGCTTGGCTCGAGGGGCGTGAACCCAAGGACGTCAAAGAGCTGCTCGGCAGTTCTTGGCTCAAGAACAAGCCTTTCGCACATTCGTCGGGTGAGAAGATCCAGTTCGAATTGGGCCAAGCGCCGCATTCGAGTTGGGGCAGCCCCGAGTTTCTGACGCCGCTGATCGATTTGCCCACGCCTCAAAAGGTCACGCCTGCCGAGCGCGACGCGTACCAGTCGTTTGCGCAGTCCTACGAATGGTCTTGGTCGGAGCACGTAGACCCGGTTGCGGGCCGTTTCCAGGTCGTCCAAAAAGACGGAAAGCGTGTGCTGGAAGCCAACGTGCGCGTGTTGCCGATTGTCGAGAATCGCGACTACCGCGAGGTCTGGGAGATGGCGGGTACCCAACAGATTCACGCCGAGATTCCGATCAAGGGCGTGCAGTTCGCGATGGGCATCGGCAAAGACGCGCGTTTGCGTCAGGAGTTGTCCGGGGCTGGTCGCTCGGTGCTCGGACGTCGCTTTTCGCTCGATTGGCTCGGGACGTGGGGGGCGATCGGCCTAGCAGATGAACCCGAGATTTCGGAACTGATGCTTTCGTTCGGTGAGGCACCTGAGCCGAAACCGCGTTCGTCGCACGACGGCATCGAGGAGCACATCTCGGAGATCCCAGCTTACGCTGTGATCGAAGTCAAAAAAGCGGGCATCGCGGCGCTGGCAATCGCTGCCATTCGCAAGTCGGTAGAGAGCTCTGCCGCGGAGCTCCTGCGCTGGGAGGACTCTGGGACACATCACGGGGTGACGGTCCATCGGGTATCGTTCGACCAGGTCGAAGTGTTCTATGCGCTCACCAAGCAGCGCCTGTACCTCACGCTGCAAGAGAGCTTGATGAACAAGCTGATCGACGCCGACTTGGACGGCACACCGCTCGCGGCCTCCGCGGATGGGCAAAAAGGCGGCCAACTCGTGGGCGAGATGCAAGTGCAGAACCCGAGCGCGCTGTTGCAGACTTGGTCGTGGATCATCGAAAAGGAGTTGCGGCGTCGGATAAACGACGATGCGAATCAAGCTGCGGTCACCTTGCGCGGACTGCCGGGGCGCTCGGACTCGGAACGCGAGCGGATCGCACGGGCCTACACGGGCAGCACGGTCGTGACGCCCGAAGGCGAAGCCTTCAAGCTTGGGGCGCATGGCGTCGAAGATCCCAGGCGCGGCAACGTGTTCTTCCCCGTCTTTGGGGAGATCCCCGCGCCCGGCTCGGACATGCAGAAGGTGCTCGAGGCCATGCGCTCGGTCCATTTCGACATGGCGTTCGACCTCGAACCGGGCGCGAACAATCAGCGCAGCTTGCGCGCCCACATATCCATTCCCCACGACGCGCCATGAGCGCGGAGCGGCCAATCAACATGTGCGCAATCGGTTCAAGAATGGTTCGGATTCCAGTCTCCAGTAGGACGACTGCGTATCTCGCTGCCTGTTTGTGGTTTGCGAGTTGCATGCCGAGTGAGACTCAGTCGACGACGATAGGCAACGTGAGGATCGCCCAGACCCCGCCACCTGCGGGTGAAGTGCCGTTGCGAACGATAACCGTGGTCGATGGTCAAGGCTGTGGCTTGCTGGGCACCACCGGCACTCGCGAAGGAGCTATCCGACGCTTGAGCGATGAAGCGCAGCGGCTGGGCGCTGACTACGTGCAGATCCTGGAAGAAAAGGGACCGTACCCAGACCATGAGTGCGTGCACAAGGAATACACCCTCAAGGGTCAAGCCTTTCGTTTCGAAGAAGCGCCCGCGCCGAGCAATGGTGCTTCCGAGCAGCGCGGCGCCATACCCGAAGCAGCATCGGTGCCGTCCAGCGCCGAAGCTCCGAGCGCTGTGAGTTCGAGCGCTGTAGCTCCGAGCGCAGCAGCTCCCAGCAGTAGTGAGCCGGCGAGTTCCGCGAGCGTCAGCTCACCGCGCTTGGCAACGCCAGAGTCGAACCCCTAGGATACGGGCGCTGTCTGGGCGCCCAAACCCGGTTCAGGCCAACTCGGGGCTAGCCAATTGGGCGACCAGGCGGGCTCGCAAGGCGCGCTTGCGACTGATGAATTGCGGCACGCCGTTGGAATGGCGAAGGGGAAGATCGCGTTTCAAGTCGAGCAATGCCTGGTGAATTGCGCTCGGCGTGATGCCCAGGTCCTTCAGGATTTCGCCTGCAGCTCGTGACCCGGACTCCGCTCCGCCCTCCATGTAGCCCTGGTAATCTGCGGAAGTGTGTTCACCACAGAAGTGCAGATTCGAAACTGGCTCGCCTTCGAGACCCCAGAAGCTCCATTGGCCAGGGATGTAGCAAGCGTAGCTGGCCTTGGTGAACTTGTAGCTCGGCCAGTGCATGCGCACAGCCGAGCCCGCGTTGTAGTCTTTCTCGAGGCCGGCAAACGCCGCATCGAGTTCCTTGACGACTTCGACGAAGGCATCCTCTACGTCACCCTTGTTGGAATCGAGCCCCGTCTTGCCGCCCAAGAAGTTCGTCAAGATCCCTTGAGCCCCATCTTGACCGAGCGACGTGTCCCAGCACTGCTGGAACGTCGCATCCGTGGTTACGCTGCCCGATGCGTGTTGATCGCGCCAAATGCGACCCTTGAACGACCCGATCCGCTTGGCGTTGGTGCCGTAACCCAACTTCTCGATCATGTTCAGCTTGTCGTCGGGCAAATCGAGCTTGCTCAGATCGACCTCGCGCAGCAGCGTGAAGGGTAACGCGAACACCACGCGCTTGGCCTCGACTTCGAGTTTGCCGTCCGCCGTGTCGAAGCGCAACGTGTACGGGCCTTTGCGTTTACCAGAGACCGCTACCAACTTGCTCTCCAGTTGAATTTGCTTTGCGAGTTTCTTCTCGAGTTTGTCGATGAACGTCTGGTTGCCGAGGTGCGTGTGGAAGCGCTCGTCCGATACGCCGAACACTCTGAACGGATCGGGCTCGTCAGAGCCGATCAAATAAAGCAGGTTGAGCGAGGATTGTTCGTCGCATTCCAAGCCGTACTCCCCGCGATACGAATTGATCAACACCGAGTACAGCTCCGGATAGTCGTCTTTCGGGACGTTCTCGTCGAGCCACGCGCTGATCGAAGTCTTGTCGAGTTCAGCGAACAGCGCGTCGTCGCCGTCTTCTTCGATGCGCTCGATCAACGACGCCATCAAGGGGGCGACTTTGCTGAACTGCTCTACGATCGTGGCTTCGGGCACCGACTTGCCGTCGATCCACCACAGATCCTTCGGCGTATCCCCGAGCTCGGCCTCGCGATCGTCCAACTGGATCTTGAATTCCGCCGCCAACGTGTGCAGCGTCGTGTGATCGGTGTCGATGAATTCACCCCCGAGCTCAGCCACCTGATCCCCGAAGTGCTCGCGATCGCTATACATGCGACCTCCGACGCGCGTGCTCGCCTCGAACACGGTGCACTTTACGCCCGCCTGCTGCAGGCGATAGGCGCAATGCAATCCAGCGATGCCTGCTCCGACGATCGCCACATCGAGGGTCGAGGGACCGGCGTCCGGTTCCGGCTGAGCGACTACTTCCGGATCCTGGCACGCCACCAGACCCAAGCCCATCGCGGAGAAGCTGGTCACTTCTTGCAACCAGCGACGGCGCCCGATGCGCAGTTGCTCGAGCTCGAAGGCTAGCGATGTCCCTTCGGATTCACCGCGTTTGCGATAGACCTCGCGCAGGTCCTGAACCAGCCGAACGAGGCGCCCAAACTGTCGCGTCCTTGCCATGTCGCGACTGTCGCCCAGGCCCACTCGAAATGTCGAGCTCCTTTCGCTCGCGGGCGCGTGACGAAATGGCGTGAAGCGAAGGTATTCAATGGGGGGAGATCACGCCTCGTCCCCCGCGTCGGAGGCGTCTCGACCGATGCCGTGCTTGTTGAGCTTGTCGTGCAAGGTGACGCGTGAAATGCCAAGCCGCTGGGCAGCGAGGCTCTTGTTGTTGCGCGCCTGCTCCAACGCATCGACCAACAGACCGCGCTCATAGGCGTCCATGCGTTGCTTCAAATTCAGTACTCCCGCGGTCTCCGGCACTTCGTGTGGCGCACCCTCGTTCGTACGTTGCGGGTCTGGGCTCGGAGTTTGGCCCGGCAACAGGCTCAAGTCGAGTTCACCTGGTGGCGACAACACGACCAGACTCTCGATGGCGTTCTCCAGCTCGCGGACGTTGCCCGGCCAGCGATGGCAATTGAGGCGATCGAGCAACGCTTGGCTCACTCCGAAATGGCCCAAGCCGAAGCGTTCGGCGTAGCGGTCCAAGAAGTGGCGCGCCAGCAGTGCAATGTCGTCCGCGCGCTCGCGCAGCGGTGGCACGCGCAGCGTGACCACGTTGAGTCTGTAGTACAGATCGTCGCGGAAACGGCCCTCGCGAACCAGTTGCTCGAGCTCGCGGTGGGTCGCGGCCAAGATCCGCACATCGATGGGTCGCGATTGCTCTTCACCCACGGCGCGCACTTCCCCCTCTTGCAAAACACGCAACAGCTTGGCTTGGGTCGAAGGGGCGAGTTCGCCCACTTCGTCGAGCAAGATCGTGCCGTGGTCGGCTTCGCGAAATAAACCCGGCCTTGCGCGATGCGCGCCTGTGAAAGCACCCTTCGCATGCCCGAAGAGTTCCGCTTCGACGAGCTCGGGTGAGAGCGCTGCGCAGTTGAAGCGCACGTAAGGTCCCGTTGCGCGGGCCGACGCTCGCACGATGGCTTCGGCGACGCGCTCCTTGCCGGTGCCGCTTTCACCGCTGATCAGCACGGTCGTGTTGCGCGGCGCGACGCGCCCGACCAAGACCGCCAGGCGCCGCATCGGCTCCGAGTCGAAGATCAAGCAGCGCGATAGCGCGAGTTCACCCTGTAGCCGCTCGTTTTCTTCGACCAAGCGAATGTTGTCGAGCGCGCGCCGCACGACGGTGAGCAGTTCGTCGTTGTCGAAGGGTTTGCGAAAGTAGTCGAAAGCGCCGGCTTTGACGGCCTCGACGGCTTGGCGCTCCGAGCCGTGGGCAGTGATCACTACGACTTTGGGCGGCGCCGAGCGCGTCATCAACGCCTGCAAGAGCGCATTGCCGTCCATCGGCCGCATGCGCAGATCGGTGATCACGAGCGGGAAGGGACGTTGGTCGTACAACTCCAAGGCTTGCGTGCCATCGGCGGCTTGAGCCACCGTGAAACCCTCGCTCGAGAGCAGTTCGCTCAGCGTAAACCTGACGCCGAGATCGTCGTCCACGACGAGAATGCGCAGCGCGCTTTGCCCTGCCTGGGCGCTGCCGGCTGTGGGGGTGAGTGGGGCGTTCGCGGAAGGTGGGATTGAAGGGGGCATGCGGATGGCGGCAAGTTGGGCGCGTTGATCGGGCTTACGGGTAACCGCTGTTACGCCACGGCCCGCGCGCTCGCGGAAGTCGGGGCAACATCGGTTGGCGGCGTGCGGGGCAAGCTCAGTTCAGCGAGTGCGCCGCCTTCTGCAGCGGTCGTCAATGTGAGCTCTCCGCCGTGCTGTCGGGCCAGCGCGCGCGCGATGGTGAGACCCAAGCCAGCTCCGCCCACTTTGGAAGTGACCCCGGGATCGAAGACGCTGCCAAGTTCCGGGTCGATGCCTGGTCCTTCGTCCTTGATTCGCACCGTGACGTTCTCACCATTGGCCTGACTGTGCACCGTGATGGTCGAACCTTCAGGGCTCGCGTGCAGCGCGTTTTGCACCAAGTTGATCAGGATTTGCTTCACCTTGCGTCGGTCGCACGCGACCGTCGCGGCGTCTCCGGTTGCGACCAGACGCACGGAGTGTTGTTGCGCCAGACCCTCGTGCAATGCCACGACCTCGCTCGCGATCAATTGCGCGTCGCTGCTGACGATGGCCAAAGGCACCAGTGGCCGCGAAAAGTTGAGGAACTCCTCCAGCACCGATTGCATGCGATCGACTTCGCGACGCAAAACGTGCAGCCGCTCGGCGCCCTTCTCGTCAGTGATGTTCTGGGTCAGAAGCCCAGACAGGCCTTTGACGCTCGCCAGCGGATTCTTCAGTTCGTGGGCGATCTCTGCCGACAAGCTCGTGAGCTCCTTCACGCGCTCTTGATGCGACGCGAGCAGCTCGTGGCGCGCGTTCAGCGTGCGCGTCAACGTCGTCAAGAAGATGCGCGTCACGCGTCGGCCAATCTGACTCGAGACCACGATCACGAACGAGACGAACAGGGCATGCGAGTAAAAGTATGTGGCGCTCAGCGATGGATCACTCGTGCCGGCCAAGGCGGTTGCGCTGAACTCCGGGAACCAGGCGCCCGCACCGAGCACCGCGAACGACCACACGGCGCTGATTTGCAGTCCCAACAACAACGCCGCCACGGGCGCCGTCATCAACACCCCGATATTGATTGCGAGTGGGATCGTCACATAAATGAAAGGGCTGAGCAGACCCCCGGTCGCGGCGCAGACGAGCAAGTGGCCGACGACTCCGACGCTCAGGTTGTGAACGAACGAGTAGGATGAGAGGCCGCGTTTCTTGTACCGCCAAAGCTCGAACACGAAAAAGCTCGGCACCACGATTGCGAGGCTGACCAGGATCGCCCGTTGCCAGAAGAAGTGCTGAATCGTCGCAGCGCTCAATAGCAGCGCAATGAACAACGGCAGGATCGCCACACGCGCCCCGACGATGTGACCGAAGAGGCGACTCTTCTCCTGGCCCAAGATCTCGTCGGTGATTGGGGGAGGATCGCTAGACATGACGTTCCATGGATCGCAGCCGCCGATGTTACGCCGTTTGTTCGCCGAGCGCAGCTGCGAGTCGTGAGCCCCAGCCGCGAGTCGCACGCCGTGGTCCAGGTTCGCTCGACTCACGGTTGTGCGCCCTTCGCGCGTAGCAGCTCGATGTGCGCTTGCGCCAAGCGTGCCTTCGCCTCGGCCAAAGCTACTTCCGCCTTGTAGAGTTTGTCGTTCGCGTCCAAGACGTCGAGCGTCGTCGCGATGCCCGCGTCGAAGCTGCGCTTGGCCGACGCTGCCGCGTCCGCGGCGAGCCCGGAGCGAGTCTCCGCCAAGCGCTTGCGCTCGAGGGCAACCGCGATCTCACGTTCGGCGTCGGAGGTTTCTTGTTGGATGCTCAGCTCTTTGGCCTCGAGCTCTGCCGCCGTGGCGCGCAGCGCGGCTTCGGCTTCGTGGCGTTTGCCGTAGCGGTAACCCCCGTCGTACAGCGGGATCGTGAGCTCGGCCCCGACACGCCAACCCGTCTTGTCACCGGTCGGATAAGGTTGGTTGGAGGCGAATACGGTGCCCGTGGCACTGAGCGTTGGCCACAGTCGCGCCTTGGCTGATTCGAGCTGGGCCTTGGCCAAGCGTGAGCGTGCATCTAGCGCCTGCAGTTCGGCGCGCGTTCCGGCGCGCGTCGGCTCGGCCGCGAAAACTTCGGCTTCGGGCACGCGCACGACCACCGGCCCTTTGCGTCCCAAAAGCACGCCGAGCGCCAAACGCGCACGGCCCAGATCGGCATTGGCGCGGGCCAAGTCGCTCTGCCGGCTCACGAACTCGGTGCGTGCTCTGAGCACGTCGAGCGGCGCAGCGGTACCCGCCGTGGTTCGTCGTTCTGCACTCGAGACTTGCTCGGCCGCCAACTCCACGGCGCGCTCCGACGCGTGCACGACTTCTTCGAGAGCGCTCTGCGCGTACGCCAACGTGGCCAATGCTGCGTGCGATTGCTGACGTGAACTTTCGAACGTGGCTTCGCCGACGCCGACGGCGGCGATTGCGACGTCCACATCGTACCAAGAGCTCAGCGCAAACACCGGAACGCGCACTGCCGCGCTTGCCGTCCATGCGTCCAGAGGTTGGATCACCGTCGAGGGGATGTTGGGTGCGCCCGGGATCTGAGCCAGCAGCGCTCCCAGGTTCAGCGCGACCTCGGCATTGTTGCGAACGTATGATCCGGCGGCCTGGGCCGTGGGTTGCAACGCCGCGCGGGCCTCTTGAATCACCGCGCGAGATTCGTCCAAGTGGGCGCGCGCAGCGCCTAAGTTCGGGCTATTCCGATCGAACTCTTCTAGGGCGGCGTTCAAGTCCAGCGCTGGCAGCCCGTTCGGCGATTCACCCGGCGCGAGCACCGGGGTTGCCGGTGAATCGGCAGGACCGGCCTCGGCAGTCAGCGGGACCAGCACCACGAACAACCCAGTCAAGAAGCAGAAGTGACGCACGAGGCTAGCCTTAGCAAGCGTGATGCCAGGGCCAAGCTGGGCCCAACGACGTCGTGCGTGCGGTTCTTCCCCGCGATCTGTAAGGACGGCAGTTCAAACTCTCGTGTGCTTGTAAGGGGTTCCGAACAGCCCTCTGGCTAACCCCTCGGTTCCGTTTGGGCGCTGCTCAAGCGCGAGGTCCGGCAAAAGCGCCCCCAACGAGCTGATTGCCCAAGTCCGGGGGTGTTCGGCACGGGTGTTGCTCTGGGGTCGGCCCATGCGTGTCGTGGTTCCTTTGTTGATCTTGGTCGTTGCCCTCTCTTTGGCCATCGGCTTTCGCTTGCGCAGCGACCGCGAGGCGCTGTCCGGGCCTTCGGGGGGATCGGGTGAAGTCGAAGCCACCGCGGTCGACGTCTCGTCGCGCGTCGGGGCACGCATCGTCGGCATTGCCGTCAAGGAAGGACAGAGCGTAAAGCAGGGGGATCTGCTCGTGGAGCTCGATTGCGCGGAGCCGAAGACGTTGTTGCTCGAGGCACAAGCGCGCTTGGCGGTCGCCAAGGCGCAAGCCCAGGCTGCAGGCGCTAGCGTAACGGCGACCGAACGTTCACGCACGGCGGCACTGGCAGGACAACAAGCGGCACAAGCTCAGGCCTTGGCGTTGGAGGCGCAAATGGAAGCTGCCGAGCGCCAAGCCAAGCGCTTGGAGTCGATTCCGAACGACGTGCCCGCGTCCAACGTCGATCAGTCTCGGGCAGTCGCCATGGGCCTGTCGCACCAAGTCGAAGCCGCCAAGGCGCAAGCCAATGCAAGCTTGGCTCAAGCGCGGGTCGTCAGTGGACAGATCTCGGCTTCGGCTGCGCAAGCGCAGGCGGCGACGGCTCAAGTGACGGGTGCCGAGGCCGCTGTTGCACGGGCCGAGTTACTGGTCGCCGAATGCCAGATCAAGGCCCCGCTCGATGCCGAAGTGGCGAGCGTGCCGCACGAGGTCGGCGAGTTCACCGCGCCGGGTAGTGTGTTGATGCGTTTGATAAACACTCGGGATCTGAAAGCCACGTTTTACTTGCCCAACGCCGAAGTCGGAGTAGTCCAGCCGTTGGCCTCGGCGGTGGTGACGGCCGACGCCTGGCCCGACGAGCACTTCGACGCCCAAGTCCAGAACGTCGCGCTCGAAGCAGAGTTCACTCCGCGCAACATCCAGACGCGCAGTGACCGTGACCGACTCGTGTATCCCGTCGAAGTGCGGATCCTAAATCCGGGCGGCAAGCTGCGCGCGGGCATGCCGGTGCAAGTCACGTTGCCAGGCACGGAGGGTCAGCATGGCGGACACTGAGCTCGCGCTCGAGCTCGAAGGCGCAATTCGCAGTTTCGGCGGCAAGCGCGCGCTCGACGACTTGTCGTTCAAGGTCGAGCGCGGTGAGCTCTTCGGCTTGGTTGGCCCTGATGGCGCCGGCAAGACGACGTCGGTGCGGGCGATCGCGGGCTTACTCGATCTGGACGCAGGCGTAGCGCGCGTATTCGGCGCTGCCGCCACGCGCGCAGACGTGCGCGAACGGCTCGGCTTGATGCCGCAGCAATACAGTTTGTACCGCGATCTGTCGGTGGGCGAGAACTTGAGCTTCTTCTCGCAACTCTATGCGCTACCGCGCGCCGTTTACCTGAAACGCAGAGAGCGTTTGCTCGAGATAACGCGCTTGGGCCCCTTCGTCGACCGGCGTGCGGACGCGCTGAGCGGTGGGATGTACAAGAAACTCGCCTTGGCCTGCGCGCTCTTGCACGAGCCCGAGGTGCTGCTCTTGGACGAGCCGACCAACGGCGTGGACCCGGTTTCTCGGCGTGAATTGTGGGCGCTCTTGCACGAGTTCGTCGAGCGCGGAATGGCCGTGTTGATTTGCACGCCGTACATGGACGAAGCCGAGCGCTGTCACCGCATCGGCTTGCTGCACCAGGGACGCTTGCTCTTACAAGGTAACATGCAGGCAGTGCTGCACGACTTTGCAGACGAAGTCTACGAAGTCAAAGGTGGCGAACGCGAGGCCATCGAGGGCGAGCTCGAACGCGCGACGAACGTGTGCGCCAGTTCGCCCGCGGGTTCGCGCTTGCGGATCGTGGTCGAGGGCGGAAGCGCAGAACGCGTCGCTGCGCCCCTGGCTGGGCTCGGGGCCACGCTCGAGCGTGTCACGGCAAGCTTCGAAGACGTGTACCTCGCCAAGCTTTGGCACGAGAAAAAGGTCGCGGCATGACTCACGTGATCGAAGTGGAGCACTTGGGTCGACGCTTCGGCAATTTCAACGCCGTCAGCGACGTGAACTTCCACGTCGAACAGGGTGAGATCTTCGGCTATTTGGGCGCCAACGGCGCTGGCAAGTCGACCACCATTCGGATGCTCATTGGCCTGCTTGCGCCATCCTCGGGCAAAGCCAGCGTCGCTGGTTTCGACATCGCGCACGAGTCAGAAGCGCTGAAGGCCGCGATTGGCTACATGTCTCAGAAGTTCTCGCTCTATCTCGACCTGCCGGTGCTCGAGAACTTGTTGTTCTTCGGGGGCGCATACGGTCTTGGGGGTCGCACGCTCAGGGCGCGCGCAGAGCACGCGCTCGGCCTGACCGGTTTGAAGGACTCAGCGCGCACGGTTACCGGCTCTTTGCCGGGGGGCCTGCGTCAGCGCTTGGCGTTGTCGTGCGCTCTGTTGCACGAGCCAGAGATCGTCTTCTTGGATGAGCCGACTGCGGGCGTCGATCCCGAAGCGCGGCGCTCGTTCTGGGGGGTGATCCGCGACTTGTCACGCGCGGGGACCACCGTCTTCGTGACCACGCATTACCTCGACGAGGCCGAATACTGTCGTCGAATTGGTTTGATGGTGGACGGTCGTTTGGTCGCGCTCGATACGCCCGAGGGGCTCAAAAAGACGTACGTCCCCGAGTCGGTCTTCGTGGTCCACGGGGCACAATTGATGCGTGCGGTCGAGGGACTCGAGCAGCGTCCCGGAATCAAGGGCATCGCGCCCTTCGGGGCTGGGTTGCATCTGCGTGCAGAGAGTAAACATTGGGACGTCGACACGCTGGCTGCGGCGTTCAGCGAACTCGGCGCGACGTCCGTGCTGGTCCAGCCAACTGAAGCCACACTCGAGGACGTATTTCTGGAAGTCGTGGGGCGCGGTGCCGCCAAATCGGAGAGCGCGTCATGAGTGAACGAACACGGCCCGGCCTCTGGACGTCTTTGCGACGTTTCTTGATCCGGACGCGCGCGATGTCCGGCAAAGAGATGCTGCACATTCGCCGCGATCCGCGCACGCTCTACTTGGCGCTCGGGATGCCCGTCTTGATGCTCACGCTCTTCGGCTACGGCGTGCGCTTCGAGATCGAGCACTTGCCGCTGGCGCTCGTGGACGCAGATCATACGGCTGTTTCGCGCGAGCTCGTCCAGGCATTCGTCTCGAACGGCGAGTTCGAGTCCGTCGTCAGCTTGAGCGCGCCCGAGCAAGCCGAGGCAGAGTTTCGCGCGCAACGTGTTGGGGCCGCGCTGGTCATCCCGCGCGGCTTCGAACAGGACGTGATCGCCAAACGCGACACCAACGTGCAACTGCTCGTCGACGGCGCCGACGGCGTAGTGGCCAATCAGATGTTGACCAAATCGGACGCCGTGTTGCGGGCCTTCTCGCGCACGCTGCTGCCCCTGCATTTGCAGCAGATAGAGCCACCGTTACAGGTCAAAGTCTGGACCCGCTACAACCCGAGCGGCGCTTCGGCGATCTACATGGTGCCCGGGCTGGCCGCGTACTTGATGGCCATCAGCGCCGTGCTCTTGACCGCGTTGACGGTGGCGGGTGAATGGGAACGGGGCTCGATGGAGCAACTGTTTGCGTCGCCGGTGGGACGCTTGGAGATTGTGCTCGGCAAACTGCTACCGTACCTTGCACTGGGGTTGGTGGAGCTACTGGTCGTGGTCGCGTTCGGCATGATCGCGTTCGGCGTGCCATTTCGCGGCAGTCCGATTGCGCTGTTCGCCATCGGCTTCTTTTTTCTGGTCGGAATGCTCGGACAAGGTCTCGTGATCTCGGTCATCACCAAGAATCAGCTCGTGGCGACCCAAGCGGGAGCGTTGTCTGCGCTGCTGCCCTCGATGTTGCTCTCCGGCATGTTGTTTCCAATAGAGAACATGCCAGCGCCGTTGCAGGCTGCGTCGCACGCGATTCCGGCGCGTTATCTGGTGCACGCGTTGCGCGGCGTTCTGTTGAAAGGTAACGGCCTCGAGGTGCTGTGGCCGGATTTGCTGGCCCAAGTCATCTTCGCGGTGGCGATCATCGCCGTCGCCACGGCGCGCTTTCCGAGGAGGCTCGCGTGAGCCCGATCCAGAAGCGGAGCCGTCGTACTCCGTCGGGTTGGGTTCAGCTCAAGTCGGTCTTCCGCAAGGAAGTGCTGCAAACCGTCCGCGACAAGCGCATCATGGTGCTGCTCACCGTAGCGCCGCTGATTCAGACTATCGTCTTCGGCTTCGCCGTCGATTTCGACGTGGACCGCGTGCCGAGCGTGGTGGTCGATCACGACGCGACGCTCGAGAGCCGCGCGCACGAGCGCAGTCTGCTCGCAGACGGAACGCTGGTCGCGAGCGCCAAGTTGTCAGAGCTGGCGCAGGCAGAGCGGCAACTCGATGAGGGTGAGGCGGCGGCGATCGTCGTGCTGCCCAAAGGACTCGAACGCAATTTGCTCGCGGGGCGGCCGGCGGAAGTGCAAGTCGTGCTCGACGGCACCGATCCCAATCGCGCAACGGTCGCCGCGGGCGCAGTCAGCCGTTACTTCGGTGAAGTCGGACGTGAGCTCGCGAGTGACCGCATGCGGCAAGCCGGTTTCAACGTCCCCAGCGTCACGGTCGTCCCGCGCGTGCTGTACAACCCCAGTCTGCGCACGCCACCGTTCATCATCCCCGGCGTGATGGGGATGCTGCTCTTGATCGTGACCACGATTGTCACCGCCATGGGCCTCGCGCGTGAACGTGAGACCGGCACGCTCGAACAAGTGCTCGTCACCCCGATTCGTCCTGTTTACCTGCTGATTGGCAAGATGGCGCCTTTCTTGGTGATCGGCTTCATCGACGTCGGCTTGGTGTTGACCGGAGGAGCTTACCTGTTCGATGTTCCCTTGCGCGGTAACCTGGCGGTGGTAGCGCTGGCGGCGGTGTTGTACTTGATGTCCACCTTGGGCATGGGTCTGCTGATCTCGACGATCTCGAAGACCCAGCAACAGTCGTTTCTGGGCGGCTTTCTGTTCACTCTGCCCGCCATTCTTTTGTCGGGAGTGATGACGCCCATCGCGGCCATGCCCCCGTGGTTGCAGCTCGTGACGGCGCTCAACCCGGTGCGCTACTTCGTCGAAGTGATGCGCGCCGTCCTGCTCAAGTCGGCGACGCTCAGCGACACGCGGCCCCAACTGCTCGCACTGTTGGCGTTCGGCGTCGCGATCATCAGCCTTTCCGCTGTACGCTTTCGTAAGACACTGCAGTGACGCCACCCGCCTGGCAGCCGGGCCTCGTGCTCACGCCGCGTTGCGTCTCTCGGACGAACAGCGCGGTTTTGCCAACCTACGGGGTCCGCCGCGGGGCCAAGCTGACACCCCTCCCGACAGCGTTTCGGTCCGCGTCCCAGCCGCGTGACATCGAGTCGGACTTTGCCCTGTTCCCAGCCGCTCGAGACAAATACGCTTCGGTTTGGCATGGCCAAGGACGACGGTGCTCTCAAGCGCTTGGGCGAAGTGCTCGCCGATCGCTACGAGATCACGGATCTGCTCGGTTCGGGAGGCCAAGGGCACGTCTACAAAGCGCTCGATCGAACGGCGGGGGACTACGTTGCGATCAAGGTCTTGAGGCGCGAGTTCACCGATGATCCTGCCTGGCGTGAGCGTGCACAGCGCGAGGCGCGGGTGCTGGCGCTGTTGCGCAACACGGCCGCCGTCAAAGTCTACGATCAGAAGTACGCGGCCGACGGCGCGCTGTGCATCGTGATGGAGCTGCTCGTCGGTGCGTCCTTCGAGGACAAGCTCTTGGAGTTGGACAAGGCTGGGATCAAGATCAGCCCAGCCGATCTCGTGCCGATCTTGGACCCCATCGTCTCGACCTTGGAAGTCGCGCACGTGAACCAAGTTCTGCATCGCGACTTGAAACCCGACAACATCTTCATCTTGAACGACGCGACGGTTCGTTTGATCGACTTTGGCTTCGCGCGCTTCCAGCGCTTGATGCGCTTGACGCGGGTCGGACAAGTCGCCGGATCGCCTTCTTACTTGGCGCCCGAATGTTGGACGGGCGATCCCGACTTGGTCACCCACAAGATCGACGTCTATTCACTCGGCGCGGTGATCTTCCGCGCTTTGTGCGGTCGCCCGCCATTCGTCGGCACGCCGGCTCATTTGATCCGCGAAGTGCCGCGAGCCCCACGTCCGAGCTTGGTGGCCCTGCGACCCGACGTGCCGGCCCCGGTGGATGATTGGGTGCAAGCCGCGCTGGCCGCCAAACCTGCAGACCGCTTCGACAGTGTCCGTGCCTTGTGGACAGCGTTTCGCTTGGCCTCTGGCGTCGGCCTTGGTTAGCCGCGCGGCTCGGCGCGTCACTCGGCGGGGGTCGTCGGATTCTTGGTCGAGTTCGGCGGCTCTGCGGTCGGGACCAACTCGAGCTGAAACAGCTCGAAACGGAAATGGTTGAACACGCTTTGCAAGAGCGACAAGGCTGGCACCGCGAGCAAGGCACCTGCAAGCCCGTAGAAGTGTTCACCCGCCACCAGCGACATGACCACCAACACCGGGTGCAACTTGGCCGCGTCCCCGATGATCTTGGGGTTGAGCAGATTGGCTTCGAGTTGGTGGATGCCGAGGATCCACAGCAGGACCCAGAGCGTCGTCCAGATGTCCTGTGTCAACCCCACCGCGACTGCTGGCACCGAGCTCAAGAAAGCGCCGAAGATCGGGATGATGCTCAGCGCTGCGGCGACGAATGACAGCACGATCCAATACTTGAGTCCGAACAGCGCAAAGCCGATGGCCGACAAGATGCCGTTGACCAAGCAAATCAGGAGCTGACCGCGGATTACCCCGGCCAGGCCCTCATCGATGCGCGTCATCAGCCGATCGAAGCTGTCCCAGTGAGTGCGCGGAACCAGCGAACGGAAGAAGTTCCAGATCACGTCGCGCGTCTGCATGATGTACGCGGCACACGCCAGCGTGGCGAACATCAGGATCAACATGCGCGTCGTCGAGCCGACGATCGCTTTGCCGAGCTGCAAGAGCTGAACGGCGTTGCGTTTGACGTATTCTAGCGACTGCGCCGTCAGATCGGCGAGCAGGGCTGCCGGGTCGAACTTGCCGCCGCCCGCGCTCGGCCCCTGAATCCGAAAATGGTTCGGATCGTCTCTGACGATGTCGATGGGCGCCTGCATGTGAACGCGCAATGCGCCGCTGCTGTCCGGTTCGACGAGCAGGATGGGGTCGGGCTCTTTCTTGGCGTCGCCTTGGGTGTCAGCGCCGCTGCTGCCGATTAGGCCAGACAGCTTTCGTTCCAAGGCGGGCACGCCGGTCTCGAGCGCGGTCTTCAAACGCGCCGGCACCTCGTCTTTGATCCGGATGCACTCTTCGTAGACGTGGGGCGCTGCCAGCACCACGCCGCCCACGAGCGTGCCCAGGATCACGACGTACAGCCCGATGATCGCCCAGGGCCGCGGCACGCGCCGTCGCTCGAGGTAAGCGACCAACGGCGTGAGCACGTAGGCCACGATCACCGCCAGCACGAACGGGAACAAGACTTCCCGAATCAGGAACAGGATCAGCACCGCGCTTACGGCACTGATGGTCAAGAACAGGTTGCGACGGTTGGGTCGAGCAAGGCTCATGAGAAGGCCGCGTCGGGGGCGCGAACCCTACCTTTGTTTGCAGCGCGGGCGCAAACCTCGGGGACCATCTCGTCCGGTCGTGAACGCGACGAGGGCCGCGCGGGTCGGTTCTCGGGCCTAGGCGGGCTTCGGCGAAGGCGAGGTTTGGTCCCACGCCTGTTGGTTCGAAGCGGGACGGCTATAATCCCGCGTGATGCGGCTTCTCGAACGGACTACCCGGCTGTTGGCGATTTTGGGGTTTGCTTGGTTGGCGTCGACCTTCGCGCTGCGCTTCGGCTCGGGCGGCCTCTGGCGAGGGCTGGGCGCCGCGCACGCGGTGACCGGAGACACCAGCAAGAGTCAACCCTACGATCTGACGGAGCTGGTGGCGGTCAACGAGACCTTGCAAAAGATCAAGACGAAGTACGTCGATCCGAGCCGCGTCAAGCCGCGCGCGATGTTCTTGAGCGCGCTCAATCAGGTGCAGCGCGAAGTTGCCCAGGTGATCGTGCTGCACGATCCGAATTCGCCGAGTGTCCGCGTACGCGTCGATACCGAGGAGCAGGAGTTCCGGGTCGACAACGTCCAGGGGCCTTGGGACGTCTCGGCGCGTTTGCGCGAGGTGTTCACGTTCTTACAGAAACACTTGCAAGGCACCGACGTGAAGCTCGAGGAGATCGAGTACGCGGCTTGCAACGGCATGCTGCAAACGCTGGATCCGCACAGCGTGTTCATGAGTCCGGAAGCCTTCCGCGAGATGAACATGTCGACCACCGGGCACTTCGGGGGTCTCGGCATCGTGATCGCGATCCGCGATCAGCTGCTGACCGTGGTGCGACCGATGCCCGATACGCCCGCCGCCAAGAGTGGACTCAAGCGTCTCGATCGGATCATCCGCATCAACAACGAAGCCACGACCACCATGCCGCTCGACGACGCGGTGCAACGCCTGCGCGGTGATCCCGGCTCGGAAGTCACGATTTGGGTGCAACGCGACGGCAAGGACGGTTGGAACGGGGCGCGCCCGTTCAAGCTGGTGCGCGAAGTGATCCAGATCAAGAGCATCGACTACCGCGAGCTGCAACCCGGCGTCGGCTACGTACGCCTGCGACAGTTCCAAGCGAGCTCGGATTCGAGCAGCGCGGACGAGCTCAAAGAAGCGCTCACCGAGATGAAGAAGCGGGCGCCCCTGCAAGGCTTGGTGCTCGACCTGCGCGACAATCCCGGCGGTCTGTTGGATCAAGCCGTCAAGGTTGCCGACACGTTCTTGTCGCACGGCGTGATTGTCGCGACGGTGGGCAGCACCGAAGGCCGTGACGAGAAGGTGGCTCAACGCGCCGGAACCGAACCCGAGTACCCAATCATCGTGCTGGTCGATGGTTCATCTGCCAGCGCTAGCGAGATCGTGACCGGGGCACTCAAGAATCACGACCGGGCTGTGGTCGTCGGTCAGACGACGTTCGGCAAAGGCTCGGTCCAGCTGGTGTTCTCCCGGGTTGCGGGCGGCGCCGCGCTCAAGTTGACCGTGCAGCAGTACCTGACACCGGGTGACATTTCGATTCAGGGCGTGGGCGTCACGCCGGATATCGAGCTCGATCCGATGACGGCCGATCCCCTCGAGATGGACCTGTACGGCTCCGAGCATCGCTTCAGTGAGCGCGAGCTCGAACGCAGTCTGACGCACGATGCCGTGCGCAACAACGACCGCCCTTGGACGACGCTGCGCTTCCGTTTGCCCGAGTCCGAACGCGACGAGTTGCGCGAATTGGGCTCGGTGCGCGACGAGTTCTACTTGGACTTCCCGATCCGGTTTGCCCGTGATCTCGTCACCAAGCTCGCTCCAGGTAAACTGCGAGCCGAGCAGCTCGAGGGAGCGCGGGATTTCATCGCCAAGGAGCAAGCGAACCAGCTTCAAGCGATCTCCCAGGACTTGAAGCAGATCGGGATCGATTGGGCCGAGCAGCCCGCAGGTTATCGACCGAAGTTGACCGAAGACGACCTCGAAGTCCACGTCGAGACGGACCGCCCGAACAACACCGTGACGGCAGGCGAACCGATGACGCTCAAGGTCAGCGTCACGAACAAAGGCTCGATGCCTGTGTACCAGCTGCGCGCAGTGACGAAGAGCGACTCCGGTTACTACGACGAGCGCGAGCTCTTGTTTGGGCGTGTGGACCCGGGCAAGACGGTGGTGGCCCAAGTGCCATTCGGCATTTGTCGGATCGAGGGGCGCAAATTTGGTTCGTCCGAGCCGTTACCCAGCAACGCACAGCGGAGTTGTCGTTTGCCGAAGGACGCGATCACACGCGAGGACATCGTGAAGGTGCGCTTCAGCTCCGAAGGCGGGCCGGTGCCACGCGAGGTCGAGATCCGGCCGACGCTCAAGAGTCTGGAGCAACCGACGTTCGCCTACACTTATCAAGTGGTCGACAACTTGGCCGGCAATGGCGATGGCCAGATCTCGCGCGGGGAGAGCGTCACCGTCTACCTGGACGTCACGAACATCGGCAAAGGCAAATCGTTCGAGACCGAGGCTTTGCTCCGCAATTTGTCCGGCGATGGGCTGTTGATTCACGCGGGCCGCTTCGACATTTCCAACTTGGCGCCGGGTGATCGCAAACAGTTGGCGTTCACTTTCGACGTGCTCGATTCATTGACCGACAACATGGCCGAGATCGAACTCAGCGTCGTGGACCAGGATTTGCGCGTGGTCGCATCGGAGAAGGTGCAGATCCCCGTCGTGAAAGGCGGTTCATTCATGAACCCGGCGCAAGGCCAAGTGCGTGTCAAACAGCACATCGCGGTCTTGGGCCAACCGGTTCCGAGCGCGGCCGCCGTAGGTTTCCTGGCGGTCGGCACCACCACCAAGCGGCTCGCCACCTTTGGTCCGTACACCAAGGTGGATCTCGGCGCCGCGCGCTTCGGTTTCGTCGAAAGCGCGGCACTCGAAGACTCGCCCACACCGACCAGCGACCTGCACTTCGAGCCGTTGATGTCGCACTCACCCCCGTTGCTCGACGTGAGCTCCGCCAGCTTGTCCACCAGAGGCGACAAGATCAAGATTCAGGGAGTTGCGCATGACGGCGACCAAGTCCTGGACGCCTACATGTTCGTCGGCAATCAGAAAGTGTTCTACCAATCCAATCGCAAGGGCTCCGATCACACGTCCATGCCCCTCGATCAGGAGGTGAACCTCAATCCGGGCATCAACATCATCACCGTCGTGGCGCGCGAAAACGAAGACGTGCTCACCTCACACGTGTTGGTGGTTCGTCGCGACGGTCCCAATGGCGAGTCCATGCCTACGCCCAAGGGACAATCCTTCGCGGAGGACTGGGCGTTCAGCCCGGGCGGCGAATGAAGCCATGAGGCCCGTTCTTTCCCGGGCACAATCTCGGGCTCTCGACGAGCTACTCAGTTCGCGCTTCGGCCTGGCGAGCGCGCTTCTGATGGAGAACGCGGGGCGCGGCGCTTGCGACGTGCTGGTGCGCGAGTACCCCCAGAGCAGGCGCGTGCTCGTGATCGCTGGGCGCGGCAACAACGCCGGTGATGGCTTCGTCGTCGCGCGGCGACTGTTGACGCTGGGGCGCGCCGTGAAGGTCGTGAGCCTGACCCGTTTGACGGAGCTGGGGGGTGACGCCGCGCTCAACGCCAACGCTTTCGTGGCCGTCGGCGGTGAAGTCATTTGCGACGTGGCAGAGGATGCAGCGTCGTTTGCAGCAGCGCTGACCCATGCGGATTTGGTCGTCGATGCGATTGTAGGCACTGGCCTGTCGCGGCCGCTCGAAGGGCGTTTTGCGCGGGTCGTCGAGCGGCTCACCAGCTCGAGTGTGCCAGTCTTGGCTCTCGATCTGCCGTCCGGGCTGGACGCGGACAAGGGGGTTACCACGGGCCCAGTTGTGCGTGCCGAAGTAACGGTTACCTTCGGGGCACACAAGCCGGGCTTGCTGACGCCGCGCGCGAAGGCGTTCGTCGGCCGAATTCATGTTGCAGACCTCGGCGCGCCGCTCGAGGAAAGTTTGGCGCTCGCGAAGCTGGTGCCTCACGCTCAGCTGTTGGAGGCCAGTGATCTGCGCAAGCTTTGGAGAGGCCTCGCTCAACCCTTGCACAAAGGGGACGCCGGCAGAGTCGTGGTCGTCGCCGGTAGCGCCGGAACGCTGGGTGCCGCTCGCCTAGTGGCTCATGGCGCGCATCGTGCGGGGGCGGGACTGGTCACGATCGCGAGCTTCAAGGACGCGATCGAGCGCATCGAGACCGAGACTTGGGAGACCATGACGCGCGTGCTCGAGCCCCATGACGGCGGGCAATCGGTAAAGCGTGCTTGCGAAGCGGCCGATGTCGTCGTGCTGGGGCCGGGGCTCGGGTTGTCCGAGCCCGCGCGCGAAGTGTGCCAGCAAGTAGCGATCGATTGTGAACACCCCGTCGTGATAGACGCCGACGCGCTCACGCACTTTGGCGGTAGTGTCTCTCAGTTGCGTAACGCGCGTGGTCCGCGACTGTTGACTCCGCATCCCAAAGAGGCTGCTCGGCTATTGGGTACGACGAGTGAACAGGTCGAGTCCGATCGCTTTGCTGCCATCAACGAGCTCGTGCGCGAGTCTAACGCTGCCGTATTGCTCAAGGGAGCACACACGCTGCTAGGGGCTTCGAACCCGAGCGTTCTCGTCAACGATACTGGAAACAGTGCGCTGTCGATCGGCGGCTCAGGTGACGTGCTCGCTGGAATAATCGGCGGATTTTCATGCAGACTGCCGCTGTTCCAGGCGGCGCAATTGGGGGTGTGGGTTCACGGTCGAGCAGCCGAGCACTGGGTTCGAGAGCATGGAGGCGAACGCGGCGCCTTGGCCCGCGAAATCGCAGATCAGCTGCCGAGCGTTCTCGGAAACATTGTTTGACGGTGCGAGATTTGCTCGGTTTTTCAGGACGACTGTGAGTGATTCCTGGAATCTCTCCTAACTGGCCGCTTCCCCTGCTAGCCTCCGCGCATGCCCTTGCTAAAAATCGTGACAAACGTGCAGCCGACGCCTGCGGTGCGTTCGCGGTTGCTGTCAGACCTGTCGAAGCTCGTCGCAACGCGCCTCGGCAAACCGGAGAGTTACGTGATGACTTGCTTCGATGGACAAGCGGCCATGACGTTCGGCGGAAGTAGTGAATCCACTTGCCTCGTCGAGCTCAAGAGCGTCGGTCGGTTCACGAGTGACGTCACGCGCAGCCTCTCTGTCGAATTGTGCGAGTTCATCGAGAGCGCTTTGGCGATACCGAAGGCGCGAGTTTACATCGAGTTCGCGGACGTCGCTGGGCATCTTTGGGGCCACAGCGCGGGCAACTTCGGCTGAACGTGTCTGTCGGGCAGCGGCGCCAAGCGCGGCAGAAGTCCGCGTTTGACACTTTCGGAAACACGGTTCACCCTGCCGCGCGTGTTTCGCTCGAGTTCACGGCGCGCACTCGCGGCTGCCCTCGCAGCGTTGCTTTACCCCCTTGGTCTGAGCGCGGCCGAGGATACGGTTTGGCGTTCACCTGATACCTGTCCTGCGCCGGCCGAGCTGCGGGCACCGCCACAAGGCACGTCTCGGCTCTGGATCGACGTGGAGCAGACTGCGTCGGACTGGCGCGCCACCATCCACGCCGAATATGCAGGCGGGGCTGGATCTCGCGAACTCAGCGGCCACAGCTGCGAAGAACTGACGCGGGCGGTGCTGGTCGCCTTGTCGTTGATCGCGCCCGAAGTGCTGCTTGCACCCGCCACACAGAGCGAACCGCCAGCGCCCGTGAGCGAGACTGCGTTGCCGGAAGACAAAACAGAGAGTGTGTCCTCCCGATCCCCGACGGCGTCAGCCCCCGAGCGACCTCTGGCCGAATCGTCACCCCGGCTCGGACCCAAGCGCCAACGCAGCCCCGAGCCCAAGCCCGCGCCCCGTCCAGAGGCTGGTGACAAACCCGAAGTCGTCACGCCAGGGAGTCTTTCGAGCAAACGCGTTGAGCTAATCACCGAGCTCGGGCTGGGTGTTGCCTTACAGGATCTAGTGACGCCCATGTTCGGCGGCGTGTTGGAGCTCGACGTCGCGTGGCGCTCTTGGAGCCTGCGCTCGGGGATCATGGGGCGCTCCACTCTGGGCAGCGTCTCGCTCGAGCAATCGACCCAAGTGCAGCTGTCGCTGATCGGCGCCCGAGCGCAGGCTTGTCGCACTTGGTCGCCGAGTGTGCAGCTCGGGGCGTGCGCTGGGCCGCTCGTCCAGCGGCTCACGGGGACAGCCCCTCGATTGACCGATCCGCAGACGTCATCACAATGGCTTTGGGGAGCCACCGCGTCGGCGGTCGTGCGTTCCGTCGAACCAAAACGGTTCGGTTGGTGGGCGGAGTTGGGGCTCGAGTGGCGCAAGGATTCCGTGGCGCTCAACGTAGAGCGCAAAGACAAAGCTGCTGCTTCGATTGGCCAATTCCCGCAGCTCGGTGCCCTGTTGTTGGCCGGTGCCGAATTGAGCTTCTAGCCCCCCACTTTTCGTTTCCGTTTTGGAGGCGCCCGGCCACTCATCATGATCAGTGGCTAGGGACCTGAATTTTCGCGTGCCCTTCGTCACTGGCAAGAAAACCGAAGCTGTCGTTTTGCCCCAAGCGAGCGACCTAGAGCACCACTATGCCGAGATCACGGAGCTGGCCTGGCGCACCTTGCGTCGCCTGGGCGTCGACAAGGAACACGTGCCGGACGCTGTCCAAGACACGTTGCTGGTGGTGCATCGTAGGCAAGCTGACTATCGCGGTGAATCCAGCCTCACGAGTTGGGTTTACGGCATCGTCTTGCGGGTGGCGAGCGGCTACCGCCGCAAGGAGCGCCGTGCGGGCGCCGTCTTCGGTCGGGTGCAGAGCGAATCACTCGAAGAGGCGGCAAGTCCCGAACCGACGCCGCTGGATCGACTCGAGCAAAGCGCCGCGACGCGTCTGTTGCACTCACTTCTCGACACTTTGGCCCAAGACGTGAGGGAAGTTTTCGTGCTCGTCGAACTCGAAGAATTGCAAGTCGCAGAAGCTGCGCGCGTGCTCGGGATCTCCAGCAGCACCTGCAAAGGCAGACTGCGTCTCGGGCGCGAACAATTCAACGCGGCGGTGGCGCGTCACCGCGCGCGCGTGGCTCATGCCGAAGCCCGCACGCTGCTCTTGGCAGAGGACACGGGAGGGCGACGCTGATGATCGATCTGGATGACGATGCTTTGGCGCTGATCCGAGCTGCGCGTGGCGGTGACGATCCGACGCTGGCAGAGCGCGACCATGCGCTCGCCGTGTTCGACGCCGAACGTGCGCGGCAGGCAGCTTCGCAAGCGCTGACCGAGCAAAGCGCTTCGGAGCGCCAGGCGGCGCGCAGCTGGAGCGCGGGCGGGCGGCCTGGTCACTCGCGGCGGCGCTTGGCTCTCGGTTGGTCGATTGCGGCCTTCGTCTCTTTGGCGAGTGTCGGGGCGTTTGCCGATTGGCAGCAAGTGCTCGGGCATGTCAGGGCGCTGGGTGAATGGTCGTCGCGCTTGTTCACTCAGTCCGCTCAGGAGCCACTGGCCGAAGCAAGGCTCCGGCCGCGCGTTGGGGACGTGGGTCCCGAACATGAACCTGATACGGCTATCGCTGAGCCCGAGCTCGATCCGCAGCCCGAGCTACCATCCCTGACGTTTCCGAGGGCAACGGCGCAGCCAGCTCAATCGGCCCAGGCAGTGCAATCGGCCCAGGCAGTGCAATCGGCCCAGGCAGTGGCGAGCGTCGAGGGGCCGAGCCGCGTCGAGAAAGGCCCGAGTTCACGAGTCCCCGCGCCGCAGGCGTCCAGCTCGATCGCTGCTGACGATTCGCAGCTTGGGCAAGAGTTGGAGTTGATCGGTCGAGCGCGTGATGCACTGACTCGGGGTGATTATGCTGTCGCACGCACGCTGACGCGCCTTCACGCGCAAAACTATTCGCGGGGCCACTACGTCGAGGAGCGCCGCGCGATTGAAGCGCTCGCGGCTTGCCGGCAAGGCGAAGGCAGCGAACTGGGGCGTGCTTTCGTGGCACGCTGGCCCAGTTCGCTGTTCACTCCTCGCGTGCAGAGCGACTGTGGTTTGTCGAATTCGTTTCCAGAGCGCAGGTAGCTGGACACTCACTCCTCAGCGGCAAACAGATTCCGCTCGAAAGGAACCAAAGTCATGAGATACGTTCTCGAGTCGATGTCAGCTTCTCGTTCGTTGTACCAGCGCGGAAGCGTTTGGCTGCTCGGCGCAGCATTCACTCTGAGCGCATGCGGCGCGAAGGGCTTGAACTTAGGGCGGGACAGCTCCGGAGTCGATCAAGGCGCAAACTCCGAGGAGCCCAGCTCCAGCGATTCGGACGAGCCGAGCACGGGCACCAACACGACGGTTGCCGCGTCGACCAAGCCGACCACGGCGGTGGGCGGCGAGGAGCCTTCGGCAGCGCCGAAACCAGGGTCCATGTCGGAACCTACCGGAATCGGTGCAACCGGCGTCGGGAATGCTCAAACTGGGGCCACGCCCACGCCAAGTCCGAACCCAGTCGAGCCCTCCACCAAGCCGACGATGGGGATGAGCGGCACTGCGACGGGCTTGGCACCCGTTAATCCAACACCGGTGCCAACGATGATCATGTCGCCGTCTGCGGTGGACACCACGCCACAGATGCCGAACCCCATGACCCCCGAAGGCAGCCTGACCATGGATCCGTCGATGAACCCGAGTCCAAGAACCGGCGGCTCGTATTGCGGCGACGGAGTGTTGGATCCGGGCGAGCAGTGCGACGACGGGATGTTCAATGGCACCGGCGCTTGTGATACCCACTGCGCCGTCGTGGACTTCGATGCCGGATCACCCGATGCGGGACTCGACGCGGGCCCTGCGAGCCAGACAGCGACGTGTGGTGATGGGATTGTGCAAATGCCGGAGATTTGCGACGACGGTAACGTCCTGTCCGGCGACGGTTGTGCAGCCGATTGTCTCAGCATCGAAATGTAAATCCGGGACCTCTAAATTGGAGGTCGGAGTAGTGGAGTTGGAGGCGCGCGGATCAAAATCATGGGCGCTCGCCTCCAACTCGAGATATCACTTGCTCGGACGCCAGGGTCAGTTCGTCGGCCAGGCGTACGAGGTTAGCGTCCACAGGTAAACAGCGCTGAGTGGGGAGGGCGCACTACGACCAGGGCGAACGGATCCAACGCCGAACAGCGAAGCGACGCGCGTCAGACGACGTAGGATCGCGTGTCTGCTGTTCTCGGCGAGCTCCGCGAGCCGGCCGCGCGCAAACCGTGCACCAGGGGCGGCCCCCGCTAGCTGGTTCGCAGTCTGTCGTTCTCGAGCCCGCCCTCGGCCGAACGCCGAGTCCAAGACTGGGTTGAGCGCGAGGTGTTCGTTCGCATGCCGAGCCCTTGCTATTTGTGGGCAAGCACTTACATGGAGGCCGGCGAGTAACCACCTGGTCGAGGCCCGCCATGAAATCCGGGGCTGGGTATATGTTTGTGGCGGCCTTGGCCGTTGTTAGCTTCCGGTGCTACGTCGATGCCGAAGCAATGCCCCATGGAGAGCGCGAGCTAGATGACGGATGCGCGCGGAGCTCGAGTGGGCGCCATGGATGACCCCAATAGGGCCCAAGCGCGCGCCAACCGAGAGGAAGACGGTCCTGGTCTCGCTGACGGACCCGTTTCGGCGGTCGAGCACCGGGCCGCGCTGCGCGGAATGCGTGGCCTGGAGCAGCGCTATCGCTGGATCCTGAACCAGGTCAGCGATGCCGTGGTGGTCGTCGATGGGTCGGCCCGAATCGGTTACATGAACGCTGCAGCTGAGGCATTGACCGGTTGGCGGTTTGCCGACGTGCGCTCCCAGCCGGTCGACGAAATAATTGCGCTGGCCGAGCCCGCACGGGACGTTGACGTCGGACGGTTAACTTGGAGCCAGTGGTCCAAACAGGCCGTCAGCCGTCGGCCCATGCTGCTGCGCGACCGAAAGGGTGACGCGATCCCAGTCGCCCTGAGTGTTGCGTTCAGCCCGGCTTCGGATCCCGAGCCCCTAGGAGAAACTATCCTCACGCTGCAGGACAGAACCGAGAGCGCTCGCACCGAGGCTGCACTGCACGCGAGCGAAGATCGTTTCCGGATCCTGTTCGAGGACATGGACGAAGGCGTGGTGATCAACCAAGCCGTGATCGACGAACACGGCGACACCATCGATTACGTGATCATCGCGGCGAACCCTGCTTTCGAGCGCCATTCCCCGTACCGAATCAAGGACGTGCTCGGTACTCGTGCCACCGACGTCTACGGCTTGACCACGGACTTCATTCGCGACTGGTGGCGGAAGCATTCCCCGCTTCAGCACGCGGCACATACCGAGTTCCAACATGGCCCATCGGGGCGCTGGTTTCATGTCGTCGCATCTCCGATTGGAGAAGGCGGGCGTTTCGCGACCTTCTTTACGGACATCACGCAACGCAAGACGGCTGAACTTGGATTGCGGCAGAGCGAACAGCGCTTTCGCGCAATCTTCGATCAAACGTTCCAGTTCATCGGTCTCTTGGACACCAAAGGGGTATTGCTCCAGGCCAACTCCAGCGCGTTGCAACTCGCTGGGGTCAGCGAAAGCGATGTCGTCGGCAAAGCGTTCTGGGAGACGCCTTGGTGGGCACACTCGAAACAGCTGCAGGAGCAACTCCGGACAGCCGTCGCTGCCGCCGCCAGCGGTGAGTTCGTGCGCATGGAGGTGACCCACCCAGGTCCCGACGGATCGATGCGCGCCGTCGACTTTTCGCTCAAGCCGGTGCGTGACGACGCGGGTGTCGTCAGCTTGCTGATACCGGAAGGCCGCGACATCACCGAACGCAAGCAAGCCGAGGAGGCGTTGCTCAAGGTCGAAGTCGAGCATCGTGAACTCGAAGCGCGAGTTGCTCACGCCCAGAAGCTCGAAGCCATTGGCCGATTGGCAGCCGGCGTCGCTCACGATTTCAACAACCTACTCACCGTGATCGCAAGTTGCAGCGATCTACTGCTCGAGACCGGTAACGTCGTGCCCGACGATCGAGAAATGGTCGAGGAAATACGGGCTGCGGGTAAACGAGCGAGTCGGTTGACGAATCAGTTGCTCGCGTTCAGTCGGAAGACGGTCCTCAAAGTCCACCTGGTCGACCTCGGGCGCTTGGTTCTCGACGTGAAGTTGATGTTGGAACGCGTACTCGGTGAAGACGTCGTGTTCGAGGCTCGACTGCAGGAAGCGCTGTGGTTGACGGAGCTCGACGCCGGCCAATTCGAGCAAGTGATCGTCAACCTCGCGGTCAATGCTCGCGATGCGATGCCGCGCGGTGGCAAGCTCACCATCGAGGTTCACAATGCGGTGGTCGAGCCGGGCGATCGCTATGCCGCCTTCGGCGTGCCAGAAGGGCGCTATGTTCACATGAGCGTGGCGGATACGGGCATCGGGATGGCGCCCGACGTTCGGAAGCACGCATTCGATCCATTCTTCACGACCAAAGAAGTTGGCCGTGGCACCGGGCTGGGGCTCGCGATGGTGCATGCCGTCGTACAGCAGTCGGGTGGCCAGATATGCGTCGACAGTGAACTCGATCGCGGCACCACGTTTCACATCTTCTTTCCCGTCGCAGATAGGAAACCTGGAGAACGTAGTCAGGTCATTCACAAGTCGCTGCGCGGAGAGACTCGCGGCAGCGAAACACTGTTGCTCGTCGAGGATGACGATGCGGTGCGCGCCGTCGCCGTCGCGGCCTTGCGCTCTCGAGGCTATCGCGTGTTGGAAGCCCGCGACGGACGCGAGGCACTGGAGCTGTTCCAGCAGCATCGGGATGCGATCGCGTTATTGGTCACCGACGTCGTGATGCTCGGAATGAGTGGACGAGAGCTGGTCGAGGTCGTTCAAGAGCTCAAACCATCGGTACGCGTGTTGTATGCGTCGGGCTATCCCGATGACGCGATGGTTCGGCATGGGGTGCTGCGAGGTGAAGTTGCATTCCTTCAAAAGCCTTTTACGGGCGCCCTGCTCGCACAGCACGTGCGCAGCGTGCTGGACGCCTGAGGCTGCGGATCGCCGCTACAGAGCCAGTCGATCGGGAATTGCTTCTCGCGCACGCCATGCCGTCAGTAGTGCACGTCGCGGCTTGGGCAGCTTCTCGTCGAGCGGCTGCCAACTCTGGATGCGATCGGTGCGAAAGGAACGAAAGTCGTTTCGCGTTTCGCACCAGGCCACGACCAAGCGCGCGTGCTCGAAATAGCCAACGGCCAACGGCCAAATCGTGCGCTGACTGAGCTCGCCCTTTTCGGTTCGATACAGGATGCTCGCCTTGCATTGACGGCGCAGACAATCGCGTACGCTTGCTAGATCCAGAGCATCCGGCGCTTTACGGCGAGAGGGGCCAACCAAGAGCCCGATCTCGTTGGTGTAGTCGCGCAGCTCTTTGGGCAGAACAGCCCGCAATTTTGCCAGCGCGTTGTCCGCGGCCCGTGTCAGGGCGGCATCCGCATGCTCACTCGTAAGGCGCAGTCCGAGCACGATGGCTTCGATCTCTTCATCGCTGAACATCAACGGGGGTAGCAAGAAACCAGGCTTGAGTACGTAACCAACGCCGGCTTCACCCGCGATGTCCGCGCCTTGTTCACGCAACGTCTGGACGTCACGATAGACACTGCGAATGGATACTTCGAGCGCTTCGGACAACGTCGTTGCGCTGACGGGTCCCCGGTGACGCCGCAGCTCCTGCATCAAGCGCAGTAGACGGGCGGCGCGCGACATCGCTAGGCCTCGTGCTCCGCTCGCAAGCGTTGCTCGACGCGGATTACTGCCGCGGCGCTCAGCCTTATGTCGCTCGGCGTCGTGGTCGCGTTGCAAACCGAGAAACGCAGGACGGGTTCACCGCGCCACACGCTGGGCGTGGGATAACAAGTGCCCTCTTGCTGTATTGCGCGATTCAAGTTTCCGATCCAGGTGCGCTTGTCGATGCCACGAGGCGCCGCGGACAGCAGCACGATCTGATTGAAGCAAACCTCGTTGGCGATCTGGAAATGGGGATGCAATGCGAGCTCGGTTGCGAACGCCTTGGCCAGCGCGTGTAGTCGCGAGCCGAGTTCCGCAACGCCGGACTGTCCCAGGTTTCGCAGGGCCGCCCAAAGCGCAAAGCCGCGTGCGCGCCGCGATAACTCGGGGCTGAACATGCCTGGGTTGGGGACTTCGACGTTCGAGCCGCTGTCCAAATACGCGCCGGAGATGCTCATGGCACGGCGCTGAGCCCGCGCATTGCGGCACAAGGCGACACCGCAATCGTAGGGGACGTTGAGAAACTTGTGCGCGTCCGTGGCCCAGGAATCTGCCAGCTCTGCGCCAGCAGCGAGTTTCGCCAATTGGGGCACTGCTCGTAACCACAGCCCGAACGCACCGTCGACGTGAATCCAAGCCCAACCTGGATCGCGCTTCGCTCTAAAGCCATCGACCACCTCCGCGATCTCCGTCAAGGGATCGCAGGCTCCACTGTGCACGTTGCCGAGTTGCGTGCAAACGATCGCGGGACAGTCGCAGTCGGCGAGTTCGCGCGCCAACGCCTGCGGACGCATGCGGCCTTGGTTGTCGCTATCGATGCAACTCACGAGCCGTTTACCAATGCCCAACAAGCGCAGCGATTTGTCGATCGTGGCGTGACGCTCGCTGCCGACGAAGACGCGGATCTCCGGCGCTTCGAACAAGCCTTGTTGCTGGACGTCCCAATCCAGTGCGTACAACAGCTGATCGCGAGCGGAGGCGAGCGCGACGAAATTGGCTTGCATGGCCCCCGTGACGAGCGCGCCAACGGTCTCCTTGGGTAAACCGAGCAGCTGCACGATCCAGTCGAGCGCGTGTGTTTCGAAGGCCGCTGCAGCCGGGGCACCGAAACCGCCGGTGCCAGCGTTCTGATCCCAAGTGCTGGTGAGCCAATCGGCGGCCAGCGCCGCCGGCAGCGTTCCTCCGATCACCCAGCCGAAGAAACGCGGTCCCACCATGCTCGTCAAGCCGGGTTCAGCCAAGCTCACGAGCTCCTCCAGCGTCTGCTCCGCCGAGACCCCCTCGGCGGGTAGCGTTCGAAGATCAGCTAGCGATTGCTGAATCGCCGCCCCATCCAACCGCGCCGCCACCGGGCGCGCTGTTACGCTCTGGCGATAGCGCTCCGCGTACCCGAGCGCGCGCCTCAATAGCTCGTCTTCCTCGCCTCTCATGTGCCGACCGTGGATCGGCCCGAGCCCAAGACCAAGCGCTTTGTGCGACTGCGCTCTGGACCTGGCGGCCGAACGTGCCAGCCGAGCGGTTCAGCTCAGGAAGTGGGCGGGATGCATCGATAACCTACGCCGCGCACTGTTTCGATGGCGGACCCGGCCGCACCCAGTTTCTGTCGCAGCCGCTTGACATGGGTGTCGACGGTGCGGGTGACGACGTGGGACGGCAAATTCCAGATGTGGTCGAGCAGGTAGCGGCGCGAGAACACGCGTCCCGGGCTCCGTATCAACAGCAGCACCAGGCGATACTCGGTACTGGTCAATCCGATCTCGGTTTCGTCGACGAACACGCGGTGGGCAGCCAAATCGACTGTAATCCCAGCGCACTGAATGCGATCGGGGCCGCCCACCCCGAGTCGGCGCAAGGCAGCGCGAGCGCGCAAGATGAAGAGACGACTCTGGACGGGTTCGGCGATGTAATCGTCGGCCCCAGCTTCGAACGCCGCGTTGTGTTCGTCGTCTTGCGCATGGCGCGTCAAGGTCAGCACCGGCAAGGTTGGGCGCAGTTTGCGAACTGCCGCGCACAACGCGAGCCCGGACATGTCGACGAGCGTCAGACTCATCACGACGATGTCGATCGGGTGGCGATCGAGCAGGGAGATTGCCGAGGCGCCGGTGCCGGCCGAAATAACTCCAAAACCGTGCTCTTCCAGCACGTTCTCCAGTTCTCTGCGTGATTCACTTTCGGGCGCTACCAAGAGCACCCGCAAATCGGACTCTGGCTTCTTCTGCTCGCCGAATGCGAAGGGATTTGCGGAGTCGGTGCGGACGCCGTATGTCGATTGATCGTGGCTCTGCGAGTACACGTGTCGGAACTTTCGAGCTGAGACAAACCTCCCGATTGGGAGGAGATGTCAGGGCTGAGTCTCGGCGAGTCGCAGACCTGTCACTTTTTTCGCGATCGGCGACTCGACCCCCGCTGAGCCTGGGCCTTACGGCCTGTCATGGGAAAATCCTCGGCAGATCGCTAGAACACGCCGGAGATCACGAAACCGGTTGGGCTGACGGCGGTCTGGACCGATGCACTGTTAGCGGAAGAGTGCAACAGCAGGGGGAGCCCGACCCCAACGGCCGTTCCCACCAGAGCTCCGGTCATGACGTCGGTTGCCCAATGCATGTCGGCGGAGATCCGCATCGCACCGGCAGTCGTGGCCAAGATGGCGCCCCCGCCGAGCAGCCACGGGGCGCTGTCGTAATGACGGAGGTACGCGAGCGTTGCCCCGCTTGCCGCGATCGAAAAAGCCCAGGCCGTGTCGAGCGAGAAGAACGACAGGAATTCTTGGCTCGGGTAGTCGCGCGCTTCGGTTTTGTTTCCGACGTGGAAATGGAAGGCAGGGCGCTGCCGGGCCACGGTTTTCTTCACCGTGTTTCCGATCGCTGTCGTGACCAGAAAGACGTTGCCCATGATCCACGCATCTTGCGCCGCGTGTTCCCAATGGTGATCGGCTTGCGCCGGCAAGGCGCTGCCGACCAACGCAAGCACCGGAACCGCGCCGAGCGATACGCCGTGGCTGATGAAACCGATGGCTCGCGGGTCGTCTGCTTTGAGAAAATCTCGAGCTTTGACGTCGAACGACGAGGGCTGACACCAATTGCAGCGAGTGGGCGTATCGAAGCCGAGCCAGGGCACGATGGCAGCTCCGCCAGCGATTCCGCTTTCGACCGCCAAGTAACCCCATGAGTGATGGCCAATTTCGTGCGACTGACCGGGGCTCGCCTGATCCGCGGGGGGCTGGGCGAAGGCTCCGGGTGAATGAGCCAGCGCCAAGGACAGTCCGAATACTTTCAGCGCCGTGGGGGCGGGTCGCATTGGTTTGCACTGTACCGCCCTCGGGGCGGCGCCGAGTCCTCAAAAAGCACCGACGAAGTGTCGTGCCCCGGACTGCGCTTGCCAGTTTGGCAGCTCGAACCCTGCGCGTCGCTCGAGGAAAACCAGCCCTTAGCGCCTGATTCGGGGATCGAACGGCCCATCCCGAGCTTGGCACGTCGCTTGCGAGAGCAGGCTGCATGCACACCTCGTCCGCGGCGCAGCTCACAACCGGATCAACGAACAACCCGCCAGAGACCACTCGCCCGAACTTGAGGCTGATCAACGGCGGAGGCGCTCTGCGGCAGTCGTTGGCCGAGGTCGTTGCGTCCCTGTATCCGCACGCTCTGCGCCTGACTCGCAACGTCGACCGTGCTCGCGACTTGGTGCAAGACACGGCTCTGCGCGTTTTGGCCTTCGAGCACACGTTCACCCCTGGAACGCACTTCAAAGCGTGGGTGCGTCAAGTCATGTACAGCATTTTCTTGAGTAATTGTCGGCGACAGCGGCGCGAACGCAGCGCCTTGTCGGCGTGGATCAGTGATCCGGTATCATGGTCCAAGGAGCTGAGCGATGAAACGCAGCCGCCGCTGCTGCCGGGACTGAAGCGAGCGCTCGACAATTTGCCCGCGGGGTTTACCCAGACGGTCGTGCTGGTCGACATCGAGGAGTGGTCTTATCGCGATGCTGCGACGGCGCTCGGCGTCCCCGTGGGTACGGTGATGAGCCGCTTGCACCGCGCCCGGCGCCTGTTGGGTGAACAGCTGTTGCAAGCCGCGTGAGGTCAGCCCGCGTCTTGTAGGGCGTCGGCTAGGGTTTCGAGCAAAGCTCTACGCTCCACGGGCTTGGTGACGAAGCGATCTCGGGCGTGGGTCAAGCTCGCGCGGCTGCGCGTGCGCGAACAGAGATAGGCCGCGATCAGGTCGGGCTTTTGCTCGCGCAGACGTGCCGCCAAGAGCGGTCCCGGATCGGCGGGGGCGACCCAATCGCAGAGCAAGACCCGCACTGGCTCAGTCTTGGCGATGGCCAGCGCTTGTTCCGCGTTTTGCGCGAGCAGCACTCGATAACCCGCGTCGTCTAGTGCGTTGGTGATGGCCCGTGCAACGCGTTCGTCGCTCTCGCAGTACAAGATCGTTTCGCCGCGCCCTTCGCGCACACGCACACGCCGGCTGACTTGCGGAGCCGTGTCCGCGTCGGTTGCGGTCGGTAGGAAGATACGAAAGGTCGTGCCCTTGCCGACCGCGGAGTCCACGCGCAAGCTGCCGCCCGCGCCTTCGATGATGCCGTACACGGTGGCGAGTCCCAGACCCGTGCCGGTACCTGAGCGCTTGGTGCTGAAGAAGGGCTCGAAGATGCGCCTGAGGGTGCCAGGGTCGATGCCTTCACCGGAATCGGAGACCGAGAGTTCGACCAAGCTCTCTGTCATGCGCGACAAGGGATCGATTAGCGCGACGACCTCGCTCGCTCTGTGCTCTTGCGTCGTGATTTCGATCAGACCGCCGTCGGGCATGGCATCGCGGGCGTTGACGACGAGATTGACGACCACGCGTTCGAGTTGCGAGACGTCCATGGATACTGGCGGCACCGGCTTGGCGCTCAATCTCACTTGCACGCCCGGCGGCACTGCTCGGCGCAGCAGCGGCAACAAAGCCTGTAGCACTTTCGGCAAATCGAGCGCGCTCGGCACTGGGACGTCTTGCTTACCGAGCGTCAACAATTGACGCGTTAGCGTTACGGCACGATCCGCGGCTTGCCGCATGTCACTCAGGGCTGCGTGGGCGTCTGCCGTGTCGACCGGAGTGTTGGCCAAGTCTTGGCTCACGTTCTCGCTGCACGACCAAATCACCGTCACCAGGTTGTTGAAGTCATGGGCTACACCCGCTGCCAGTTGTCCGATCGCGGCCATGGTGGTGGCTTGGTTCAAACGTTCGCTGAGCGCCAACTCTTCGCTGACGTCGGCCACGATCGCGACGTAGCCAGAGAGGCCCGTCTTGGCATCGTTGATTGGGGCAATGTTCACCCGCAAGGGGCGTAGTTCTGGCGCCGCAATGCCCGGATCGGCGCTGGTCGCTCGGATCTCTGCCAAGTGCACCACGCCGCTGAAGGAGTTGGTACGACCGAGCGAGTCTGCGATGCGCGCGCGGTCGTCGTGCGACAAGCGCGCACCGAGACACTGCTCGACGTTGGAGCCGACGAGCGCGCCCGTTTCGCTAGGGATGAGCGCTTCGAGCGCAGGGTTGGCGAACTCGATTTCACCGCGCGTGTTGGCAATGGCGACGCCGGTGCCCAGGTTGGCGACGGCCATGGCCAGGCGTTTCAGTGCGCGTTCCGTCTCGCGTTGGCGCGTGACGTCTTCGCCGAGACACTGGTAAGCCAGGCCCTCGCCCTTGGCAGAGAAGACGGCACGCGCGAGCCATCGTTGCGTGCGCGGGTTGTTCGCGGTCGCGCCAAGGTTGGTCACGAACTCGAGCACGGGAGCTTGGGGTGACAGCGTCTGCACGCGTGATAGCAAGTCCGAACCCGAGTTCTGCGTTCCGTCCTGGCCTGCGGCGGACTTCAGAGCCTCTGAAATCGGGCTTCCAATCAACCTGTCGAGGCTGACACCCGTCGCGCTCGCAACGGCTGCATTCGCATAAGTGACCAAGCCATCGGCGGAACAGCGCAGCACCATCAACGGCAGATCTTCCATCATCCGCCGGTAGCGCTCTTCGCTCTCCCACAGCGCTTCGGTGCCGAGGCGCAGGGTGTGCCGCGCCGAGAGCAACTCGCGCTCGAGATCCTCGCGCAGCAGGATCGATAGCACGGGGTACGCGCCGAGCCTCAGCCCGTAGCGCTGGATCTCGCGCTGCAGGTACGCGGTCACGATCGGGGCGCAGACGCAGGCAAGCACGCTGCGCGCCAGAAAATTGCCGCGCAACATCGGTTCGAAAATGGGGGTGCCCCACCAGGCTACCGGGACGTAGATCAGCACGTCGGCTACGAACACGACCCAGAGGGTGAACAGCACCTTGAAGGACAACGCCAAGCTTTGCGCGCGTTGACACAGCTCCCAGCAGACGCCCAGCAAGACCAAGTCGACGAGCGTGGCCAAGATCGATGCGCCTCCCGAGCGGAACGACGCGATCGGAAAGGGCACACGGCCTTCGATGCCACTCGGAAACTGCGCCCGGCTGATCCACGCGAACAAAAGGTACAACAGGGCCGTTCCCACCACCGTCACCAGGCCCATGCGTCCCACGCGGGGCCCATCGGCAACGTACAGTACGAACACGCCGAGCAAAGCGGCGGTGTAGTACACGGCGGACCCAACGCTGAAGGAGAACGGCCCTATCGGGATCGCTGCGCCGTTCGGCATTGCCCAGGACGCCCAAGTCATGAAAGCGAGCATGCCGAACGAGAACAACAAGCTCGTCCGTCGCCGGATCGCATGCAAACAGAGCAGGCTGCCAAACGCGGCTGCGCCTTGGACGAACAGGAATGTCGCCTCTCTCGACATGCTGATGATCGCTTTAACTCGTCGACCCCATCCAACCAAGCAGATTGACCCGGCGAGATGCAATCCTTTGTCGGGCGGCGCTCGCCGCGCAAAAGCCGCGCGGCGTAGAGCCACCTACACTGTCATGCTCCCCGCTGGCGCTGATCTGTTTCGGCCGGTGAAGATGGTGATTTCACCAATGATAGAGCGTTCCGTCACTCAGGCGATTGACGGGCAGGGAGGCCATCACATAGGGGAACCGTTGAGCCGCTGCCTCGTCGAGCTCGACGCCTAGACCCGGCGCATCGTCGATCGTCATGTAGCCATCGGAATAACGGTAACCCGTTCGAAATACTTCGGAGACGATTGGATCGTGCGGCATGTATTCCTGAATGCCGAAGTTGTTGATCGCCGTGTCGAAGTGTAGAGCCGCTGCCAGCGCCACGGGCGATAGATCCGTAGCCCCGTGGAAGCCGGTCTTGATGTGGTAGATGCCGGCAAAGGCGGCAGCCTTTTGCAAATGCGTGATGCCGCCGCCGTGACTTATCGGCATGCGCATGTAGTCGACGAGCTGCTCCGTGAACAGAGTCGTGTAATCGTAGACGGTGTTGAACACTTCCCCGATCGCCAGCGGTGTCGTGGAATGCCGGCGCACCCAGCGCAGGCCCTCTTGCAGTTCACACGCTACGACATCTTCGAGCCAGAACAGATGATAGGGCTCGAGGGACTTGGCCAAGCGTGCCGCCTCGATCGGCGTCAAGCGGTGGTGGACGTCGTGCAATAGGTGAAGGTCTTCACCAAAGCGGTTGCGCACGCGATCGAACAGCGTCGGTAGGAAGTTCAGATACTTGGAGGTATCCCATTGTTCCTCGACCGCGAGCCCTCGCCCGGCGGGTTCATACGCCCCCTCGGTTTTCGAGATGCCATAGATCTTCGACAAGCCTGGCAGTCCCGCTTGAACGCGAATCGCGCGGTAACCTGCGTCAACTTTCTCTGCCACACTGTCCAGGGCGCGCTCGAGATCGGCACCGGTTGCGTGCGCATAGACCAGCACCCGCTCGCGGCTCTTGCCTCCGAGCAAATTGTACAAAGGGGTGTTCAGGGCTTTGGCTTTGATGTCCCAAAGCGCGACGTCGATTGCCGAGACCGCGGCCATCGTCACGGGTCCGCGTCGCCAATACGGTCCGCGATAGAAGTAGTGCCACAGATCTTCGATGTTGCGCGCGTCCTTGCCGAGCAGAGCCGGGACGCAGTGCTCTTCGAGGTAGGCGACGACGGCTTTTTCACGGCCGTTCAAGGTCGCGTCGCCCAGGCCGTAGATGCCAGTATCCGTCGTGAGCTTGAGCGTTACGAAGTTGCGGCTCGGACAGGTGACGATGACTTTGGCGTCGGTGATCTTCACGGTGCTTGTAGGCCTTTCTGGCAAAGTTGGGACCGTAGTGAAGCGCGCCTGAGCACGCAATCGGCTCCCGCGCTCAGGCGCTCGGAACGCGACGGAAAAACTGATCTGGATGCAGCAAAGCGGCCATGGCCCCGCCCCAGCCTACCGCTGGCGTCGTTCGACGCGACCGAGCATCTCGGGGACGGCGGTACGAACTTTTGATCATCTCGCGTGCTGCTGGCAGGCGGGCTAGTTTGCCTGATGCAATGAACGTCAAACTCCTGATCGACGGAATCGTCCGGCAGACTACGGTGCTGATAGCTCAGCTGTCGACGGCCGCGGGTTCTCGCTCACCGCTTTCGCGAGTCACCGACGAAGTGTTTCTGAGTCTCGCTCGCGAGATCGAGGCGCAGGGGGTTCGGCGTCAGGTGGTGGCGGACATGTTCGGCATGGCGCTGCGTTCCTACCAAAAGAAGATGCAGCGCTTGACCGAGGGGGCCACTCAGCGCGATCGCACTCTGTGGGAAGCAGTGCTGGACTTCGTTACGCAGGAGCGTCCGACGCGAGCTCGAATCTTGGCGCGCTTCGCCAAGGACGGTGAGAAGGAAGTAGTGGCCGTGTTGAGCGATCTCTTGCGCACCGGCCTCGTGTTCACTACCGGCAGTGGGCGTTCGGCGGTCTTCGGTCCCACCCAAGACGATTTGCGCCAAGCGGTTCTGCGCGATCACGATCGAGAGTCGCTCGAGAACTGGTTGTGGTTGATGGTGTTTCGCTCCGAAATCGCTACCGTGGCCGACGCCTATGCGGCGCTGAGCGCCGAACGCGAGTTGATCGACGCGGCGCTCGAGGAGTTGATCGCCAGTGGGCGCTTGAAGCGCGAGGGTGAGCGCTTGGTGTCCAGCAACTTGGTCGTGCCGTACGGCAACGAGCAAGGGTGGGAGACGGCCGTACTGGATCACTTTCGCACGGTCGCTGTGGCGATTGCCAAAAAGGTCGCGGCAGGGATCACGCCGTCCGCAGAGAGTGATCAGATTGGCGGCTCGACGTTCACCTTCACCGTGGGCCCGGGGCACCCATACGAACAGGACGTTCGAAACCTGCTGCGCAGCACGCGGCGCACTGCTCAAGCGCTCTGGGACGACGTTGCTCGTTTCAACGAGCAACACCCGCCGGATCCGGTCACGGCTTCACGTGTGTCGTTCTACACGGGTCAACTCGTCGAGCGACTCATGGACGACGAGCCGGAGCGCGTGGCAGAGGTTGGCGACGAATGAAGGACTTTTGGGGACAGGGAAACAGGGAAAGGAAGACGACGATGAGGATGCGACGGTTTGGTGAGTTGTTGCTGGCGGCGCTGTTGTGCGGCTGTGGTGCGAAGGTCGACACCGGAACGGACGGGAGCACGCATTGGGTCCAATGCGCCGTAGATGCAGAGTGCGGTAACGGCACGTGCAACGGCGGGCATTGCGTGTCCGAAGGCGCAACGGCGTTGCAAGGCAGCGAACTTCAAGGACGTGCTTGCGTGCCCGTGGATGAGCTGAGCGCGACTTTCGGTGGCTTCAACCTCAACGAGGTGAGCGTCGGTGCGAATGCCAGCTGTGGCACGGACGTCTGCTTGGTCAATCATTTCCAAGGCAGGACCACTTGTAAGTACGGTCAGAGTGATGCGTTCAACGACACCTGCAAGCTGCCGGGTACGGACTTGCCGGTCAGCGTGGCCGTAGCTCCCCAGCTCGAGGATCGGACCGCACAGCAAGCGGTCTATTGTTCGTGCCGTTGTGACGGGCCTGATCCCAACGCCGAGTACTGCACTTGTGCGGATGGCTTCGAGTGCAACCAGGTGATCGACGACCTGGGCTTGGAGTCAAACGAGACCGGTTCGTATTGCGTTTTGGCTGGCAGTAATCCGTTGCCGCTCAGCATCCGCCGTACGCCGTGCGACAAAGCGACGGATAGCTGCCATGACTCGAAGGATTACGCCCCACTTGCCGGCGACCCGAACGCGAGCGGCGAAGAGAGCGCGGCCTCTTCCACGTTCCTGTTGGATCAGATCGTTGCGCCGACCGATTGCATCGCTGCGTCGCTGCCGTTATCCCGTGACGACCAAGGCGTTACTGGCGCAGCGTGCAAACTGTTCGAGGCCGTGCCAGCGGGGGCAGATGCGTGCGCGGACAGCGCGCGGCTCAGCGTTACGGGGAGCGTCACACAGACCTTGCGCAATTACATGATGTCCAAGGACTTGTGCCAAGGGGACGCGAAGTGTGAAGACACTGCGTTCTGTGAGCTCAAACAGTTCGAACGCGGTGATGCCGAATACGTCGATTGCCTCACGAAGTCGGACGCCGGCGGTGACGGCTGGTGCTACGTGTCGCCGGTGCAAGGAATCGGCACTCTCGACACCCCGTGCCTGTCCAACGGTGCCCACTCCATTCGCTACCTGGGCGCGGGGACGCCGCGCGGAGACAACACCTTCATCGGTTGTCTCAGCTCACCAGAATGACGTCAGTGCGTCGGTAGGATTTTGCCCGCGCGGTCGTAGAAGCGCGTGGCGTCATCCCAATCGTCTTGAGTTCGCACGCCGCTCTGCTCGGGCACTACCGACGGAGCGCGCGTGCTGAGCGGTTCCTTACGGGTAAACGACGTCGAGGTTTCCTTGTCGGGCAACAGCGGTGCCTTTGGGATCGGCGGCAAGATGTAACTCGGCTCCTCCTTCTTCAGTCGATCGGGAGCGGTGGCACGATCTTGCCGCCCGGCGGCTTGGGGTGCTTCGGGCTCGGAGTCGGATGCGGGAGCCGGTTCGAGTGACAAATAGGGCAGCGACTCGAGTGCCGTGCTGCCACCCGCGTCGCCGGGAGCATCGGTGCTCAGCGGCATCGGCTCGATCGACAGGAGCGGCAACGGAATCGACTCGCCGTGTTTGGCGTCGGTATCCAACCAAGCGCGCACCTCGTCGGCTTGTTCTCTGGATAGAGACATGTGGCGTTGCTCGGAGGGGTGGGGTGCGAGTTTCAACGCCCACAGCAGCTCACCAAAGCACGCGCCCGGCGAGGCGAATCGATCGTTGGGATCGACGGCCAGTGAGCGCTCCACCCAAATGTCCACTTGTGGCGGCAACTCGTTTCGCAGCTCGTGCAAACTCGGCCGATCCGCGCTGGTCGTGTTGCGCATCTTCTCGAGCAAGGTCTTGCCCGTGAAAGGCATGCGCCCGGCTAACATGCGGAAAAGAATGACGCCAAGCGAGTAGACGTCAGCACGCGAGCCCGCGCGCCCGGGAATGCCGGCCCACGACTCCGGCGCAATGTAACTCGGCGAGCCCATGATTAGCCCCGCGGCAGTCAGGGCCTCGGCACTGGCCAAGTGCGCCAGGCCAAAGTCGAGCAATCTAGATCCACCGCCGAGTTGGTCGCTCAGCAAGAAGATGTTACTGGGCTTCAGATCGCGGTGGACGATCCCGACGGCATGCGCGCGATCGAGCGTTTCCACGACCGGTTGCATGATCGCAACCATCTCGCTGACTGGCAGAAGCCGCTTCTCCCGCTCGAGCTCACACAAGTACGCCTCGAGGTCGCGGCCTTCGAGCAATTCCAAGACCAGGCACAGCGAACCTTCGGAGCTGGTGCAGAGGTCGATGAATTCGACGGCGTTGGTGCCTGCCAGCGCAACCATGGCTTGTTGTTCACGCGCCATGCGCGCAACCACCGTGGGCTCGCGCGCCAGCTCACCGTTCAGTTCTTTGACTGCAACGCGTCTGCCCGTTTGGAGATCGACAGCACGGTGTACCGTGGCTTGGCCGCCCCTGCCCAAGATCTCCTCCAAACGGTACCGTTCGGCGATGACACGCCCGTCGCTCATTTGAGGAGTCTAGACTTAAGTGCTGCCGCAAGCTAACGGGCAGGTGGCAGATAAACATTTCGTAATGGGGCATTCTGGGTCTGATGGCTCTCGCGCGTCGCTTTGGAACGATCGTGGCGACTTCAGGCTTGAACTTGCCTCATTTTGGCTGGAGTAAACCAGCAGCTACTGGTTACACGCGACCACCTGATTCGTTCACAATCTGGACTCTACGCCCCGAATCGATGCGGGGCGCGCGCTGGGCGTTTAACGGTGCTCCAACGGAGCTGCGTCGGGTCGTGTGGGTGCAACTCACGCGTTCATGATTCGGTGTCGAGAATCGCCAGCACCCGGTTGATGGTCAGAACTGTGCTGCTAGAGTCAACGAGTTCCCATCGCGTGTCGAGTCCGCCTTCTGGCTCTGTTGGCTCGACCCACAAAGTTGCTTCTAATGAACGTGAAACTTGCTCGCTCGCTCTCTGCTCGCTCTCTGCCCCTCGTTTCCCTGACCGTTCTGTTCTCGTGCAGTCAAGTCCCCCAGGATGTGCCCGAGACTCGCACCGTCGGTCAAATGCTCCGGGCAAGTCAAACCCCGGCCGGTGATGCTGCGCTCAGCTTCGATATCCTGATGACGGATCAAGGTAACGGACCTGCCGTCAAGTGCACCGACGGTCAGCTCGACGTGACGATCGAGGTCTCGACCGATCACGGCAAACACTACAAGAAGGTCTCCACCGAGGGCCTGGACATCGCCTGTGAGAACTCGGGTGGCCCCGACGTCGCCCTCGTGGTCGACAACAGCGGGTCCGAATCCGGCTATCTCGACGATCTGCGTTCGGCATCGGAGAGCTTGGCGCGCGTCGTGACTGCCGCAGGGGGACGTATGAGCCTCGTGCGCGTCAGCACCGAAACCAGTGTGCTGTCGGATCTGAACTCGGATCCCGAAAAGCTCGTGAGCATGTTGCCCGAGTTGCACGTACATCGCGGTTGGACCGCGCTCTACGATGGGATCCGCGTGGGCAACGAGACGCTCGGCGCAGCCGTCGTCGCCGAAGACACCGAGAAGGACCACAGCAAGGCTGGCTTCTGCGGTACGCAACCGCGACGTGCCATCGTGGTGTTCACCGATGGCAACGACAACAACTCGAGCGACGAGCATTCCACGGCGAACTATCCGGGTGATGGAATCAACACCACCCTGGAAGACGTGAACAACCTCAAGGTCCGCGGAGTAACTACGCCGATCTACTCGATCGGCTTGGGCAAAGACGTCGACCATCAGACGCTGCACGATTTGGCCGAGCACAGCGGCGGCAAGCATCATCAGATCGAAGAGCCCAAGGCGATTCAAGAGATCTTCGACCACATCGCGGGCTACACCGGACCGCGTCTGCACGTGTGCGGGTCCCTGCCGACCACCAAGTGTGGGCGCATGGACGTGCGCCTGAAGTACAAGTGGAACGGCAAGAATGCCGCACTCGAGGGTGGCCAGGATTCGACCATCGACGTCGCGTGCGCCGATACGACTCCGGTGCAGCCCGCGCGAACCGCGACGGTAATGATGAGTCTGACGGACTCGGGCATCAAGAAGAACGACGGAGCCGACATTGCCGCGCGCACGGTGGCTTGGGTCAGTCCCACCGCGAAGCCCGAAGTGCTGGTGGTGCTCGACGACAATCATCACGGCGAAGCGCTGGGCGACCCGCCCTTCATCGTCGAGTCGCTCCAGAAGGCAGGCTACTCGGTGACGTTCCAGGACGAGCCCGAGTTCGGACTCGAGACCTCGGACCTCGAGGATTACGACGTGGTTTGGTTCAGCAACCCCGGTTATCCGATGGATGACGAGCTCACCTTCAACAGCTTGCGCGAAGTTGCCGGCAACGGCGTGGGCGTGGTGCTGCAAGGCGACGACATGGGCTGGAGCTGGGGCGGTTCGTTCGACATGTCGCCGCTCACGCACTTGACGTTCCAAGACAATGGAACCGGCGCGTGTGGCTACGGCACGGACAACGACGGCGGCAATGGCCTGTATCGCGTCACGCTCGAGAACGACAAGGTGTTCTGGGGTAACGCGGCGGGCAAGTCGATGAGCTACGGCGACGATATCGATCAAACGACCGTCAAGAACGAAGGCGAAACGGTTTTGGCCTGGGCCACCGTTCAAGACGGCAAGGGCAAGCCGATCAAGGGTTGCGATCTCAAGGTGCCCGTCGTGGTCGCTTACGATCCGGCGAACGCCAAGTAAGACGTTTACGGTTGACCGCGGCTACGCGCGCGGCTAGCTCGCTCGGCGTGACCGAGTCGTACTCAGAAACCGCCTCGAGTCTGAACTCGAGGCGGTTTTGACTTTTCTACCCGTTTACCCGTTCCAGGACCCCGAGCTGCCGATCGAGCTCCGCGTCGCCGATCTGGTGGCGCGCTTGACGCTGGAGGAAAAGGCCTCGCAGATGTTGCACGAGGCCCCTGCGATCGAACGCTTGGGCATCCCAGCTTACAACTGGTGGAACGAGGCGCTGCATGGCGTCGCTCGCGCTGGGGTTGCGACCGTGTTCCCGCAAGCCATCGGTCTGGCCGCGATGTGGGACAGCGAGCTGATGTTTCGGATTGCCTGCGCCATCTCCGATGAGGCGCGCGCCAAGCACCACGAGTATCTGCGGCAGGGCGATCGCGGGATGTACAAGGGGCTCACGTTTTGGAGTCCCAACATCAACATCTTTCGCGATCCCCGTTGGGGGCGCGGACACGAGACCTATGGCGAATGCCCGTACCTCACGGCGCGCCTCGGTGTGGCCTTTTGCAAGGGACTGCAAGGTGATGACCCGAGTTATCTCAAACTGGTCGCGACGCCTAAGCACTTCGCGGTCCACAGCGGTCCCGAATCGCTGCGTCACAGCTTCGATGCCCGAGTATCTCTGAAAGACTTGTACGAGACGTACTTGCCCGCGTTCCACGCCTGCGTGACCGAGGCCAAAGCGGCGAGCATCATGCCCGCCTACAACCGCACACTGGGTGAACCGTGCGCCGCTAGCGACTTGTTGTTGCGACGGATTCTGCGCCAAGAGTGGGGCTTCGACGGTTACGTGGTCAGTGACTGTTGGGCGATTCGCGATTTCCACGAGCATCACGGCGTCACCCAGACGGCGGAGGAGTCTGCCGCGCTCGGAGTCAAGGCGGGCTGCGACCTCAACTGCGGCTGCACCTACGAGCGGATCCCAGAGGCCGTACGTTTGGGACTCCTGGAACACACCGATCTCGATCGCTGCCTGACCCGATTGTTCAGCGCGCGAATGCGGCTCGGGATGTTCGATCCGGCCGAGCGCGTGCCCTGGTCCAAGCTTCCGTACGAAGTGAACGCATGCCCCGAGCATCGCCAATTGGCGCTGCAGGCGGCACGCGAGTCGATCGTGCTGCTCAAGAACGCCAACGGTTTGTTGCCACTATCGAAAGACCTTGGGACGATCGCCGTGATTGGTCCCAATGCCGCAGACGACCACGTCTTGATTGCCAACTACTATGGCCTACCGTCGCAGGTGGTGACCCCGCTCGAGGGCATCCGCGCTAGGGTCTCGCCTCAAACGCGTGTGCTATATACCGACGGTTGTAAACTCGTGGGTACTCAGACCGACGGCTTGAAGCGCGCGGGCAATCTCTCCGAAGCCCGCAGCGTGGCCGAGCGCGCTGACGTCGTGGTGCTCGTGCTCGGGCTTTCGGCGAAAGTCGAAGGCGAACAGGACGACGTCGGCACCACTGACAACGGCGGCGACAAGGTCGACTTGGAATTGCCAGGCTTGCAGCAACGCTTGCTCGAGGAAGTCAGCGCGTTGGGTAAACCCACGATCTTGGTCCTGATTGCCGGCAGCCCCTTGAGCCTGACTTGGGCTCACCAGAACGTGCCTGCGATCGTGTTTGGCTGGTATCCCGGCGAGATGGGCGGCACGGCCCTGGCCGAGGTTCTGTTCGGTGACGTCAGCCCCGCGGGTCGTCTACCCATCACGTTTCCCGCGCGCACCAGCGATCTGCCGCCGATCACCGATTACGCCATGCGCGGCAGGACTTACCGCTACCTCGAACGCGAGCCCTTGTACCCGTTTGGTTACGGGTTAGCGTTCACTCGCTTCGAATACCAAGAGCTGGTGCTCGGGGCCTATCGGATCGAAGCAGGGCAGAGTGTCGAGGTCGCGGTCAGGGTCTGCAATTCTGGATCCAGGCGCGGCGCCGAGGTGGTTCAGCTTTACCTCGAGAGCTTGGACGGCAAGACTAGAGAAGACTCGCGCTTGGTCCCGCACTTCAGCTTGCGGGGCTTTCGACGCATCGAGCTCGACCCAGGTGAGAGCCAGGTCGTTCACTTCCAGCTAGTCGCTCGGGACTTGTCGTCGATCGACGAGCAGGGCAAGCGCGTCTTGGAACCCGGGCGCTTTGGGGTGTACGTGGGGGGCAGCCAACCCGATGCGCGCAGCGCTGAGCTGCTCGGGCAACGCCCGTTGATGGCCGAGCTCGTCGTGGCCGGGCTCCCGTTGGCCTTGTCCTATTGAGAGGTGTCACAGAGGACGGGGTCCAAGCCGCTATATTTGTCGTTTCACCGTCCCGTTGGAGCGGCGGAAGCGAGCACTTGGGTCAGTGGGCTTGACGCTCAGCGTGGGGCTCGCTACCGAACCAATCATGATCCGTCAGCTCACTCAGCTCGCGCCCCTCGCGCTGCCATTGATCGTCCTCGGTTGCACTTGTGACGAAACTCCAGCCGAAGGCGGTGTGTCGGCCCAGGGCGCCCAGGTGCGCATGACGAATCCCAGCGTTCCCCCGCTCGCGAACGGCTGCTTGCCCAAGCCGACGGACGCGGCGCCCTCTTCGCAAAAATTGCCCAACGGCGGAACCATTCACGTCTCTGCCTACGCTCACGACGCGACCGACAATAGCGACGTATCCTGGGACCAAGGTTATCCCTCGCCGTGCCTGGATGATCGCCCGCCACGCAGGGGTTATCCCAACGCCGCTTGGCAGGCAACCTATACGATCGAAGCTAACAACCTGTGCTTGTCGATCTCTGGCCTGTATCCCCACTATCCCCCAAAGCATCGGCTACAGCTTGGATTTTCCGTCGAATTGGTGGGCGCTGCGTTCGACGACGGCGCGACCAAGAAGGATCTCGTGGTCCACGATTTCATCGGCATCCCCACCATCGATCACGCCAAGAAGTGCTTCGCTCTGAAGCTCTGAGCGCGGATGTGGCATTTGGGGACCGATTGTGTCCTTGTGCGTCTGGTCATTTTTCGGCCTGACGAGGCGCGGATGGCGCGCTAGGTTCAAACGCGATGACAGTTGCCGGCATCCGTCAGGTCGTTGTCCGTGCTGTGTTCAGCGGCCTGTGGTTCAGCGCGTGCGCTTCTCACGACCCCGAGCGCGACCCTGACGGCCCGGCGGGTGAACCAGACGCCGCCACGCCCACTGAACCAGGGGAGACCGATCAGCCTGCAATGCAGGTCTCGTTCGCGGACGTGTACGCGATCTTCTCCGCGAAATGCCGCGAATGCCATGTCGCCGGCACGGGGCACACGTTCATCGTTGGTAGCAGCGCGGATGCGACGCGCAGCTCTGCGGTGCAAAGCAAAGCCAGCATCTCGATGCGCATTCGAGCCATGGACCTGGAATCGGGGCGCATGCCGCCGACGGGCCCCGGGCTCAGCGCTGAAGAGATCACGACGATCGAAGAATGGATCGATAGCTTGTAGCGCGCACTGCGTTTGGGCTCGGCGTGTTCAGAACTCACCCATCAAACCCAACGCCGGATAGACCACGTTGCCAGAAGTCGAGGTTTTGAACTTGCCGAGCTCGCTGCTCGTGGAATCGAGATTGGCAGTGGCGCCCACGTACGTGACCGTGAGCTCGAACGCCAAGAACAGCCATTTGTAACCGAGCGCGCCGCCCGCTTGGCCACCGGCGTGCAGGCTGTGACCGTCGAGCGAAGTCGAGAATTGGGTCCCGGGGTTGCCTTCGCTCGGCGGCAGCGTGAGCTGCATGCCCGTGTGATAGGTCGACAACACCAGGCGCGGGCCTGCCCACCAGCGATACCAAGTGCCACTCTTTCCGACCAAGAGCGGCAAATCCACGTGCCAACGCACGTAGTCATCGAAGCTGAGTTGTTCGAATGGGCTGATGTCCGATAACTTGATGCGGTTAGCGCCGAAACCAACTCCAGCGCTGAGGTCGATGCCGTCGCGCGCCTCGTGCAGGAACTGATGCCGGCCGCCCAAGTGCCAACCCCCAGACACCAGGCGTCCAGACACTTCCCAATCCTCTACGACGCCCACTGCCAAACCGGTGTGAAAGATCACCGCTGGCGGGTTCAGGATCAACGCCCAGCCAGCGCTCAGCAAGTCCTGCTGCTGCTTGGCCGTGAGTTGTTGGGAGGCGGAGTTCTGTTCGAGCTGGCGACCCGCGTTCACCAGCTGATCGAACCCGCTCGAAGGGATCGACACATCGGTGCCCAGTTCGAGCTGAATGTGACCGGCGCGCGCGACGTGAGCTGGCGTAAACGACGATAGGGCCGGCGCGCAGGCACTCAGAATCAACGCGCTGCCCGCGAGCGAGTGGGTCGCCATGCGAGCTGCAAACCGCCGTGTCAGCACTGCTGTTGCCCCGTCACGACATCCACGCCGTGGCTCGCCAAATGCTTGCGCATTTGTGCGATCGTATCCCCCTTGGGTTCGATCTGTTCCGCGCGCCAACCTCGAGCTTTGGCAGCTTCGATATTTTCGACCAAGTCGTCGAAGAAGAGGATCTCGTCCGGCTCGACCCCGAGCTGTTTGGCGGCTTCGTCGTAGATACGCGCGTCAGGTTTGCTCAATCCGAGCAAGTGCGAAGCAAACTGATGCCGCAGTTTGGTAATCGCGGGATAACGGCCGTCTTGGGCCGTGAGCTCCAACCAATGCGAATGGTTGGTGTTGCTGAGGCAGGCCGTGCGCACACCGGGCGTGCGGTTCAAGTCGCTGACCAAGGCTTCGGCCCCGGGATAGTGATCCAAGATCCAGGCTGCATGGACCCGCGCTACGTCCTCGGGCGTGAAGTCCGTCATCAACTGCGACAACGCGCCGTAGTACTGCTGACAGCTCAACGCGCCGTTTTGATAGTCCTGCACGATCTGCCAGCGCGACGTGCGCAAGCTCTCCGAATCGAGCCAAGCTCGATCTCGAACCACGACGCGGGCCCGCTCGGCGGCGTCGCTCCAGCTCGCGCTCAATTTTACTAGGACGCCCCCCAAGTCGAAACAGACGACCGAAATCACGAATCAGACGTTAAGCTAAGCCACAGCTCGAAGCAAGGCGCTGGGCCCGCTTCTACTCGTTCGCTTCACTACTGAATCGCGATGCCGAGTTTCTGGCGCAATTGACCGTAGCGATCGCTCACCACGAACGCGAGCAAGTCGGCGCTCAAAGGTCCTTTCGGGCCTTCTTCGGGTTGCAGTACTTCGAGCGCGGACGAGAGGTTCCCGCACAAGAGCAAACCCGCGCGGCACGCGGTCTTGTCGACGCTTTCGCTCCAACGCAGCAAGTTCGTGCGGCCGCCATCGGCGACGAATGCTTTGAACTGTTGACGCAAGCTGTCGAGTTGCGCGGGGTTGAGCATCGGAGCCAAGGCTTCGCTGATCGGAGTGACGCGCGTGCGCAAGTGTTGAGCGATGGGCAGACCAGGGCTGCCGATCAACAAAGCGGCCAAGAACAAATCCTCGAGCTCGGTGACCCCCGGGAACAACACCTTCACGAAGAACTCGGCGCGGTAGTAGGTCATGTGGCGCGCCGACAAGAATGCGCTCTGCACTTGGGTGCGGCCCGCGAGCGCTGCCTTGCCGACGAGCGAGTAGGGGGGCATTCCCGGCACGTGCGCGTAAGCAATGTCGCGCGAGGCATCGGCCGAGATCAGCGGGACTGGCATCCCCAGAACATGCGCGGCCCAAGCTAACGCGCGCACGGCCATCAGCGTGCTCTTGGCCGGGTCCTGCTTCTGGTTCTCGGCTTGCGGGAGCAGTTTCTTCTCACGACGTAAACCCGCGACGCGCCCCATGAGCGCAGCGGGAGCGATCAGAGCCATGATCTGGCTGGTGACGATCTCGAGCTCGGGGTGCGCGAGCGAGCTCTGCCAGTCCGTGCCGTTGAGCGCACGAGCGGGAGTGATCAAGCCCTCGGGTTGATGCTTGGCGACGAGCGTGCTTTGTTGAACATCGGCTTGCCCGAGCGCCACCAGGGCTTGAGCTGCTCGATATTGGCCATCGGGGTCGCCGCTGTCGCCGCACGCTCGGTACAAACGCGCGAACAATCGCGGATTGGTCGGATCGCGACGGATTCGCGCACGCAGTTGCTCGACGCTCTCGTCGACCGCGGAATCGTTGCCCTCGAGCACACTGACGTCGACTTCGACGTTGACGTGGGCTCGCGCTTCACGCAGCTCGCTCTCCAACTCCGCGACGCGCTTGTTCAAGCGTTCGATCTGCCCGAGCAGCATCGCTTTGCCTTCGTCACCGGCAGCATCGACAACAATCGGCTGCAGGGAGACCGGTGACTCCTCCCAGCGCTCCACGACCTTCACGCGATGATGCATCTCGTAGGCGTTCACCATCGCCTGTTCGAGTTGCCGCAGCTGCATGCGGTTCATGCCCAGGTTGTCGGCGGCCTTGTCCAATCGCTCGCGTTCCTCGGCAGTGATCACACCGTCTTCGAGTGCGTCGGCGAACAGTTCGCTGTAGTGGGCAGCGTAGGGGCCCAGGTCCAAGCCACCGGTAGCCACGCCTTGATCGAAGTTGCGCCCTAGCTCGAAGTTGCCTGCGTTGGTTGCCGTCATGTCATGCCCTCTGGGCAGCTCGATCTAGCATCGCAATCTGCGGTCTTCGAGCGACTCCGGACGTTTTGTCGAGGCGCTGGAGTGCTTGCACAGTGCGCGCGAGGCAGCACATGTGTTCTCTGTGTTCCGATGTGCGAGTGGCTTCGGGCTCGGAAAACCGCTGCAACCGTTGTGAGGTGCTGTACGCTCCCGTCATGTGCCGCAACATCCGCCCTCTATTCAACTTCGAGCCCCCGGCAACCGACGATGAAGTGCACGCGGCGGCGCTGCAGTACGTGCGAAAGGTTAGCGGGACGCGTGTGCCCAGTGACAAGAACCTGGAGCGCTTCGAAGCAGCAGTCAAAAAGATCGCCCGGGCCACTCGCGAATTGGTCGACACGCTCGAGACGACTTCGCCGCCCAAGGACCGTCTGATCGAAGCTCAAAAGGCAAGGGCCCGTTCCCTCAAACGCTTCGCTTGAGAAGGCTGGTGTCTCGAGCCGATGCCTGCGCGATCTTTGCCCCGACCGTACTCACGGGCAGTAGCCCGTTCCGTTGCGCTCGTGACAAACCTCGCTTGGTCTCGACTCGATCCTTCCAGCCTTCTTCTGGAACCTTGGTTCCATTTTGCCCTGACAGGGATCCTCGGTGCTTTGGCGATTTAGTGGGTCCAGGTGAACTTGGCGTGGTTGGCGGCTAGGATTGCGACTCGGATGGCTCGGTAGGCTTGATCGTTTGGGGTGATTTGGATCGGATTTGGGCAGGTTGGGTTGCAGTCGTGGGCTTTGGCTAGGGCTTCGAAGTCGACTTGCTCGAACCACGGGGCTGCGTCGAAACTTGCTTGGAGCGTTACGGGTGTGTTGGTTAGATCTTGGTCGAAGGGTTCGGCGGTGTTTTTGGCGATCACCGGTACTCCGCGTTCGGTTGCGGCTTCTTGACGGATCGGGAGCGCTATTTCGAAGGTTAGCTTCAGCGCTTCGTTGGTCGCCGTTCCTCGTAGGTGTACCGAGTTACCCTCGAGCCGTTTTGCTGCGGGCAGTTCCAGGGGTTCGTCTTGGGTCAGCGTGCTGACGAATCCGAGATCGTACATCCACGAGCGTACGCGACCGCTGACGCCGATGATTTCTCCGAGAGCTCGTGGTGTCGGGTCCAGGATGTCGACTACCGCGCTGTCGAGCCATTCGGCGTGTGCCGTGTCGCACAGTTCGCCGGCCGTGGCTCCCGCACACAACGTGAGGGGGCCAAAGGCCAGGCTGGCTTCGTCCAGGGCAATTGTCCATCCGTCGCGGCCAACGAACTCGGTTCCAGGATTCGTGCCGCGCGCTTCGAGTGGGATCACGATCTCGCTCGAGCCCGTGTCCACACAGCCGGGCAAGAGGGCGAAAAGGGTGAACAGCGCGGCGAGCGCCACGGACCGATGTTGGCTCATAAGTGGAGCTCCAAGGTCGCGAGGATGGTGCGAGGTGAACCTGCGGCGCTGTGCCGCGCTGCTACCCGTGACGCTGGCGCATCGGGATTCCAGTTCGAGACGAAGGAGTACTCGACTGCGGCGTATTGGGCATCCAGCAGATTGAAAACTTCGATGCCGAGCTCGAGCGGTTCCAAACCGAGGCCGGCAGCCAGATCGGCCAACGCGAAGGGTGAAGCGAACGCACCATACGGCAAGGGCCTCGCAGAAACGACGGACAACCCGCCCCCCACGCGGCCACTCAGTTTGTGCGTATCCAGATGGCCCAAGGCGCGTCGGTAACCTACGTCGAGCCGACCCACGATCGGCGGCACGAAGGGCAAGTTCTGACCCGCACGAAACGGCGGATCGGGTTCGCGCGGCGTCTGTGGCGGCGGTTCGAGCAACTCGGCATCGACGTAGGTCACGGACGCTGCAGCGACGAGACCCGGCACAGGCCGCGCCTCAGCGTGCACCACGCCGCCCACGCGTCGTGTGCGGCCGATGCGCTCCATGCGTCCCTCGTCGGCATCGAAGGCGACGTCGTCCGACAGCGTCGTGTAGTAACCCGATAGCGCAACCTCGTAGCGATCGCCGAAGTGAAAGCGTGTTCCAAGATCGGCGGAGTGCACTTTGGTGAACGGGGTCTGTTCGCCGTCGTCCAATAGGCGGGCTTCAGGTGATCGGTAACCTTCTCCGTACGAGGCGTGCACACTCAACCAAGGCGTCGCGTCGACGTCGCTACTCACGCGGGGCCCGGCCGCGATGCCCATCGCGCTGCGCCGAAAGCCGACGATGAAATTGTCCGCTGAGCGCGTCGCGGGGGCGCGGTTGCCCAAGCGATCGTCGACCGAGTAAAGCAGACCGTCTGCGCGATAGCCGAGTCTGAGCTTCCAGATCTCGCTCAAATGCAAATCCAAATCGCCGTAGCCGCCGATGTCCGACGCGAGCACGCGCGCGTCGACTCGGCGATCCCAGGTTTGGTCGTGTACCGTCGCGTCGAGCAGATTCTGCGCTTGCTCGATGTCATCGGTGCGAGCGTCGAGGCCTAGCTCGAGGTAACTCTCGATCAATTCTCCGAGCGCGCGAACCGGCGCGCGATACTGAGCCGTCACGCCAGCCGAGCGCGCGTAGTTCAACTGCTCGATCAAGTCACCGCGGCCAGACACGTTGGCCAGCGTTTGCGAGCGCTGTTCGAAGCCCGTCAGATTCTCTTGCAGTCGGAAGTGATCGTCCGACACCCAGACGCCGACTTGGGCGCTGTCGCCATCGTCTCCGCGATATTGACCGAACAGCCCGAGCATCAGTCTGCCCGAGAACGCATTCTGCGCTCGAGCCGTTGGGTAAGCGTAGACGTCGTAGAAGCCCAGACGACCGGCGCTGACGTCGTCGCTACGCACCACGCCGGCCATGTCGGCGCGGGCCCCATACAGAATACCGACCCCGCGCAGCCGCCAGTGATCCAAGCTGTAGCCCTGTTGCACGATAGCGCTGACCGATTCCCCTCGTCGGTTCTGACCAAAGCCATCGGTGTGATTGAAGGCGACGGCGCCGAAGCTGTCGCGCAGTTCACCTGGCGGCGCCCATAACGCCAACTGCCGGAACGTGCCGAACGAGCCGTATGCCGTGCGCGACAAGAAGCCGCGGCGCGCCACGCCGAGCGTCAAATCGAGAGAGCCGGCGACGGCGAAGTCACCTTGTTTGGGATCATGAACGCCCTCGGTCACGCGCAATTCGTCGACCGTCTCCGCGACCAAGAAGCCCAGATCGGCATAGCCTTGGCCGTGAATGTGCGACGGCAGATTGATCGGAATACCGGCGACGTGGAACTCGATGTCTTGGCCATGCTCTGAGTCGAAGCCGCGCAGCATGTAGCGATGCGCCACTGCCGCGCCCTCCGAGCGCGCGATGTACAACCCCGGAGCGCTGCGCAACACTTCAACGCCCTCGTGCCGCGGTGCCGTTTCGAGCAGATCGTGATGCACCGCGAAGTCGCTCGCGCTGCGCTGCTCGACGCGCGTTGCTTTTTGACCGCTCACGGTGACCGTCTGTTCGCTGGTTGGTTTGGGTGGCGTCGGCCTCCCCGGAACTGGCGCAGGGGCGCGCTCTAGCGCGCTCGGAGCTTGGCTGGCGGGGCTCGCTGGAGGCTCGACGGGCGGCGGGGGCGCTGGGGCAGGCGGGGTGAAAGTGAACGGCACCTGGATGCGCGCCGCGACCGCTATGCCCTGGCGCGTGGCAGGGGCAAACTTCCAACCCATGATCGCCGTCAACGCTGCCTTGTCGAGTTCGGGATCCACGCTCTGTGCGACCTCCGCGGCTTCGACGGAGCCCTCGGGATTCAGAGTCACCCGCAATACGACAGTGCCTTGGGCCTGGCTGCCCTCTGGATAAACCGCGTCGACGCTTTCGAGCACTTGGGGTGCCACGATCTCTGGGCTGGGGGGCTGAGGGGTGCCCGACGGCGCCGCGTCGGCTGGGGGGCTACTTGCCTCGGGCGCGGCGCTGGTGGGCGGGCTAGGCTGGGTTCGGCCAGGGGCAGCGTAGAGGTTCACGCCGAAGATGAACGCAGCGAGTAGGAATTGGCGACGGAAGATCATGGGTTCAACTCGCAGTCACCCTCGCCGTCCATGTGGCCTTGGGTTTGCAGCTGTCCGAGCACCAAATCCCAGACGCTCGTGATGTTGCGCGGCGCTCCACCCAGTTGATAGCGATCATCGATCGCTGGCAGATCGGCGATCGCGGTGGCCTGCAGTTCACTCTTGCTGACTTCGCCATCGAGGTTCAGATCACAATCCGCGAGCCACTGTGCCAAGCGCACGATGCCGCCCTCGTCGCCGGTGGGGAAACCGTTGAAGAACAAGTGATCGCCGTGGATGGTGATCGCGACGGTGTTGCTTCCACCCTGGGGCACGCTCACTCCAGGGGTGCCGTCTAGCTCACACGGGCCGAAGCCCATCGGGGCCCGCGCGCGGAGCGAAAAGCGGATCACGGGATTTTCGAAGCAGGTGTTGGCCGCGGTCTGTACACCTGCAGGGGCTAGGGCGCGAGCAGGCAGCTCGCCTCGGTCCCGAGCCGACGACGCGGGCGGACACGACACTCCCTTGGGATTTTCGATTCGGCCCTCGATCGCGTAAGTCAGTTTCTCTGCGCGGAAGGCTGCGAAGTCTGCGTCAGATACGCTCGCGTCGCGTCGGGCATGAGCCAAGCTGCCGCCCGTGCGATAGCCGAAACTGAAACGACCAGGCTCCAGATCGGCCAAGTGCCATAGGGCACTTCCGTCAGCGGGGATCTTCGTCAGATCGACGACGTAACTCTGGCGCGCTCGCACGCGCTGCTCCGGATCACTCGTCGGGTGCAGCTCGATCTCGCCGACATCGAGCAGGAATGCCTCATAGCGCACGTCCCAGCCGTCGTGAATGTCGGCAATGTCCTGCCCAGCGTTCAGGCCATGCGTAATCGTATCCTCGGCCTCGAGCAGCACGACCAATTCACCCGTGCCGTTGCTCGCCGAGCAGCCGCCGAGCAGAAGCAGGCCCAGCAAAGGCAGACGACCTGCGAGCGACTTCGAACGAGACCTAGACATCGCAGCGAGACAAAAGTCCAATTCTCATGCTATTGCAAGTCAATTGCGAAAGCATCGTAGGTGCTAGAGACTTAGAGCTTCACGAGACAAACTTCACATGCCGTGATCGCCCTCCATGCTAGAGCGACCCGGTGAACTCGCCCGACGCGCCCCGCGTAGAGATTCGCCAAAACCTTTGGCGACTCGCACTCGGACTGCTCGTGCTCTTGGGCTGCGTGATCGCGATCGTCCGTCTCCTGCGACCGGAGCTCGAAGCCACGGCGCAATGGTTCGTGTCGCGTTATGGAGTTTGGGGTTTGGCGATGGGCACTCTGATCGCCGATGGCTTTCACGTGCCGGTGCCTGCGCAGTTCTACATGTTGCTCGGCTTGAGCAGCGGTATCGCGCCCGGCAACATGATGGTTGCGATTTGCGTCGGTTCGTCGATTGGCGGCGTGCTCTCGTACCTGATCGGCGGGCAGCTGCAGAACGTAAACCTAGTCAAGCGCTGGTTGGCCAAGCCGACGGAGTTGGCGGCCGCAGCTTTGAAACGTTACGGCGCGTGGGCACTGGTAGCGGTCAGCGTGCTCCCCCTCGGGTACTCGACCTTGTGTTGTTTGTGCGGCCTCAGTCGTGTGGCGCCTCGCTACTTCGCACTGGTGGCAGTGCTGCGCGTACCGCGCCTGTTCGTGTATTTCTACATCATCAAGGTGGGCTATCACGTCGCCTTGTGAGGGTAGGGTATTCGCTGTGATCCCGTCGTGACCGTCGGCAGCGCCCGCACCACACCCGGCTACGTCGGTGAGCCTGCGCGCGCCTTTGCTGGAAAAGGTCGCGGCTAGCGTGCGTCAGTGAGGAATCTATTTGGCCGACCCGAAGGCACAGATCCGCGGCGAGTTGATGCTCGTGCTCAACGCCTTCGGGGCTGCCAAGACGGTGTTCGTCCGCCGCCACACCTACCCCGAGCGCTTCGATGCCTGTCTCGAACAACGCTTGCAAGCGGAGCCCTACCAAACGACGTACGACGTGAACGTCATCGTGCCGTTTCAAATCGGCGAGCGTTGACCCAAGACGCTAAGCGTGAGCACTCACTCACAATCATCGCAGCGCCCACGCACGTGCACTTCGACGTTCTTGTCGCGAAGTGAACGGGGTACGCCACGGCGCGGGGTCGTCATCGAGACCTCGGGCAGGCACGTTATCGTGCCGCACTCGGTGCAGATGAAATGCGGATGAAGCGCGCCGTCGTGCGTCTCGGAGACGTGACCGCTGAAGCGCCACAACCGATCCCCGAGCTCGACTTTCTGCGCTAGACCGGCTTCGGCCAAGTCGACCAGGTTGCGATACAAAGTCGCTCGGTCCCAAGTGTCCTCGGTCAGCGCATCGACCACCTCCGCGTGGCTGAGCGGCCGGGGGGATTGGCGCAAATGGCGCAACACCGCGATGCGGGACGCAGTGGCTCTGAGTCCCGTCTTGCGGATCTCGTCCTTGAGCTCTGCGTTGGATGCGCTGGTCACCAGAGGCAGGATGGAGGTGGCCTCTTGCAAATGCAACTGCAATTGCATTTCCAAGACCCCTGGCCGAGGGAACATGAGCGTTAGCGCGCCGTTAGGGGAGGGTTTCGGCCGCAGTTTGGTATCATGGGGGGCGATGAAGTGGCTCCGCACGGGCACCTCTGCCTCCGCCGTTTGGGCTTTGCTCACCTTTGCCGTTCCGTTGGCCCTGGCAGGGATGTCGACCTATCCCTGGGGCTCTTTGATGTCCCCGTCGAAGTCGCCAGGCGTGCTGAGCTTGGCCAACCAGAGACGCCAGGACAAGCCGTGGTTTGGGCAGCCCATGGCTGGCAAGAAGCAACTCACGACAGCCGCTGCGTCCACCATGCGCGACTTGTTCGTGTCGCTGCGCGGGGGCCAGAAGGCCGATGTCAGTCCCGAGTTAATCGAGCTGTTGGTCTTTTTGAGCGACACGTTCGGAGGTCGTCAAATGTGTCTGGTCAGCGGTTATCGCTATCCCAACGATAACCGGCCTGGTGCCAAGAAGTCTCAACACGCGCTCGGTACCGCTGCAGACATCGTGATCCTCGGCATTCCGAACCACTTGCTGGCAGAGTATCTGCTGTGGCTGCGCGACGAGTCTGATTCACCGTATCGCGACAAGATCGGCGTGGGCTTCTACCCGAACGCTTATCACGTGCACGTCGATGTGCGTGGCTACCCGGCGTACTGGGTCGATCTCTCGGGCCCAACCCAGAACCCGCAGTATCTGTCCGGAACCCTGCCGCGCCCAACCGAAGCGATGGATCGCTATCGCGACGACCGCGCGCCCAAGACCAATTTCATTTGCCAGCAGTCCGATCTCGACAAGATGCGAGCGGCCATCGGCCAAGACTACTTCATCCCGCTCGAACCCGAGGACCAGTTCCTGTGGAACGTCGCTGATACCACACAGCGCTTCCGATGGAAGGACATCAAGCTCGAGTCGAACGGACAGGAAGCGGGTGATCGCTGGGGCGGCATCGACTTCTCGGAGCCCTGATCGTGCGCGAGACTCTTGCTCAATGGGCTAGGTTGGGCGATCACTCTGCCGCTATGGGGCGATTGCTTCAGTTCGGGTCCTTCATCGTCGTGCTCGTGAGTGTGTGGTTTGCGGGCGTTCAGACGGCGCGCGCAGACGCCGATCCAACCTGCGCCGAGAGCGACATCAAGTGGGACAATCCCGATCCCAAAGAGCTATTTCGGCAGGTCAGCGAAGTTGCGCTGTGCGGGCGCACTCAGCAAGACCCCGAGATCGTCGCGCGCGTGACCGATGCTTATGCGGAGCGCGCCAAATCTCCGCCCTGCCACATCGTGCTGTGGAACGCAGAAGCGCACCGCACCTTGGCGCAGCGCTTGTCGAACCTGCGCTTGCCGGGACCCTCGCAGCGCGGCGAAGCGCGCTTGCACTGGGAGCTCGCTCGCGACGGCTTCGAAGCCATTTCACGGGCGGGTGACAAGGCCGCCAACAACAAACGCATCTTGGATGAGTGTGTAAATCCAGCGCGTGCAAGCTTGGCGATGTTCCCGCAAGTCACGATCCGGATCGAACCCCTGGAGTCCGAGGGGCAAGTCTTGCAGTGGAACGAAGAGATCATCACGGATACCAAGCCGCGCGTCACGCCGGGCCAACATCAATTGGCGATCAATCCGCCCGTCGGCTCGTCGATGAAGGTGTTCGTCAACTCGGTGCCGCAGCGCGTGCTGCGCGGAGTGGTGCCGATCACCGTCGAGTACGGCGACAAGCTGGAGATCTTGGTTCGCTTCTACGATGGCGAAATCGGCAGCGCCGATGATCCCGATCGCAATCCCGACCCGACTGCGTTGCAAGACGGCAAAGAGGGCGGCGGCGGAAGTGTCGTGCGGCCCGTGTTGATTTGGAGCGGGATTGGCGTGGGGGTGGTCGCGGGCATCATCGCGACGAGCCAGTTCATCAAGGGCTCGAATCGCGACGCCAGCGGGCAGGCCATTTACGACGACCAATACGTCGCGAGTAACTGCAAGAGCACGAATTCGGCGACCTGCCGAGGCTTGCAGCAGGACATCCAGGACTACTATTCAGCGGCCGATTCGCACTACACGTGGGGCGGGATCTGGACGGGCATTTCCGTGGCGGGGTTTGCGACTTCGATCATCACTGCGATCGTCATGGACGATGACGATGACGACGAGGAAGGGCGACCCGCTCCGGTCTGGGGTGTGGTTGCTACGCCGAACTTCCAAGGCCTGAACGTCAGTGGGACCTTCTGAGCGCT
>DATAHU010000120.1:0-15847 GCA_036263015.1 Polyangiaceae bacterium | reverse complement strand
GCGGCTTGGATTTCACGACCTTACCGGCGTGAGCCGCGCCGCTGAGCAGACCGACCAGCAGCGCTGCGCTGAGCGCGCGCAGTGAAGCGCGACCCAGGTGTGAGATTTCGGTGCAAGCCTTGCCGAGCACGACGCCCAACGGCGTAGCACTCCAGCCCTGAGGGGCCAAGTTCCGACCTTCCCCTACAAAAACAAGGGGCCGAAGCACTTCCCGAGCGAAACGAAGCCGTTGCCCTCGTCCTGCCCTCGCCCGAGAGTCGACCCATGTTGCCCGAAGGTCTCCTTTCCAAGCTCCCCGCCGTATCGAGCAGCGCCTCCTGGCTCAAGTCCGCCTGGGACGTGCTGCACCGTTTACCTGGTGGACGTCAGCTTTACAGTCGTTTTCTTGCGACGGCCATTCCCCACGCGGCCAGCGTCGACGTCTTGGTCGTCGAGCTCGGACCCGGGCATTGCAAAGTGGAGCTCAAGGACGAGCGCCGCGTGCGCAATCACTTGGGCTCCGTGCATGCCATCGCGCTCGCTCACGTGGCCGAGCTGGCCGCCAATGCTGCCCTCGCTTACTCGCTCGAGGACGACATGCGTTTCATTCCGACCGAGATTAACATCCGCTATCTCAAGAAGGCGCACGGCACGATCACCGCGGAGTGCAACTGTTCGCCAAGCTTCGGCCGAGAGCGGCAGGAGGTCGTGCTCACGGTCAACCTGTCGGACCCGGAGGGCAACCGCGTCGCTGAGGCCACCCAGAAAGTACTGATTGGACCGATGCCCGCGAGTTGAACCCGCGAGCGTCGGTCTAGGAGCGTCAGGCCGAGGCGGCGTGGCCGCTGGGACTTTCGGCCAAAGCGAGCCGACGCAAACGAGCAATCGCGCTCAGCACGGCTTCGATCGACGCGGTGAGAATGCTCTCATGGCGTCCGACGCCGAACGAGGAGCGCCCGTCCATCGAGACTTGCACGTAGGCGATGGCGCAAGCCTTGGCTCCCTTGCCAACCGAGTGCTCGCTGTACTCGAGAACCTCGGCGCTGATCCCCAATTCGCGCTGCAATGCGTTCATCAGCGCATCGATCGGGCCATTTCCGGTACCGGTAACCCGACGCACAACACCGCCAACGGACAGGGACGCTGACACGGCTCGTTCATCGCCGGCGGCACTGACGTCGACGCGACGTTCGGCCAGCGACAAGTCAGAATTGCCTGCCAAGTACTCCGCCTCGAACAAATCCAGGATTTGCTGCGGAGACAGTTCTTTCTCGGTCGTGTCGGTTACTCGCTGCACGATTTTGCTGAACTCGACCTGCAAATTGCGCGGCAAAACCAGCCCGAAATCGTGCTCCAGCACGTAGGCCACGCCGCCCTTGCCGGATTGACTGTTAATCCGGATCACAGCTTCGTAGGTGCGTCCGATGTCCTCGGGGTCGATCGGCAGGTAGGGCACCTCCCATTGCGGATCTCTGGCGGTTTCGCGCGCCGCCAAACCCTTCTTGATCGCGTCTTGGTGCGAACCCGAGAACGCAGTGAACACCAGTTCCCCAGCGTAGGGATGTCTCGGGTGAACGGGCAGGCGATTGCAGAACTCGAAAGCCTCGACCAGTTTCCTGATGTCACCGATCTCCAATTCTGGATCGACGCCCTGGGTAAACAGGTTCAGGGCCAAGGTCACGATGTCGACGTTGCCGGTGCGCTCACCGTTGCCGAACAACGTACCCTCGACCCGATCAGCGCCCGCCAACAGCGCCAACTCGGCAGCGGCAACACTGGTCCCGCGGTCGTTGTGCGGGTGAACGCTCAGGATGTAGCGATCACGTCCCGCCACGTTGCGCGCGAACCACTCGATTTGATCGGCGTAGACGTTGGGGGTCGCCATTTCGACGGTGGCCGGCAAGTTCAGGATGATCGGCTTTTCCGCCGTCGCGCCCCAGGCGTCCATCACCGCTTCGCAGATCTCCTTGGCGAAATCCAACTCGGTACCGGTGAAGCTCTCGGGTGAATACTCGAACTGAATATCCATCTCCGGGTGCTTGTCTGCAACCGAGCGCACCAAGCGGGTGCCCTCTACGGCAATCTCGGTGATACCCTGGCGGTCACGTCCGAACACCACTTTGCGCTGCAGGGTGGACGTGGAGTTGTACAAGTGAACGACCGCGCGTTTCACGCCCGCCAGCGCCTCGAAAGTGCGTTCGATCAGCGGACCGCGCGCTTGCGTCAACACCTGAATCGTCACGTCACCGGGGATGCGCCCTTCATCGATCAACCAGCGCAGAAAATCGAAATCCGTCTGGGAGGCGCTCGGGAAGCCCACCTCGATCTGCTTGAAGCCCAAGCGCACCAGCGTTTCGAACAACCGTCGCTTGCGCTCATGCCCCATTGGCTCGACCAGCGCTTGGTTGCCGTCGCGCAGATCCACACTGCACCACATGGGGGCACGCGTGATCTGGCGGCTAGGCCACTGTCGGTCCTTCAGCTCGATTTGAGGGAACGGACGGTATTTTTGGAAGGGCATCGAAGACATCACGGAACTCCATCGGGGTTATCGACCACGACGCGACTCGACCGAAGAGATAAACGAATGATGGGGCAATCGATTTGAGCGAAGAGCAGAAACGAAAAAACCCTCTCCCGGCTTGTCGCACGCGGAAGAGGGTTTTCGGAAACTGAGTGAACAGTAAAACGCCTCTTCCGCTAGCTAAGCGGAAGGAGCGCAAGTTGCGCACGGGTGCTCAAAGCTGTGCCCATGGTCCGTGAACCCTAGAGCAGGACCTCGAACCGTGCAAGGTCCTTGAACCGCCTGATGCTCTCGGATGGCCCTGCTCCGGCCTCTCAGCCTCTCGGGCTCAACGCACGCGGGGGACACGGATTTCGCAGGGAAACTGGATCTTCACGTCGATCTCGGGCTGCGTCTGAAGCTGTTCACACGCGCTGCCTTGCAGCACGACCGTGTAATCGTTCGCCGCATCGAGCGCCCAGCCGTTGGCGTCGTCGTACATCAGGTCCGTCTTGGTCCCGTCGGGGGTCTCGAGACGCACGGCACCCTTGCCCGCTTGGTCACGCTTGATCGTGTCGTCCATTTCGAAGGAGCACGAGCGCACGCCGGCGACGACCTTCGCCAACTCTGGACCGAGCGTGGTGTCGTCAGGCTCGAAGTACAGCTTCTCGTCGTACATCATGCCGGTTGGACCGTAGGTCGCCGCTGCGTAGTTGCGCCACCCCTCGGGGTCGGTGTTGAAGTCGTTCGCCGGAGGATTGTTGCGCGCGATCGTCGACTCTTGGCTGATGCAGTGAATGTCCGTCGGTTGTGTGCCGTTCAAAGGGTTCGGAGCGATGTCGAGACCTTGGCCCGCGTGCGCCATGCCGTTGAGGAAGTAATCGCTCGCCTCTTGCTCCTGAGCGTTGGTGAAGTTGCCGATGCCGATCACGAACGTCTTCACGCCGTTCATGTACGCGTTTTGCACGACGGCGTAGGCGGGATCATGTGCACACCAGGGCCCCTTGTTGATCAGCTCGGGGCGTCCAACGCACAGGTCGGGCAAACCATCGGTCACGAGGACGAGGTACTTGGGGCCCTCGGCAGCCGTCGCGTTGAGGATGGTCAACGCAGCTTCGATGCCTTCGGCAGTGGGCGTTTCGCCCGCAGCTTTGGGGATGGCTTCCGACGACGCCGGCAATAGTGCTTCGATGGTGGCCAGGTTTCCCGTAGCTGGGACAATCTCGGTACCTTGAAGTTCCGGACACGCGCCGTCGGATTCGTTCATGAACCCAGTGTAGGTGACGCCAGCGAACTGGACGTCATCCTGATAAGGCTCGAGCGCAGCCACTGCGGAGCGCAGCGCTTCCCAGCGATCGGGGAATGTACCCCAAGGGGTGGGGCTGCTGCCGTTCGGCAGATTGCTCGCGAACATGCTCGTCGAGCGATCGAGCACCAACATCACCGTCGGAATGACCTTGGTGAACGTCACGTCCTGCGACTGACACACCATGCCTTCGACCAACTGATCCGACGACGCAGGTTGAGGCGTGGTCGGCATCGTATCGACGATCACGGTCGTGGGATCGCCTTCTTCGATGATCGCGCCGCCATTGGGTGCGGTTCCCACCGTCGTCGGAGTCCCGGTGGTGACCGGAGTAGTGGAAGGGTTAGTTATTGTGGGCGCCGGGCTAGACCCATCGACGGGCGTCATTGGGACCGGACCAGTGACGGGATCGGTGGGGCCCGCATTTGGTCCCGCGTTTGGCGCAGCGGGAACGTCGGTTGCGCCAGCTGCTGGATTCGCTCCGCCAGCTGTGGGGGTTTGCCCAACGCTCGTGGTGCCCCGAGTGGGCGGCGCGGCGGAGTCAGCAGAGCTGCACGCGAACGACAACGACACCGCGCCAGCTACGGCCGCAATCACAGCCCGCTTCGAACCGGACGAATCAGTAACCTTACGCAAGAACATCGTCGCTCAGTATACGAAGCGACTCCCAAATTGCCAGGTTGCTTGCCCCCCACACACACCGTCGGATCGTATGGATCCCTGCGTTCGAAGTGATCACCACGTGCACACGGACAACGCCAAAGTGCTCACGAGTTGTCGCTTCGAAACCCAGGTTGTGTCGCATCGGTGAAGCAAGGCGAAAGCCTGCACGCGTTGCTCGTCCCACGTTTGAGCCGGACGACAATCTTCCACGCAATCGAGCGGTTAGAGACCGAACCGAAACGAGTCGGGCGCTAACTCACCGTCGCATCGGACTGCACCGCAGCGGGACTGGTCATCGGGCCCCGGAAGGTGGTAGAGAGCCGCGCCTTACCGACAAATTGCGCAAACCCCCGCAGGAACTCAGAGAACTGTGACTCGAAGACTTGCCTCGCTATGCACCCTGGCCATTAGCCCCCTGCTGCTGTGCATCGCGACCCCCGCGAGCGCCGCCAACGACGGCGAAGCTCTCAAGCTCAGTGAAGCCGCGATCTTCCAAGACTATCTGAACCTGAATTTCGACGCAGCCGAGCAGAAGCTCAACAAGGCGATCGAGATGTGCGCAAGCGATTGCCGACCTGCTACCAAGGCAAAAGTCTTGCGTGATCTTGGCGTGCTGTACGTCGCGGGGATGCAGAAGCGCGCAGAGGGTGTCGCGAAGTTTCAAGAAGCGTTAGCGGCGGATCCCACGATCACCCTCGACAAGGATTTGTCGACGCCGGACTTGGAGGCTGCTTTCGAAGAGGCCAGAGCGGGTGGCAGCGGCAACCCTGCGCTCGATGCTGCGATCAAGGGCAGTGTCGTGCCCGACGAAGAGGCAGCTCCAGCCACGACCGAAGAGCAACCGGTCTTGACCGAGTCCCCGGAAGAGAAGCCGGCAGAGACGAAGCCCGCAGAGCCCATCCACGAGGAGCCGCAGCATTCTCACGCGCGCGCGGTCAAGACGGACGCCGAAGACTGCCCTCCCGACTTTCCAGGCTGCAACTCCGTCGATCACTCGGGCGAAGAAGAAGAAGAGGACGCAGGCAGCAAGCACAAGGCGCATTGGCTGAGCTTGGGATTCCAACAAGACTTCCTGCTCATGACCGCCGCCAAGTCCGTGTGCGCGGGTACCGATTACCAGTGCTTCCGAGGCGCCTACTATACGGATCCGTCGACCACTGGAACCCGTTTGTCTGACGGCACGGTCAGCGGCGCAGGTGACGTGAAGTCGGGCCCGGCAATGGCCACCATGCGTGTGATGGCAGGCTACGACTACGCAGTCACGCCCGAGATCTTGCTCGGTTTGCGCGGCGGCTTCGCTTTCGGCGGCGGTCCAGAGCGTGGCGGGATCGGGTCGAAGAAGTTCATGCCTGTGCACGCTGAGTTGCGCGCAGCGTATTGGTTCACGAGCGTAACCACCGGAACCGTGCGCCCTTTCATCGAGTTGAGCGGCGGCGTGGCTGAAATCGACGCCAAGATGTCCGCCAAGATCATCGATCAGGGTCCGGCTCAAGTGAACAGCTGCACCGCGATGGGACAAGGTACCGATCCGCGTTGCTACGTCGTACCCGCGGACGTGTGGCGTAAGACAGGCACTGGTTTCGTGGGCGGCGGTCTAGGCGCTTTGTTCGCCGTGGGTGAGAGCCACGGCGTGGTCGTCGAAGCGCGCGCGATGCAGATGCTGGGAGCCTCGGCGACCGGGCTTGGCGCCGAGATCGGCTACGCCCTCGGCTTGTGAGTCTCTGAACGCACAGGCGCGATTCGGGGTCCGCTCGGAAGCAGACTCGGACCGCGCCTTCGTTGACGGGGTGTGTGCTGCGCAGGCTTCGAGTGAAACCTGCGCAGGTCCGTTAGGCGCTCAGACTTCGCACTCGACCTTGACGGTGCTGCCAGCCTTCGCGTACGGCACCAAGTTACCAGTGACGGCCTTGCCGTCCACCTTGAGCTTGGCCTTGCCGCCCGAGCCCGAGTTCTTGACGCTGATCACGTAAGTTGCCCCACGGCACTTGCGCTCCACGGTGAACGCCGGGATCTCCTTGGGCAGGCAGGGCTGGACGCACAGGCCGTCCAGCTCGGGGCGTACGCCGAGCAGGTACTGTGACGCGGCCACGAAGTTCCAGGCTGCGGTCCCGGTGAGCCAAGCGTTCTTGGCTTCACCGTGGCGTACCGCGTCTTTGCCCGCGATCATCTGCGAGTAGACGTAGGGCTCGGTGCGGTGCACGTCGCTGATCTCTTCGATGTAAGCTGGCGTGATCTTCTTGTAGTAGTCGAAGGCGTACTCGGGACGACCGATCACCGTTTCGGCGATCATGATCCACGGGTTGTTGTGGCAGAAGATACCAGCGTTCTCTTTGTAGCCCGGCGGATACGAGGAAACTTCGCCCAACTCCAAGTGGTACTTCGTGTAAGCGGGGTTCAGCAGAACCACGCCGTACTTGGTGTCGAGGCGTTTCTTGACGGAGTCGAGCGCCTTCTTGGCCTGGCCGCCTTCGACGCCGATGCCGGCCATCACGCAATAGCCCTGCGGCTCGATGTAGATCTGGCCTTCTTCGTTCTCTTTGCTGCCCACCTTGTTGCCGAAGAAGTCGTAGGCGCGCAGGAACCAATCGCCGTCCCAGCCGTGTTCGAGCACGAGCTCCGCCATTTTCTTGGATTCCGAGAGGGCGCGCTCGGCCTCTTTCTTGTCGCCGCGCAACGTCGCAAGCTCCGCGTACATCGGCGCGATTTGGCAGAACATGCCCGCGATGAAGATCGATTCCGCCGTTCGCCCCTTACGGTTACCGGTGGTCTGGTACGACTCGTTCGGATCGTCACTGAAGCAGTTGAGGTTGAGGCAATCGTTCCAATCCGCACGACCGATCAAAGGCAGACCATGCGGCCCGAGGTTGTTCAGCACGTGATCGAAGGAGCACTTCAAGTGCGCCATCAACGAAGCCTTGTTGGATTCGTCGTTGTCGAACGGGACTTGCTCGTCCAGGATTGCGCTATCGCCGGTCTCTTTGATGTAAGCCGAGACGCCGAGGATGAGCCAGAGCGGATCGTCGTTGAAACCGCTGCCGATCTCGTTGTTGCCGCGCTTGGTTAGCGGTTGATACTGGTGATAGGCGCTGCCATCCGCAAATTGCGTCGACGCGATGTCGATGATGCGCTCACGCGCGCGCTCTGGGATCTGATGGACGAAGCCGAGCAGATCTTGGTTCGAATCGCGGAAACCCATGCCACGTCCGATGCCCGTCTCGAAGTAAGACGCGCTGCGCGACATGTTGAATGTCACCATGCACTGGTACGGGTTCCAGATGTTGACCATCCGGTTCAGCTTCTCGTCGGGTGATTCCACCTTGTAGATGCCGAGCAACGCGTCCCAGTGCTTGCGTAGCGCGGCCATGGCAGCGTCGACCTTGGCGTCCGTATCGAACTTGGAGATCAGCTCGAGCCCTAGACGCTTGTTGATGACGCCGGGCGACTCCCACTTCTGATCCTTGGGGTTCTCGATGTAACCGAGCACGAACACGTAGCTCTTGCTCTCACCGGGAGCCAACGTCACCTCGAGGCACTGCGACGCGATTGGCGCCCAGCCACTGGCTACGCTGTTCTTGGACTTGCCCGCCTTCACCACGTCGGCCTCGCCGTAGCCGTTGTACAAGCCGAGGAAGCTCTCGCGATCGGTGTCGAAGCCCGCGATCGGCGCGTTGACGTGATAGAACGCGTAGTGGTCCCTGCGCTCGCGGTATTCCGTCTTGTGGTAGATCGTGCTGCCGACGATTTCGACTTCGCCGCAGCTCAGGTTGCGCTGCAAGTTACTGCCATCGTCAGCGGCATTCCAAAGACAGAACTCGAGGAAGCTGAAAAGCTTGACCGTTTTGGGCTTGTTGCTGGTGTTGCTGAGCTTGACCTGATGAACCTCTGCGTTCACTCCCATCGGCACGAAGTACAGCGCGCTGACTTGCAGGCCATTGCGGCTGCCAGTGATGCGGGAATAACCCATCCCATGACGGCACTCGTAGCGGTCGAGCTCGGCCTTGACTGGAGCGTAGCCGGGCGTCCAGACGTCCCCGCCGTCATTGACGTAGAAATAACGGCCCCCCGCATCGGTCGGCACGTTGTTGTAACGAAAGCGCAGCAAGCGACGGAACTTGGCGTCGCGGTAGAAGCAATAGCCCGCCGCCTGATGAGAGATGATGCCGAAGAACTTCTCGCAGCCCAGGTAGTTGATCCAGGGATACGGCGTCTTGGGGGTCGTGATGACGTACTCTCGGTTAGCGTCGTCAAAATGGCCGAATTGCATGTTTTCTCCTGATAGCTGCCAATCTCGCAGAACGCGCAGCCCATAGCATTATGTGCGCGCGAGGGCAGTCCTTTTGTGCATCGCTGTGTGGACGGTTTGCAGTCGGCTACCGAAAGGCAGTCGAACTGCTCCAAAAACGGAATTTGGCGCGTGGGCACCGCGCTAGGGGCAGTGGCCCGACGGGCGATCTTCAGCGCACGATTTACCTCGGTTCGAGACGATCGCCGCACCAAGGCCCGACGGCGAAAACGGAAGCGGGCGACTGCCAAGCAAGCCGCCCACTCAGCAGCGCGCGAGCGCTTACTTCAACTCGTCGAGATACGCAGCGACCCACGCCAGCGGCGTGTTCCAGTTGATGGTGATCTCGTTGGCGGACCAAGCCTCGATGTTGTCGATGTAGCACTTCTGCGGCTTGCAGCCGGCGAGACCGGCAGCCTTCACGTACGGATCCTCGAGCCCTGAGTTCGGACCACCCGACACGATGCCAGGAGGCGCCGACGGGAACGCAGCGGCGGCTTGGTGAGCCCAGAAGCGGTGGTGCGGATTCTTGAGCGGCCGCTCACCGTAACCGGTGATGTACGACTGCCCCATCGCGTTGCGGCCGAGCAAGTAGTCCATGCCCTGCACGATCGCCGCCGTGTATTTCTTGTCCTTCGTGAAATCCGCAGCCAGCGCCATCACCATCATGTTGTTGAGCGCGAAGGAGTTCGAGCCCCAGGGGTAACCCTCGCCCTTGGGCGCCATCGGAATGCCGTAGCCCTCTTGTTCACCTGCAGCGACGTATTTGTCGGCCGCGGCGATCAATCGAGCGCGTTGGGCCTCGACTTCTTCCTTCTTCAACTTGCTGGGCACGAGCGCCAAAGTGATCGCACCAGCGGCGTCCGTCTCTTTCCAAGTGAGGATCGACTCTTTGCCGTCGCCGTTGAGCAGATCTTTGTTCTGAGGATTGGCGACCAACGAGTCGTAGTATTCCTTCTTGCCGGTCGTGACGAACAGCTCCGCCGCGGCCCAGTAGAACTCGTCCTTCAGGAACTTGTCGTCGTAGGGACCACCGCCATCGGCGGAATCCGCCGGCGCGTACAGCTCAGGGAACTTGAGCGCCATCGTCCAAGCCTTCTCGGCGGCGGCCAAGCATTTGGCCGAGAATTTGGGATCGATCGTCTTCCAGATGCGTGCACCTTGCGCCGCAACCGCAGCCAGGTTCAGCGTCGCAGCAGTGGTAACCGGTCGCAGATAGCGCGTCTCGGTGTCCTTGTCCGGAGGCAACCCAAGCGCCGTCCAGTGCTCGTCGTGCATCTTGTGATGCACCATGCCAGCCTTGTCGCCTTCCGGGGCTTGCATCTTGAGCAAGAATTCGAGCTCCCAGCGCGCCTCGTCCAACAGATCCGGCACGTTGTTGCCGCTCTCGGGGATGTTCAGCTTCTTGTCCCCGATGGCCTTGAGATCGCCGCCCATGGCCTTGGCGCGCTCGTACTGATTGAGCATCGTCCAGACCGCGATACCGCCGTTGACGACGTACTTGCCCTGGTCACCCGCGTCGTACCAGCCACCCGTCACGTCGAGCGTGTAAGTGCAGCCGCCGCCCGCGTACCAGCCACCCTTTTTGAGCAAGGGCTCGGGTGCGCAGGTCGCCTTGTCCGGCAAGTGTCCGGCGGGACGTGCCCATTGCTCTTGGCGCGCGTACGGCATCTTGATCTCGATGCCAGAGCGGTTTTGATAGAAATAATTCAGCGAATCAATGCGCAACGCGCTGTAAATGCTCGGTTCGATGTCGAACGGGTCGCTGGACGCATCCCCCGCCTTGAGCACGTAGCCCTTGCCGCGAGAAGTGACCGAGCTGAAGTCGATCAGGTGAACGTTGTCACCCGAGTGCGCATCGGCGCCTTTGACCTTCGTATCGCCCGACGCCACGCTCTTGCCACCTGCGTCGACCAACTCCCACTTGACCGGGTTCGGGCTATCGCTCACCAAGGTCGCGATCTTCACCTGCGACGGCAAGTAACCCTGCTGATTCACGCGTACACCTGGCAGCACGACTGCGGCTTCGGGCGGCGGGGGTGTGAACTGAGTGTCCGTGAGATACAAATCGTCGAAGCAGACCTTCAAAGGCACGGCCTTGGCCAACCCGCCACCGACGTGGAAGGCGAACTCGGCCGTCGGATCGTCGGCTTTGTCGACCTTGAACTGCGCTTGATAGACCTGTGGCGTGGTGCCGACCGTGATCAACTTGCCGAAGTACTCGGCGTAAGGCGGCCCCGACATCCCGATCTTCGGGTACATCTTGGTTTCGAGGGACGCCCACGCGCGAAACTGAACCGTGTAAGTGTGACCGTTCTGGATTACCATCTCGCGATGCCGCACCTGTGCGTCCCAGCGGTTGGTCCCGGCGTTCTCGATGTCGATGCAGTAGGCCCCGTTGTCGACTTTGGCTTCGCCTGCCGCCGGCGCGGAGAACGATGCCATCCACGGCAACGCGCGCCCGTCTTCGAAGGTCGATGCCTTGAGCAGGTTACCACCCGCAGGGGGCGGCACGGAGCCGGGGCCTGCCGGAGCTGCTGCACCAGCACTAGCGGCGCCCTTGCCACCGCAGGCAACCAGCAGCAAACTCGCCATTACGACACTCGCTGCACGGGGCAGCGTTCCCTGAACCAATCGCTTCATCTGTCGCATATCGGACATCCAAACCAAGAATTCGTTCAATCCCAACGCTGTTTCGCTCCCCCGGGGCCTGATTGCAAAGGCCTTTGGGAGTCCAGAGACGAAATCGGCGCAGCGCCCAGAAAAGCGCTGCGCCTCGGATTGCGCCTTCATTGAAGCTGTGCCGTCATTGAACCCGCGTCACTTTCGACGCGGAGCGGCATCACTTCGCTGCCTCACTTCGCAGCAGGCGTACCCCCGGTGCAACCGCTGAACGCGATGTCATCGACCCAGACGTCGTAGGGGCCGGGCTTCTTCACCTGGAACTGCAAGGCGAAGACCTTGTCGACCGCGAGGCTGCCGGGACGCGGATTGCCCCAGCCCGGCTCTTGCTTCATCTTGCCGAACGGAATGATGTACTGCGTCCACTCTTCGTTCAGCTTGATGTCCAGGCCAAAGTCGTTGTAGCAGTTGCCGCACAAGCCGCCGTCCGGATCGGTGTTAACATCCGGCATCTTGACGCGCACCACGTTGGAAGCGCCCGGGCCGCGCTTGGCCCAGAACGAGATGCCCTTGTACTGGGTCGCGTCATACATGTCCTTGGGATCGGTCATGTTGAGGCCCATGCCGGCATAGACGATCTTGGCGTTGGCGACCGTGCCGTTCATGCGCATCGCGTAGCCCGAGTTGTGGCCACCCGCGGACATGGCGAACACGCCGCCTTCGCTGCCCGCCTTGGGCGAGATCGTCGTGCCTTCGGGATCCATGTACGTGTAGATGTAACCCGCGCGACCGGTATGCACGATCACTTGGTTGTTGCCATCCTCGCCATCGTCGATCAGGCCATCGGGACCACACACGGCACCTTCTTCCGTCTTGGCCATGTCGGGCGACGTGATCGAAGGTCCACAGCCGACTAGGGCGAAAGCCAAGCCGCTGACTGCGCAAGCTGAAACTACAAGGTTCTTCATCGTTAACTCCGTGAAGCTAAAAGGTCATTCTTCGTTGAACAAGAAACGGTTCGGGCGCGGCACAGGTCACTACCAACCGCGCCCATCACCAGCGGGCTCACCACCAGATGTTGGCGCTGATGTAGAACGCCTGCTCTTGCGGCGGGTCCCAGCCCTGAATCGCACCGGCATCCGCGTTGTACGGCCCAACCGTCGAGTCGACGTCGACCGGCGTACCGCGGCCAGTCTTGGCCGAGTTGATACCGGGGCGGTTACCCCAGCCATCGGGGCCCACGGTCGCGTTCGGCGGCTGCACGCACGCAACCCAGTCACCATTGCTGCACTCGCGTTGCGCGTAGAAGTAGCGCGCGTAACCGATTTCGATCTCTTCGTGAGTGCCGTAGTCGCTGCGGAATACCAAGCGTGGACGCAGCACCGTGAAGGCCTGCTCGGGCACGTCGGAACGCGGATTGACTTGGTCACCGCGCAGGCCGATGCCGAACCAGGACAACGGGCTGTAGGTCAACTCAGCGCCGAACTTGAGCTTGCTGATGCCGTCCATCGTGGTGTCGTCGGTGCTCTTGATCAGGTTCAACATCATGAACGCTTGCAGATCGAGCGCCTGTTGTCCGAACACTTCGGAGCCGATCAAGCTCGACAGGCTCAAATCCCACTGCCACTCGATCGAGTCGATGCTGCCGTTACCGCCGCCGTTCCAGGTCGTGGGGTTGTCCCAGTTCTTGCGGCTCACGAAGTACTGGTGCGTCAAACCCATCTTGAAGAAGCCGCCACCATCGGCGTGAATCGTTTCGAACGCGGAATCGACGCTGACTGCGTGAACCGCGTTGATGTGCGAGTAACCGACGAAGAAGCGACCGAGCGCGCCGGGGGTGAGCACCGCATCGATACCCATGATGTCGACGTGGCCATCGGGTGAGTCCGAGCGACGGACGATGCCGCCACCGCTTCCCATACCCACGGTCTTGTCGTTGCCAGCGGTCTCGTGCTTGCACGCGCCGACGGGGGCTTCGGCGTACAGCGTCATCATGTCGTCACGCGCCGTTTGATCGCCGTTCGCCTTCTGCCCGTAGTAAGCGGCTTCTTCCTCGCGGCTCACACAGTCGTGATCGGGCTCTTGGGTCCAAGCGCGCATGTAGTGCGCATTGACACTCAACAACTGATCCCAGTTGAAACCACCGTGGAGGTGACCGAGCAAGGTGAACTTGGTGCTGTTGAAGGGGCTCGGATGGGGTTGCTTGGTGCCGAAGCCCTCTTCGAAGAACACCGTCATGTCGTCCAGGTCGTACTCGGCACGCACGGACTCACCCATGGTGTGGGTACGGCCGATGATGAACGTGTCGTAGGCGCCCGCGTCGTACTGACCGGCGCCGCCGTAACGGCCCCAGAAGCTTCCCACCTTGGCGTTGACGCGAAGGTTCTCGTCGATCGCCATCATGTCCGGCGTGAGTTCGACCCAGGCTTGACCAACGCCGAACTGCGCCTCCGAGTCGGGAAACGACGAATCGGTGAAGCGGAAGGCCTGGATTGCGAACACGCCCTTCGCCCAGTTGTTGCCATAGCTGAAGAACGACTCCAGCCAGGACCGCTGCACGCTCTTGGTGTACTGCCAGTCGAGGTATTGATCGTTCGGGATTTGGGGCGAAGTCAGCGTGGTGACGGCCTGGTCGGGCTTGGCGTGAATGCGCGAGCCAACGCCAATGCGCATGGGTGCGCGAAGGTAACCGTTGAACCCGAACTTCCACTCGTCGTCACTGCTCGTTTGCGGTCCACCGTAGGAGCCCGACGAGTTGCCCGAACCTCCGCCACGAGTCGAAGCAGCGCCAGCGCTATCCCCCATCTGCACGACCGCACCGACGCCGACGCTGGCGTCCGCCGAGGCAGATGCGTCGGCCGCGGGCGCGGGTTCTGGTGCTGGGGTAACAGGTGCGGGCGCCGGTTCCGCGGGCGGAGCGGGCTCAGCCGCGGGCGGCGGAGGCGGCGGCTCGACTGCGGGCGGCGGCGTTTCCGCGGAGGGCGCCGCCGGGGGCGCTGCAGGATCCGTGGGCTGAGCGTGGGCCGCGCCAGAGACTAGAACGGCGGTGGGGGCTAGGACGATGGCGAGGACTAGAGACGTTCTCAGCGTTCGCATGCAGGGGTCTTCCTTGGAGGCTTCGAGTGACTCGATTCGAGTACGCGGGGGAGATTCAATTGGCGCAGACGAGCTGCACCGCGAGGCAATTAGTGTCGGAGTGTGAAGGGTCCATGTTCACCGGCACCGCCGTTAGAGGCGGCGCGAGTCAATCACACATCGGCATGGTGACCAACTCAAAACCGCGAGACGTTCGACGCAGCTCGGGTGGCTCAGCCAGATTAGGGGCCGGCACGGGTCGAGTGCGATCCCAGCGCGGCAGGTTCACTCGACTGCCAAAATCCAAGCTCACTGTCGGCTCAGTTGACGCTGCGACGTGGATCCGAAACAAGAGCGCTCGAGCGGATCGCAAGCGGAGAAATTCCCCAAAAATCAGCTCTGGGAGCTCATTCGGCCCGTTGCAAATTCACGTTTAAGCCGCTCGATGGCGTGTGCTATGAGGGCGCGGTTCGTAGTCATCGTTCGTAGTCACATCGCCGCAGAGGATCCACCGTGAACTTCAGAAGTGTCGCCCTGTTCTTATCCGCCACAACACTCGCGTGCTTGCCCGGTTGCGGCAAGACAGACCCAGACCCCGAGGTGAGCCGTTCGATCCCCGGAGTCGTTCTCATCGCAGACGCTGAATCGGGCAATGCCGGGTTTCTCGGTGACTCCCAGTTCGACAGCGCTGGCGTCGGACTTCACGGCGGCTGGTATACGTATGACGATCTCGAAGACTGCCCCAAGCGCGACATGCCCGATGGCTCGATCTGGCCTCCAGGCCACATGACGTACGTCATGAGCGACTACGCAACGGGCGGTATTCCCGCACCGCCCGAGGGTTCACCCAACAAGTTCGGCATCCGCTTTTGGGGTGGCGGATATACCTTGTGGGGTGGCGGTATTGGCATCGGCCTCAACAACACCGGCATGGGTCCCAAGACCTATCCTCTGAACAAAACGGGGGCCACCGGCATTCGCTTCTACGCCAAGGCAACGTTCAAGGACGGGGCGACGCCCCCACTGCCGTTGACCGTCAAGTTCCAGGACGGGTTATCCGAGGGCGAAGCCACGCCCTTGCAATGCTGCTTCCTGAACAAGGACAACTGTGCTGCGGGCACCCAGTGCGATCCGACCAACGTCTCGACCCAGGGCTGCTTTGCGGCGCCCAACACCAAGGTGCAGGTGACCGATGCTTGGCAGAAATTCGAGCTCACGTTCGACAAGTTCACGCGCCCGACGTTCGGCGAATACGCCGACGGCGCGGATCACAGTGGCGATCCGTTGAAGACGGACGACGTGTACCAGTTGCAGTTCGAGGTCAACAAAGACGACGGCCCCGAGTTCGACGTCTGGATCGATGACGTCGGCTTCATCGTCCCGAGCTCGATGCCCGCGAAGTAACCGGCTCGCCAAG
>DATAHU010000119.1:0-32203 GCA_036263015.1 Polyangiaceae bacterium | reverse complement strand
CACGCGTTGATGGTTTCTTCGCTGTCGTCGCCCCACACGACCGTGGAACCCTCTGCATCGAACACACCGTCGAAAAACGCGCTGGCGAGCTGCTCGGGCTCGCCGCCCGTGACGGCGACGCGTTCCAACGTCTCGTTGTCGCTGTCGATGAAATAGATGTAGCCCTCGTGAACGATCATGCCCTCGGCAAAGCGCTGCGTTACTAGCACGGGACCACTTCCGTCTGCCGGAGCGCGAAAGATTCCGGCCTCCGCGGCAGAGTAGTACGCCGCGTCGTCATCCGCGTCGAAGTCGCGAACCGTTACCCCAGGAGCGATCACGACGTTCATCGTCGGATCCGCCAGGGCCGCTACACCGAGGTCGACCGTACCGTCGTCGTTCGATTTCGACGTGTAGAGGCGTTCACCGTGGACGAGCAATGGATCGATCTCGAGTGTCGCTACGACCTCGGCGCCCCCGCCCGCGAGCGGAAGGCGCATCAATGCCGAGCCAGAGCGGAAGTACAAGTGCTCACTGGTTAACCCGAGACCCTTGAGATACGCCGAGAACTCCTCTGGTGCGTACAGCAATTGAATGCCATCAGCGCTCGTCTCACCCACTTCGAGATCGAGCCCTTGGCAGCCGGTTTCTGCAGGCGCAGTGGTCGGCGCCGGTTCACTCGAAGAGCCGCTGGGGCCGCCGCCTTCGGTGTTCACCGTGGGCAGAGTGCCCGCGCCACCTACGCCGTCGGGGTTCTGCGCGGCGTTCGTCGGGCTTGGGCTGGTGCTGCTTGGATTGGCTGCACCAGGGCTCGAGGTTTCGGCCTTGGTCGGCGCGACCCCATCCGTCATGCTGTCGCTCTTCTTGTCGGCACACGCTATGCCGAGCAGGCAGCTGAGCGCGGCTACGGTCCCGCCCCTGGCTCGTGTTGCGATCCCCAACCTGTTCGCAATGTGTTTTTTCGCCCTTTTCGTCACAGAGTGGCCTCCGACTCAATCTTGGTTACAGGGTCTTGGTTACAGGGTGCCCAATACGTTGTGCGCGCCAAATCCTCCCTCGGCGCGGCGCGGAGCCGGCGCGCGCAACGGTCTCGAAGTGCTGCTTGCAGAGCGATTGTGCGCTGGTACTGGCCTCGTCGATCACTGCGCCGGGGCTTCCCAATCCGATGAGGTGGTGTTTCCGCTCTTGATCTGAGTGATCTCGATCTTCTGAAACGTGAAGCAGACCTTGAGGCCTTCCTTCTTCTGGCCCAAGTTCACCTCCGTCACGTTGGCGTTCGTGAGCTTGAAGCGAACACCCTCGAATTCAGCCGTCAGGGTGGACACATTTTCGTTGTTGTAGAGCGCAGCGAACCACAGCGGTGTACTGGGACCACTGGCGACGAAAACACACAACGGCTGATGACGCATCTTGCCGGTGGCTAAACCCGACGCCGGATCTCGCGGTGAAGCTGCAGAATATGCGACCAGCGTCACCTTCTCTTTCTCGAACTTCGTCTTCTGCCCCACCGCGACGAGTGAACCGTCGGCGAGCGCGAGCGGGGATAAGGTCAACACTGTGCAAGCAAGCGTTGAGGCAATCGTCGTGCGAATGGTCATGACGATCTCCACTACTGCGCGCCCCATCGCTACACAATGGCCCGAATGGCTGTGTCGCTACGAGTACAGCGTGGTGCCCCACGGAACGAGCGCCCTAGTGTCCCGAACGGCGTGAGGTGACGTCAGTGCAGGCCCGGCCCCAAAACACCTGGTTGAGTTCCACGCGCGAACGCCAGGGAACGCACCGCCGCGTCTGGTGTCATTGATGGTGCCGGGGGGCAAATCATGTTAGAAAATAGCCGCAAATGACGTCTCGAACTGGACGCAGGGGATTCCTCAAAGCCATCGCGGCAACGACGGTTGCCTCTGGAACGGCGTGTCGGAATGAGGACGACCCTACTCGAGCAGTTTCTGATGATGCCGAGTCTTCGAATGCCGAGTCTTCGAACCCCATTGCGTCACCCTCTTCGAACAGCGCGGCCTCTTCGAACGGAGCACCGTCTTCGCATGGCGCAGCGTCAGCGTCTTCGAACAGCGCGCCCTCTTCGGAAAGCGCACCGCCCTCCGACCCAACAGCATCACCCTCTTCGGAAAGCGCAGCCTCTTCGGGCGGCGCAGCGTCTTCTAACAGCACCGCGTCTTCCAATAGCGCACCCACGACGGGGGGAGCCGGTGGATCTGGTGGTTCAACAGGCGGCAACGCGAGCCTGACGGGCGGTGCGGAAAGCGCAGGCGGGGACGCGGGTGCGGCAGAGCCTCGACTCACTTCACCGCTCGGCGTCGCACTTTTGGGACTCGGCAAGTATGCGAGTGAACGGCTAGCCCCTGCGCTACAGCTCACCAAACACTGCCGACTTGCAGGCATCGTGACCGGCACGCCTTCCAAGATCCCCACCTGGCAAGCGCAGTACGGAATCGAAGACAAGAACGTCTATAGCTACGACACCATGGACGCGCTGCTCGACAATCCAGACATCCATGTCGTGTACGTCGTCACTCCCAATCATCTGCACGCCCAATTCGTGATTGCTGCGGCCCGCGCGAAGAAGCACGTTTGGTGCGAGAAGCCGATGGCGATGACTCCTGAAGAATGTCAGAGCATGATCGATGCCTGCACCCTTAACGGTGTCAAACTCTGCATCGGCTATCGCCTGCACCATGAACCCAACACCCAGACCGTGATTGGATACGCATCGACCAAACCTTTCGGGGCCATTCAACAGGTTGAAGCCCTCTCTGGATTCACTGGCTTCGGCCCCAGCGATGCAGATGTGTGGCGCTTGAAGAAGATCCCTGGCGGCGGCTCGCTCTTCGACATGGGAGTCTATTGCATCAACGCCGCCCGCTACTCACTCGGCGAGGAGCCGAGCCGTGTCCTGAGCGCACGCCAATGGACAGAGCGGCCTGACTTGTTCAAAGAAGTGGACGAATGGACCGAGTTCGAACTCGAGTTCCCCTCGGGGGCGATTGCCTCTTGTCGGTCCAGTTTTGGGGAAACGATGGACTCGCTGGAGATCACGTGCGCGACAGGCAGCTACGAGCTCGTGCCGTTTCAAGGTTACGCGGGGGTGAGTGGCTCGGCGAGCGACGGCACCCAATTCGATCAGACGATTGAGAATCAACAGGCGCGACAAATGGACGATGATGCGCTGGCCCTGATCGAAGGACGAGACGTGCTGGTTCCAGGCCAAGAGGGTCAACGCGACGTGCGAATCCTGCTGGCCATCGAGCAATCCGCGCAAACGGGTAAACCCGTCGAGCTGAGTTGAGCTGCGATCGGCGATTGCCCTCGAGGATCGGTCGAGATAGAACCGTCGTCCATGGCATCGGACAAGGCGGCTATCACCGTACACGCACGAAACGTGCGGCGCGTGTTTGCCGGTGCCGTCGAGGCCGTGGGTGGGGTCGATCTCGAAGTCGAGGCTGGCACATTCGTTGCGCTGCTCGGACCGTCGGGCTGCGGTAAGTCGACGCTGCTACGCATGATCGCGGGGCTCGATTCACCCACGACGGGCACCATCACTCTGCAAGGCGCCGCGGGGGGGAACTCTTTGGCGTACGTATTTCAGGACGCACACCTCTTGCCTTGGCGCAGCGTCGAAGACAACGTGGCCTTGCCCCTCGAGTTACAGCACGTCGGTCGCGCTGAACGCACCGAAAGAGCTCTGCGCGCGATCGCAGACGTTGGTCTCAGCGACGCAAGCGAACGCTATCCGGCGGAGCTCTCGGGAGGCATGCGGATGCGCGTCTCGCTGGCGCGGGCCATCGTCACGCGTCCCAAACTGCTGCTACTCGATGAGCCGTTCGCCGCACTGGACGAGATCACGCGGCAACGTCTCGATGACCAGTTGCGGGCCCTGCACAACGCCCACGGGATGACCACTCTGTTCGTGACCCACTCGACGTCTGAGGCCATCTACTTGGCGGACCGCGCGATCGTCTTCAGCCCGCGGCCCGCCAAGATCGTGCTCGATCATACGATCGGTTTGCCACGCGCACGTGACGCATCGATTCGCACGCAGCCCACGTTTGGGCGCGAGCTCGGGCAGTTGCAGCGTGCGCTCGAGGCGGGTGCAACATGAAGCCGAGTTTTCTGGCGCCAGTGGTTGCACTGTTGCTCTTGCTCGGAGCTTGGGAGGGCGCGGTTTGGCTGCTCCAGATCCCGCTGTTCTTGTTGCCGCCGCCATCAGCCGTCGCCGGAGCGCTCACCCACGACCCACACGCGCTCGGCCAAGCACTGGTCACGACTGCCCGTGCCGCGTTGCTCGGGTTCATGGGCAGTGCCTTGTTCGGCGTGAGCTCGGCCATCGTGCTGTCCACCTCGCGCTTGTTGGAACGCGCCTTGTACCCGTACGCCGTGTTTCTGCAGACCGTGCCGATCGTGGCCATCGCCCCCCTGCTCGTGATCTGGTTCGGCCCCGGTCTGCGCGCCGTGACGGTTTCGGCGCTGATCGTTTCGATCTTTCCCGTCATCGCCAACACCCTTGCCGGCATTCGCGCCGTCGATCCCGCGCTGCGTGACCTGTTCCAACTGTACGGGGCGTCGCGCCTGGCAACGCTCTTCAAGCTGGAGCTACCCGCCGCATTGCCGCAGATCTTCACGGGACTGCGCGTCGCTGCGGGCCTAGCCGTGATCGGCACCATCGTGGGAGAGTTCGTTGCGGGTTTCGCCGAAGACGACGCGGGACTCGGCATCAAGATCCTCGCTGCCGCGCGTCAAAGTCGGACGGAGCAGATCTTCGCCGCGGTCGTCTTGGCCGCGCTGCTCGGGCTCGGCCTTTTCAGCGTGGTGGGTGCGCTGGGCTCGCGCCTGCTGCGCCGCTGGCATGCGGCCGAGCGCTCGGCGAGCTGAGGCTTTGCGCGCGGCCCAAAGTGAGCGATACCCGGCACATGCTGCGTCGCACCTTCCTCACACTCGCCAGCGCCACACTGATCCTCGCAAGCTGCAAGAGCTCGGGACCCGTCACCAGCACCGATGGTGTGCAAAAGGTTAAACTCGCGTTGAACTGGGTGCCCGAGCCCGAGTTTGGCGGCTTCTACGCTGCCCGTGAATCCGGCGCGTTCAGCAAGGAAAAGCTCGAGGTCGAGATTCAAGGCGGCGGCGCAGGCGTCCCGGTGATCCAAATGGTCGCCACCGGTAAGGCAGAGTTCGGCATTGCCGGCGCAGACGAAATCCTGACGGCGCGCGCGCAAGGCGCGGACGTCGTAGCGCTGTTCGCAACGTATCAGAAGTCGCCGCAAGGCATCATGACGCACGCCGCGCGCGGCGCGAGCGGGCTGAAGGACGTCTTGGCGAGCGGACTCATCGCGCTCGAACCCGGTTTGCCGTACGCCGGATTCCTCGCGCAAAAGTACGGGAAGTTTGGCGCCAAGGTCGTGCCGTATGACGGAGGCGTTGCCCACTTCCTCGCCGACCCCACTTTCTCGCAGCAATGCTACGTCACCAGCGAACCGATAGCCGCAAAGCGAAACGGTAGCGATCCTCAGGTGTTTTTGATCGCCGATGAGGGCTTCAATCCGTACGTCGGGGTAGTGATCACTAGCCGCGCCTATGCCGCGCAGCACGCCGAGCTGGTGGCGGCCTTCACGCGCGCCGTTGGCGCGGGCTGGGCCACGTACTTGGCGTCGCCAGACGCGACGAACGCGGTCATGCAGAAGCTCAACACGTCGATGGACGCCGAGACATTTCGCGCAGCCGCGGCAGCGCAGAAACCGTTGATCGAAGGCGACGACGCGGCGACCAAAGGCGTCGGCGCGATGACCCAAGAGCGCTGGGACACGTTCGCCAAGCAGCTCACGGCGCTCGGGGTGTTGAAGCAAGCGCCGGTGATTGACTTCCTGGTTTCGGGTAAATGAGGGGGCCGGGCCTGCTCTGTTCACCCAAGCCCACACCTCGGGGCACAGTTCGTCGCGGGTAGCAACGCTACGGCGCGCAGCTCGCTGCAACGGACGCGCCGTTGCGCGGCGCAGGCGTCGTCACTTGGAGGTCCACCGCGTTGCGGTTGGTATCGACGCAGCCGCCCCCATCGCGCAATGCCGCAGTGTCGCGTGCCAATGCGGGAACGGGGACACCATTCTCCGAACAATTGGCATTCCCATAGCCAACGAAGTCGACGAGATTTTCGGCGGCTGGACAAAACCCATCAATGGCCTTGTGCGTCTTCATCAGCGCCACTTTGCCCATGCTCGCGGCGAGCGCGAGCGTGCCTTTGAGCTCCGGCGTCGGTAGCGGGGAACCACCAGCGGCACTGCCCGCCGATTGTTGAATCAACAGGTAGTGCCCGGGTGCGAGCTTGCCCTTGAGCTTCATGACTTTCCACTCCTTGCCGTTGCCTGCGGCGTACTGAATCGACCACTTGCCGAGATCGATCGTCTTCTGGCTTCGATTCAAGAGCTCGACGAAGTCGTTGGCGAAGCTGCCTTGTGCGCTGCCCCCTCCGCCATAGATCTGGCTGATTACCACCTTGGCGTTGGAGGGGACAGGCGCTGCAGCGCCGGGCACTGGCGCTGCCGGAGCTTGCGCATCGGCCGCAGGCGTTGGAGGGGGCGGTGGATTGGCGAGCCACGGGTTCGGTGGGCTAACGGAGATGCGGTCACTTGCAGGCGACGGCGCGGGCTCGGGCGTCTGCGCGTGCTCCGAGCCAGACACTAGCCGATCGCTGGCGCCCGCAGCGGGTTCGGGCGTCACCGCGCGGATCGAATCCGATGAAAGCCCGGTTTTTGGTTTGAGTACCGTTGCCAGTCTCTGATCGGGATTCAACGACGTCTTGGGTCCCCCGATGGGGCGTTGAGCGACCCTCGGCGGAGGCGCGGGAACCAGCGCGAGTTGCCCGCAAAGTAAACCCACGGCATCGAGCCAAGTGCCGGAGCGACCGTTGATCCCTACCGGGACCAGATCAGCGGGACACGATTGTGAACCGTAGTAGACGAAGACGGGATCTCCTCCGGTGAAGGGGCCGCCACCTGTGACTCCAATCGGCGGGCCATCGAATACCGCTGCCGGGTAGGTTGTTGGCGGCTGGTTCACGGCTGCCTGACCACAGAACAAGTGAACGTTGTTGACGACCTGGGTCTTTACGCCCTCGTAGCCAATCTGGATCCCGTTGACCAACGGGGCGTCATCGGAGCAAAGTACCGAAACCACGCCGCCGCCAGCCCCGCCATTGCTGGCAGCAGCATAACTGCGCTCCAGAAGGGCGCCGGTGCTTTCGACACTGGCGCAGATCGGCCGGATCCCATCCACGTCGTTACCAGTGCGGAGCTCGACGCCCGTCAAGAGTTGCCCTTCGGCGCAACGCACGACGAACTGACCCCCGCCCGAGCCACCCAGCGCGGGCATGACTTGATCGGCGGCGGCCGTCGTCGCAAACGACATCAGCCCCAACACAGCACTGCCCCAGCGCACCAACGTCGTTGGTTTGCACGCGTAAACCCTCATCATATATGAACCCTCCAAATAGCTAGCCGAGGCAGCGCCGCACTTTCAGGCGCAGCACCGTCTACAGTCCCTAGCTGTGTTTGCATCGGCAAGCAAGCCGAGGGGTGATTCGCACCCTCGATGGCAGTTGTGGCTATGGAAACTTCATACGCACCATCCAGTGCTGCTGGTAACCGTTGCGCGCGGCGCGATGGCCACCAGCCAACCGTTAACCCATAACACTGCTAGCCAAACGACGTTGCTTCCCTAAAACGGCGGACCCGCGCCGTCCCACAACGCGATGCTGTGGGCACCGGGCTCTGGCTCGGCATTTTCGGGATCGACCTGGTCGAGCATCAACCACGGCCAGGGGTCCATTCCGGCAGGCGCCGCCCAACCCCAGGGATCGATTGCGCCCTGAATGCCATTGATGCCGTAGCCCGCGTCCGTCACGGCGAACGCGTAGGAGCGCGTGCCGCTCAGATTGGTCGTGCGAAAGACGCCCAGGTGCAAGTGATCTCCCGAGGAGCAACCCGACGTGCCCGCCTCCCCCAAGACTTGGCCGCGTGTAACCTTGTCACCACTATGCACGCTGAGCTTGGACTCGTGCGCGTAATAGACGACGAAGCGCTCCGCGTACACGCCGCTTCCGACCTGGTGATATACGAAGAGCTCACGCTGCGGACCGTTCGTGCATCCGTATTGGGTGACGTCGCGTTCACGCGCGGCAAGCACGACGCCGTCGGCTACGGCTACCAGCGGTTTGCCTCTAGGCATGATGATGTCGTAGGCGGGCTCGCCGTCGAAGTGCTGCGGATTTGCGTTGCCGTCGACATAGTAAACGTCCCGTTGGCGACCGGTGTGGTCGACGTAGTTGGCCAGAGCATGATCCGCATCGGGAGTTTGTCCGAACATCCTCACGTCGATCGGATAGTGATAGACGTCGTGGTTGAACGGCCACGCCAGGATCACGTCGTCACTGGGATCGACCTGAGTCGGGGTCGTTTTGGCGTACGGCAAACCGAACACGCCCAACGCGGTCGGTGAGATCGTGAATACGCAATTGTCGAGCCCCTGTGCCCGATCGAACACGTAGCGAATCGGCGCAAACCCGTTACCGCGAGTCAACCTCAGCATCGAGTCGCAACGCGACAGCACGTTGTTGTCACCCGTTTGGGACCACAAGCCCGCCCGTGCGATCGCGCCGCCTGGACTGAGCTTCAGCAACTGCGCGCACGGATCGCCGTCGATGGTGCTGGTCAACAGTGCCCAGCCGCCGCCCGGGTACACGAGACTGCAATACCTGCCGTAGCCCGTGGGCACGGGGATGGGCGTACCAGTAAACGGAGCCGAGACGCCTTGCAGGGTCTGGTCGTAGTCCACACTCCTGATGCGCCGTCGCTTCACCAAATACTGCTTGGCTTCCGAATTGGGCCCGCGCTCGAGGGAAGCTTGCAGAACCGCGGCATCCAACGTGGAGCGCGGAATTTGAAGCTTGCGAGCAGCGCGTGGCTTCACCTTGGCAGCGTTCCGAGCTTGGCCCTTGGTGGGCGCGAAGGCTGGAACCGAATGCGGACCTGGCTCAGCTACGACGGCTGGTGCAGCCGATGACGATCGTGAACCGGGCAGCACAACCAGGATCGCAGCGAGCCATAGCCAGTGTCTTCCGTTCGAGGCCACCGCAGTCGAGCGACGTCCCACAGCGCGCATGAGTTGATGCTAACACAGGCCTGTGGCTGATGGGCCGCTCGGCAGCGGCGTGTCGACTTGCGAAGATCGTCACGGACACAATTCAGAATTGTTCTCGACTCGATCTCGACAGTTCATTACGAAGCGCCATGTCCAAAGCTATCGTCGTTGCGCGGGTCCTCCTTGGGTTGGCCTTCCTCGTTTTCGGGCTGAACGGCTTCCTGCACTTTTGGGCACCCCCTCCCCCTGCAGATGCTCACGTCGCCGAAGTCGCTGGAGCGCTGATGAACTCAGGGTTCATCTTCCCGATCATGTCTTTCTTCGAGGTCGTCGCTGCGATCCTGCTGCTGATTGGACGCTTCGTCCCATTGGCTCTGCTGCTGCTTGCACCCATCCTCGTCGAAATCGTGGCGTTTCACGTGGTGTTGGATCCCAAGGGCATCGGGCTAGGCTTGTTCTTGGCACTGATTGCCTGCTTCATCGCTTGGGCAAATCGCGCGGCCTTCGCCCCGCTGTTTCAGAGGCCGGCGAGCGGCGCTCGCTGATTATCTCGAGCTCGGGCGGGACACGGGCACGCACCCGGCCTTTTCGACGATCGCCATCAGCACGGGGAAGTTGGGCATCAGAGCGATATCAATCTTCCCCTTTCCCGTCATCCGACTCCACAGGGTGGGATCTCGCGGCACGATGTGCAGGCACCCCTTTTCGACGGTGAGGCTCGTCAGCGCTGACCACGCGTAGGTCTCTCCCTGAACGCGAATGCCTTCGGTCTTGTTGACCGACACGGGACCAAACGTCAACCAACGCACAGCGTCCCATTCGTGGCGCGAGGCGCGGTACGCCTGCGGGAAGATGCCCTGGCCGATCTGCTCGGCCAGCTCTGCCACGTCGGGGAAGTCGTTCTTGGTCAAGACTAACCACGGCTGCCCCCGGGCAGTTAACTCGTGTCGATGAGTGGTACCGACGTACATGCCATTTCTGTAGTGTTTGATCACCTCGGATTTGATGGCGCTGAGTTCACTCCAGGGGATCGAACGCGGGCCGTCGTTGTCCGAATAGGCCAACCCTCCCTGGTAGACCACGGCCGCCTTGCGCCAATTGCCGTAAGCACTCTTCAAACCCGTCAATCCCAACACCAACGGGAACAGGTAAAGGAGGCTCCGGAGCTCGAAGCCCTCTGCAAAACCGCCCGTGTGCCAAACGTACCAGGGCAGAGCAACGCCGCCCAAAACGAAGAGCACACCCAAGAACGCGGCTGCGCTGGTTTGTGGAAGGTAGACACGGATCGGCGCCCCCAACTCCGTTACAGACACAAACTGTCGAGGGACCTCTCTGGGCGTTCGATTCATCCTGGGACCGTCCGAGGCCGGTCGCAAAGAATTGGCTGCCGGCCAACAGCAGCGTGTCCCAGCCCCTCGGCCCCCCGCAAGCGCAAAGAGCAGTCGCTTCTTTACCTGGACCCGCTGCCCTTCAGCGTCTCGCTGCGCGCCGGCGCGCTAGAAGCCACGCGAGCGGGGTGAACACTGCCCAGGGCAGGTTCGACGGTGCACTCCGTTGCGGAGCCACACTGCAGCCTGCGTCGCTGTCGTCGCTTTGACTCGAGCTCGCAGAGTTGGTCGATTGTGACGCTGAGTTGGTGTTACTGTTTGGCTCTGACGGCGCGCTCGTATTGGGCGACGTCGTGCCGTTTAGCTGCGCGCAGTAGTCCGCGAAATCTTGCAGACAACCTTCGATGTTGGACGCGGATTCACAGTCGAAGCGCTTGTCGTCCGAAGCATAGTAGCCTTGGTTGGTGTCGAAGTTGGCGCAGAACTTCACGTCGCAACCGTCGAGTGCCTGGCCGGCGCAAGTGAACCCGCCCTCCATGGTCGTGGTCGCTCCCGTGACCGACGGCGATGTGGGGCTGGGCTGGTCCGTGCTTGGGTTCGAGGGTCCGATCGTCGGCAGCAGTGGCGTTGACGAGGCAACCGTGGACGGATCTTCCCTAGAACAGCAACTGTCTGCACCGCAGTCGCCATTGCCCGTGCCGCACAACGTGCCGTTCGGGCAGCAGCCAGAGCCGTCATCGCACTCGAAGCTGTTCGACGGACAGACGCCCGTGGGCTCGCCATCGGCCTCGCTGACGCACCCCGTATCCGAGCAGAACTCGCCTGCATCGCAGTAACCTCGCGCACCACAGCACACCGAGCCGAGCGGCATGCATTCATCCGCGCACGGCTCGTAACCGCCGGGGCATTGCACCGAAGTGGGCTCTGATGCCGGTTCGCTGGAGCCCTCGGTCGCGCAGCCCGTGTCCGTGCAGTACTCGCCAGCGTCGCAGTAACCATCGGAGCCACAGCACACCGCATCGAGCGGAATGCAACCACCCGCGCACTCTTGCATCCCTACATCACACGAGCCCGAGCCCGCTGGCGCTGGGCCACTGGTGTCGCAGCAACTGTTGGACTCGCAACCGTTGGAGCCGGTGCCACACACCGTGCCGTTGGGACAACAGCCCGAACCATCCGCGCAGTCGAAGCTGCCGCTCGGGCACGAAGCGCCCGGCGCTACCTCAGGCCCGCTACCTCCACTGAGACAACCATTCGTGCCGCACGACTCGCCAGCGTTGCAGTAACCGGCAACGCCACAACACACAGCCCCCGCTGGCATACAACCGTCGCCGCACTCGACGGTGCCCGACGGACAGTAATCTTGCGCGTTGGCGGTCACCGCGAACGAGGTGAACAAGCTATAGGCGACCGTGGCAGGGGCGAGCGCGAAGCGAACGAGAATAGCGGGCGAAGGCTTGCGAACTTGGCTGCGTGCGCTCAACGGCGGTTACTCCTGGATGGTGTCGTAGGATTAACGAGGCGTCCCGGATGAACGAGGCTCGAAGGGCTGAGGTTTGCAGCTCGAGCGAGCCCGAGCAAGGCGCGCACCTGTCGCTCACGGCGCTTTCAGCGAGCGCCGAACTCAGACGCCTGGCCGTCTCGAATCGATGCACGACGGTGTGGCAGAATTGCGAGCAAAGGCTTCAGGTGCGGTGTGCGCTGAACCCACAGGTGAGCGAGATCCTGCGCTCGCCCCGCCTCACAAACACTCGGGTCGGATCCGACGCACGCCGTCAGCGCCGAGTGACCACGGTTGAGCGCACTTCTTCGAAGCGGGGGGGGGCTGCGGTGGCTTGGGTTTGCCCGAACCCCCATGTACGGGCTTCTTGGGCCGATCGTCTTTGACGCCATCTTCGTCGTTGATGTCGCTCGGCTGATCGCTCGGCAGATCGCTGGGCTTGGCAACTTGCTGTTCCGGGTGATCGCCCTCGTTCGCACTCGCGGGTTGGTCGACGACGCCCGGCGGATTGTGCAGGGTGCCTGACTGCTCGCTCGTCGGCTTGGCTTTCTTCGAATCCGACTTGAGGTCGGCCTTGTCGCCGTCGTTGGTTGCAGCGAACACCACACCGAGCAAGAGCACGATCAACGAAGCCAACGTGGCAAACACGACGCGCTTGCGGCGCAATGGAGAAGCGCGGAACAACTCTGGGTCACTACCGACCGTGACGACGCGTTTCTGTCCCGGCTGGGTGAGGTCTTCGTAACGCGCATCGACGGTCGTCTTGTCGTCGAGCGCGGGGATATCGGGAGCCGTCGGCGGCGCGCTCTGATAGGTGCGCGTGGGCTCATCGTGGCTGAACGCCGGACGCGTGCCGGAAATTGCGCTGACCGCAGGCGTCTTCACGGGGCGACGCTGTCCCGACCAGGTGTTCACCAGCGTCCGCATCAACTGCGGATCGGAATCATTGAAGTCTGCCAGGTGCCCCACTGACGAGATGCTCTCGATCTCGGCCAGCGCCTGCTCGCGCTGCTGCAGGATGTCGCCAACGACGGCTTCGACCCATTCGCCCACCGAACGCGGACTGAGCAGCTGCATGCACTGCTCGACCGCAATAGCGAACTCACGACTCGTCGCGTAACGCGCCGCGGGGTTCTTCTCCAAAGCCCTGAGCACGAGCGCATCGAGCTCTGGGCGCACCGCAGGATTGACTTGGCTCGGGCGTGGCACGGGCGCCGAGATGATGCGCGTCAGCACTTGTGACGCGTCTTCACCCGTGAACAAGCGGTGCCCCGTCAACGCCTCCCACAGCACGACGCCCGCCGCGAAGATATCACTCCTGCGATCGACGCGCTGGCCTTGCAGCTGCTCGGGGCTCATGTAGCTGAGCTTGCCCTTCATCTGACCGTCGCGGGTTACCTGCGAGCGTGCAGCCGCTTTGGCGACTCCGAAGTCGAGCACGCGCGGCACACCATCCACACCGACCAGAACGTTCTGTGGCGATACGTCACGATGAACGACTTGAAGCGGCTCGCCGCGTTCATCCGTCGCTTCGTGTGCGGCGTGCAGCCCATGCAGCATGCCCGCGACGACGCTGCCGACGAAGCCCTCCGGAAGCTCCAAGCCTTTGCGGCGCGACGAGCGCAAGATGCGCGAGAACGACTCTCCTCGCACGTAGTCCATGACCAGGAACAGTTCCTCGTTCATGGCCACGACGTCGAGCGTTGCCACGACGTTCGGATGCTGGATGCGCGCCGCCAAGCGCGCCTCGTCGAGGAACATCGCGACGAACTCCGGATCCTTGGCGAACTCGGGGTGCAGACGCTTGATCGCGCAGGTGCGAGAAAACCCGACCGGACCCAAAAGGCGTCCGAAATGAACGGTGGCCATCCCGCCCGTCGCCAACTTGCCGTAGAGCGCATAGCGCCCCACGACACGCAGTGGCTTGTTGGGATCGGGTTCGACTTCCGCCATGATGACTCTTACGGCTCGCTCAGGCTCGGTGTGAACACGCCAAGGCAGACGCGGCCGCGTGATCAGTTAGCCTAGCGACGGCGACGTGTCACCTACGTCCGCACAGCTGGGGGCGCGGAATACAGAACAGCGACACCCGCGTCGGAATTGCTCGCAACGAGCTGCACCATACGGAGTCAAGAACTCGGCAAATCGGCTGCAGGGATCGCACCGACGCTCAAGAGCGGGACGCCCGCAGCAAAGCTCGGACGCGCTGCGGAACCCCACCGAATTTCGGCTCGACGGTTGGAATCGCAGACGCCTGCGTCGAACAAACCCGATTGGCGGCGGGCTTGCGGGCTTCGAGCGCGGGAGTTGGCGAGAGTTCCGCGCGTGCTGCTAGGATGCTGCCGGTGCCGCTGTACGTCGTTCCCGCGCCCTGGTTGCAAGCATTCGCGGTGATCCTAGGGCTCCTGTTCGGGAGCTTCTTGAACGTCGTGATCTGGCGGCTGCCGCGCGGGGAGAACATCGCGACACCACCTTCATCGTGCCCCGCCTGCGGTAAGCGCATCCGGCCTTGGGACAACGTGCCTGTGCTGAGTTGGCTCGCCTTGCGCGGGCGGGCTCGCTGTTGTGGTGCGCCGATCGCGGTTCGCTATCCGTTGGTCGAGCTCTTGGGCGGCCTCGTCGGCTGGGCGACGATGACCGACATCGTGCTGCCGTTGGCGCCGGACACACCGTTGTTGCTCGCGGGCGCACTGTTCTTCGTCCATTTCGCGCTGGCGCTCGGCTTGTTGGCAGCCCTGTTCATCGACTTGGATCACTTGGAGTTGCCCGACTCGATCACTTTGGGCGGCATTGCGCTGGGATTGTTGACGCTGCCTTTGCGCGATATTTCTTGGCAGGAGAGTCTGCTCGGGGGCGTCGCGACCTTCGGCGTCGTGTGGTTGCTGTTCATCGTAGGTTATCGCTGGCTGCGCGGTCGCGACGGCATGGGGCTCGGTGACGCGAAGTTGCTCGCCCTGGCCGGCGTGTGGTTCGGCTGGACCGGCGCGCTGTTCGTGCTGTTGGCGGGCGCCATTCAAGGCCTGGTGGTCACGATCGCACTGCTGGCCGCGGGCAGCACGTTGGAGGAGCCGGAGGCGATCAAACAGGAGCGCGTCGCTCTAGCCCAGCACTTGGCAACGCTCGACGACGCGGAACGCGAGAAGCTCCTGGCCGAGCTCAAAGGGGATCTGCTTCTGAGCGAGCCAGGACAAGGCCTGGGCACGATCGCATTCGGGCCGTTCTTGATTCTCGGGATCTTCGAGCTGCTGTTCTTCGGCGAGGCGATTCGGTCTCAGCTCCAGAGCTTGCTATGGTTCACTTGGTTCTGAAGCGATCTCTGGGATGGGCTGGCTTGCTGGGCCTGAGCTATGGGTGCTGCCTGGGCTGCGCGCCGACGCTCAGGGAGATCCCGCGTGGTGAACATCCGATGAACGGCGGAGCCGCCCCCATCGCCGTCGACTCGGCGCCACCGCCGGCGCGCATCGACACGGTTCAACCCGAGCCCGATCCAGAGTGCGCGTGGGCTGACGGCCAGTGGCGCTGGGAGGATAACCGTTGGCAATGGCAAGCCGGCAATTGGGTGCGCGTTGCGCCAGATTGCTACTACGCCGATGCATTGATGATCTGGGTGGCCACTCAGACCGGTAAAGGCATCCTGTTCTACACTCACGGCCAGTGGTACCAGCGCGCCGGGGGTCTGTGCCCTACGCCGCCGGTGTGTGCGAACGACGCGCAGTGAACGCGTGAAGCCTGACCTGAGGCGCGGGGTTCAGGCCGCGAACGCTTCCAGAATCCAACGCCGAAACAGGGCTCGGAACGTCGTTTCGACGCGCGCGGCCGTCTCCTTGACGTCCTCGTGCGTGAGCACGTGCCCCGCCAAGCCCGCCGCCAAGTTCGTGATGCAGCTGATCGCCCCCACTTCGACGCCCAACGCGCGCAGGGCGAGCACTTCCAAGACGGTGCTCATCCCGACCGCAGAAGCGCCCAAGGTGCGCAGCATGCGGATCTCGGCGGGCGTTTCGTAGCTGGGACCCAAAAGGCCCGCGTAAACCCCCTCGTGCAACGAGACCTGCAGCCCATTGGCGGCGCGCCGTGCCGAGCGCTGTAACGCGGGCGAATAAGCGGCCGTCATGTCGAGGAAGCGCGGAATGCCGTCGCGCGCGGGGCCAAGCAGCGGGGTCGAGCCGCTCAAGTTCAAGTGATCGGTGATCAACATCAGATCGCCGGCTTGCATGCCATCGGCGATCCCACCCGCTGCGTTGCTCAAAAGCACGCTCTTGCAGCCGAGCTCCGCCAAGAGCGACACGCCGAACACGACGTCTTCGAGCGGATGCCCTTCGTAGGCGTGAACGCGTCCCTGTAAACATGCAACGCTCACCTGTCCGATGCGCCCCAGATGCAGGGTGCCCGCGTGGCCCGCGACCTTGGGACTCGGCAGATACGGGATCTCGGCGTAAGGAATCTGAACCGAGCTCTCGAGGTCTTCGGCAAAGGCCCCCAATCCAGACCCGAGCACGACCCCGACGCTTGGGATGGCCGGGGCTCGAGCCCGGACGGCGGCGGCGGCTTGGCGGACGAAATCTGGGTTCGGTAGGGACATTTCAGCCTTTTTTCCTGTTGTGGCCTTCGCTCGCCAACTGAGCTTTCGTTCGCCAAAAGGTCGTGCTAGGTTCCCGCCCCTTCGCCCTCAGGGTAGGACTCTACACTCATCCTCTGTTTGGTTATGGCAAGTAAATTCGCGGATTTCCTGAAAGAACACAAGATCGACGGCCGTCGCGTGATGTCCAGCTCACGGGCAATCGAAACGCTGCGCGTCGAGGACCGCAAGCTGTATCTCGCGAAGAAGCGCGCCAAGGGCGAAGAGTCTTCGAGCGATGACAAGAAGTCGGATTTGCCGAAGCCGCGCAGCGGTCGCACGGTGACTCCCCGACTGATCGCGAGCGCTTCGTCGGGCGGCAAGATTTCCGGTGCGGCCAAGACGCGCTTGTTGCGCGCGGTCAACCGCATCTTGGAGCAACGTAAGCAGGCCGCGATCGACCTGCGCGCGCTGTTCTGAGCGGCTGCCAGCCTTTTCGAGGCTGGTCCAATCATCGCCCCAGAAAACGCCCAAGCGCTTCGCGCCTTGGGCGTTCGAGTCTCATTCGAGGCTCGTTCGCGTTTGGGGGCGTTCACATGCGGCGTAGTATGACTGCGCGCTGCTCGCCGATGTCCCATTGGATGACGTCGGGTTTGAGCAACGTCATGCGTGCCATGTCGCGTTGGCCGTCAGGGCGCAGCACCGCAATCGTCACGCTGCGTTCGTCGCCTTTGACGACTTCGTAGGACGCGGAGCGCGGCATCTCCGTCGGAATCGCGATCGTCACGTTGGAGCCGGAGAACTCGAAGCTCGTACCGCGCGCCCAGGCCGTGGCTTGCGCCAAACGCTCCGTGTCGACATTGACCAGGCTTTCGCCGTACCAACGCCCAGAAAGTCGCTGGCCCCACGATTGTGAGCAGGCCACGAGCAAAGGCAAACACAGCCAAACGAGCCGCATCCGCCAATAGTGGTACAGCTACCTACACGGGCCAACAAAACCGCTGAGCGCTGCGAACAAGCCTCGGGGTGCCGTCCCCGAAGGCAGGGCTCAGTCGCAACAGCGCACGCCCAGGCTGTAGTCGAAGTAGCCGCGCGGATGGGCGCTGATTCGCGACGCGCAGCCCTCGCGGGTGTTGCGCGCGTAGAACCCTCCCAGGAACACGCCGCCCTCGTCTGCGATCCATTCGTCCAAATTACCGACCATGTCGTAAACGGCGTCGTTACCCCAGCGGCTCTTGCATTCGGGGCTCGCGCCGGTGACGTGCAACAGCGGCGCGCCATGGTGTTCGAAGTAGTTGAGACGGGGATCGAGGTGACCCTCGGAGGCGTTGCCATGCAGCAGCAAGGCTGGGTGCGCGCCGTTGAAGACGTTGCATTTACCCGATTGGTAATCGGGACCGTACGGAAACTGCTGATCGGCCTCGCCTCGACAGGCAGTCACCCACTCGAGTTCGGTGCACAGGCGCTTGTGCGCGTTATGGCAGGCCCGTTCGGCTAGGATGCCGCTCAAATAGCCGTTGGGCGTGACCCCGCGTTTACTTACGGCACGGATGTCGAAGTTGCCTTGGAGCTGGAAGGACGGTGGCTCGGGCAAAGGCAAGAGCTGCACCTCGGGGGTTCCAAAGTCGTGGCGTAACTTGTCCCACGTCTTGTAAGCGCTTTGAGTCTGGAAGAAGGTCGGTGCGTAGTACGGGGAAACGACGCGCGCCTCCGCGATATCGACCAACGTGTCTTCGTAGCGGTCGATGCAGAACTGCCCCCGTACGTCGACCATGTCTGCCGGGCAGCGCGTGACCGGTCCGATCGGTAGCGTTTCTGTCGGCGCTGCGCTTGGCAACTCGACTGCAGCGTCAGGGACGTACAGCAGCTTTGGCTCGGCAGAGGCCGTCTGTTCCGAATCGATCACTTCACGCGGCGTGTGGGATTCATCCGCGACGTGGGTTGGAAACGGGACGGGCGCCGGTTTGTCTTCCTCGCAAGTGCAAGCCCCGAGGACGAGCCCCAATCCGAAGCTCGCCACCAGCCCAACCCGCGCCCCGCGAGTAAACCGCGAAAAAATGAAGTCAGCGGCCGCGGTAAACGATGAGACCGTGCGAAAGATCGTACGGCGAAACAGCAACGCGAACCCGGTCCCCAGGCAACACGCGAATGTGATGGCGCCGCATGCGACCCGACAATTGCGCGCGCACCACGGCGCCGCCCTGATCGACCTTGATGGTGTACTGCCCACCGCCGAGAGCGTCTTGAATGACGCCCTCCATTTCCAACAGATCACCTTTACTCATGCACCATTCTCGTTAAGCCAGCTCCGAAGCGGCCGGGACCCTGGCACAGGACGCCGCCCAGCGCAACTGACAGTACGCGGCCGGCCTACGTACCAGTCGAGGTGTTCCCCGCCGCGTCTACTCAGCGCTTCCCAAAACGACTCGACGTGACAAGGACGCCAAGAACTTCTAACAGCGAGGCGTGTTTCAGGCCACCTTGTTCGACTACAACGGGGTACTCGTGGACGACGAGCTCGTCCATTGGGAGGCATTCTGTGACGTGCTCGCCCCACTCGGTATTCGCATCAGCGAGTCGGAGTACTGGCAGGACTATCTGGGACTGGACGACGCCGGCGTCTTCCGGACCGTGCTCCAACGCTTTGGTAAGGCTCACGACGAATCGAGCGTGAGCGGCTTCGTCGAGGCCAAGAAGCCGCGCTATTTGGCGCGCGCACGGGGCGCCCTGCGCGGGTTCCCGGGTGCTGCGGAGCTGGTGCGGGAACAAGCCAGCCGCGGCCCAGTGGTGATCGTTTCGGGCGCGCTTCGCGACGAGATCGAATTGGGCTTGGAAGTACTCGGCGTGCGCGACCAGGTGCAAGCGATCATCTCGGCTGAAGACGCACCGCGCTGCAAACCCGATCCGCAAGGCTACCACAAGGGGATCAGCGCCCTCGAACGCCTCGGCGTCACTGACGTGCGAGCCCAAGGCATCGTGTTCGAAGACTCCGTGGACGGCATCGCCGCAGCACTCGCGGCTGGCCTCACCACCATCGCCATCGCCCATTCCTACCCAAAAGAGCGCCTCGAACACACCGGCGCCCAACGCGTCGTAGAGCGCATTGGCGATGTGAACGCGAAGCTCTTGAGTGAACTCTTCGACGAAGTGGCGGTGCAGAAGCGGTGAGCGCTCGTCGTCCGGCAAGGGCCGCCCTGCTCTGCATGCTGCTCCTGTGGCAGAGTTCACTTCAAGCCGAGTCTAGTGAACAGTCGAACCTGGGTACGGCTGTAGAGCAAGCAGCGTTGCTTGGCCCGATTCGCGGCCTCACCGTCGGCCCCATCGAGTCGAACTATCACCCCGACCGCGGCTACGGAACTGCGAGCTCACGCGGCGCCTTCAAGCAAGTGCGACGCATGGGCGGCAATTGGGTCAGCCTGACTCCTTTCGGCAGGATTTGGGATCTATCGCCCTCGGGCATCGATCTCGACTTCGAAGCCCCGTTTGCTCGGAATCGCAAGAACATCCTGCACGCCGTCGCGCAAGCCCACGCTCTGGGTTTGAAAGTGATGCTGGTCCCTCACTTGTGGATCGAGACCGGAGGATGGCGTGGCGAAATCGAGTTCGAGAGCGACGCCCAGTGGCAAACTTGGGCAGAGGCTTACCGCAGTTTCGCCTTGAGCTGGGCCAAAGTCGCCGAGGCTGCGCACGTGGACTTGTTCAGCGTCGGGGTCGAGCTGCGCTCCTGGGTCACGACCACCCGCGCGGCGAGCTTCGAGTCAATCATCCACGACGTGAGAAAGGTTTACACAGGGCCGCTGACCTACGGCGCGAATTGGGACGACGCGAAGAACACCGTCATCTGGGGGGATCTCGACTACATCGGGATCAACGCATTTTTCCCATTAGCGACCAAAGCGGGCGCGAGCATCACGGAACTGCGCGCTGGCGCGGATCGCGTGAAAAGCGACATGCGCGCTCTATCCGAGGTCTGGGGCAAGCCGGTGTTGTTCACCGAAATGGGCTACACGAATCGCAAAGATCCGGCGCTCAAGCCCTGGGAGTGGCCCGAAGCGTTGAACGGCGTCGTGTTAGCCCCCGAGGAACAAGCCGACGCCTATGCTGCGCTGCTCAGTAGCTTTGCCGATGAACCCTGGTTCGTCGGGTTCTTCGCTTGGCGCATGTACTGCGATAGGTTCGATACGTCGCAGGAGCCCGAATGGGGATTCTCGCCGCTCGATCGCAGCGCGGGCGAGGTATTGAGCTCTGCGTTTCGCGCGCACCCGTTGTAAGCGCTGGCGCGGTCGCGTCGAGCCGCATCGCCATGCGGAGTGCGACGAACCGTAACTCGCGCTTGCCGTGCGAGCCCGAGACAACGACAATGCTCGGATGTCAGCGCCGGGCAAACGCTTCGTAGCGATCTGTGTTCGACTTTGTTTGCTTCTCGGCACGGCAGGACTCGCCCCCTGCTGCACGAACAGCGCCAGCGGCGTCGAGTATCCCGAGACCAAAGTCAACGGCCGCTCCTTCGAGCTGCAATTGACGGACTCGCGCAAGAAGCTGTTCGACCGATTCGCGGAAATGGTGTCCCTCGATCGCGGAGACGAGCTCACCTACCCTCAAGCATTGTTGCCCGACGCCAAGGCTCAGCTGCAGGCGCGCCTGACGCGAGTCAGCGCTGGACACGGCCCGGTGTTGAAGGTGCAGGCCGAGGTGCGGCGTTGTGACGTCACTTTCTACAACAGCATCGACGGTAACTTCGCGCGCTACGACGTGGTGTTGGGGTTTCGCGTGAACGCTCCGAGCGGCGCGATGTTGGTCAAAGGCTCGGGTGGGGCTTGGCGACAGATCCCCGAAGATCAAGTCAACGAAAAGACCTTGGAGCGCGCCTTGGCCGAGGCGACCAGCGCTGCCATGGACCAGTACTGGGCGTCCGAAGACAACACCGAGAAGCTCAACGACGAGCTCGAACGCTACCTGCAAACCCATCCGAACGACCGCTGAGGCGCCAGCGCGCGTTCTCAGTATTGCTCGGGATCGTCGTCGCGGTGTTGAGGGAGTTCGAGCGCCAAGGCAGGCAGAGCGTCACTGCCGCCGCGCAAGTAACTGTAGCGCGCCCAGTTGCCCATCACGCGTTCGACGTATTCGCGAGTCTCAGCGTACGGGATGAACGCGACGAACAGATCGAGAGGCAGGCCATGTCCGACGTCGAGCCAGCGATTGAGCGCAGCGGGGCCGGCATTGTAAGCCGCGGCCGCGAGCGCCGGGTTGACGAAACGACGTAAGAGCATGCCGAGATAGGATGCGCCCAAGCGCAAGTTCACGCGCGGGTTGGCCAGATCCGCGACTTGAAACTCCAGGCCGAGATCCTTGGCCAAGTGCGTCGCCGTCTCCGGCATGAGCTGCATCAAGCCGCGCGCGCCCACGGCAGAGCCAGCGCTCGGATCGAACGCGCTCTCTTGGCGCACCACCGAGTAGATCAAATCGAGCGGCACTTGCCCTGCGCCAGCCGCCCCAGTAGCCGCTTCGATGTAGGGCGACGGGTAAATGCACTCCCAGAGCCAACGCGTCCCGGGTTCAATCGCGTGTTGCAACACTCGCTCGCGCACGACCCGTTGCGCATAGCGGTAGCGGGCGCGAGCGGGCGCGAGCGCAGCATAAGCTTGGCACAGAGCCTCCGAGCCGCGCGGCGAATGAGCGCGTTCGAGCGCCTGCGTCTGGTCCTCAATCTCACGCTCGACGTCAGCGTCCAAACCGAGTTCGAACAGAAAGTTCACTTTTTGCGGCAATTGCAGCGCGAGCGGCGCAAAAGCTTGGGTCGCTTCGCCATCGCTGGCGATCGCTGGGGCCGCTGGGGCGTCGAGTGCCGCCAAGCGCGCGCTCGCGGCCAGCGCCGCGAAGGACAGCGGTTGCGCGCCGATCGTGCTCTTGAATTGCTCGATGGCTTCGCTCGTTCGCCCCTGCTCTGCCAGTGCTACCCCGAGCAACTCGGTCAAACGCGCGTGCTCGCGCGGTTTGTCTTCACCAGCCAGCAAACGCCGCAAGCTTCGCTCGGCATCCTCAGGGCGATGTAGCGCGAAGCTACCGATCACGAACACGTGTCGTGCCGCATCCACGAAGCGCCCATCGCGCGCAAAGCGCGTCAGGTAAGTCTGCGCCGATTCGGTGGCGCGTTGCCATTGGCCGAGCAACAGCTGCAGTCGCGCCACCAAGTATTGGGCCTCCTCGGCGAACGCGGACGACTGATTCTTCTGAATCAAGTCGAGATAGCGTTGGATCGCTACGTCATCCTTGTTTGCCCGCGACAAGGAGCGCGCCGCGTAGAACGAATCCTGGGTGCGGTAGCGCAGCGAGCCCTGTGCCGAACGCGCGAACAGATCAGCGGCGGTGGAGTAACTGCGTGACTTGAAGTGCGCCCAAGCCCGCGCGCGCAGCAGATCCGTCTCCGCGATTTCGCTGCCCGGGGCGCTCTTCAAGCGCACGGCCTCGTCCTCCGTCGCGCTCACGCGACCGCCGCTGGCAAATGCCTCGGTGCGCCGAAAGCGCTCGGCTTTGGTCAGCGGCGCCCCGCGCACTGCTTCGAGTTCGAGATCGGCGCCCATCGAGGCGCTCTCGAGCGGCGCTTCGAGCGCCAGCCACGTCAAGTCCACGCTGCGCTCTGCCGCTTTGCCAGCGTCGCGCGCGATATCAGCTCGCAAGCGGCGGGCCCGCGCACGCCAGGAGGCGGCCAAGTCGTTTTTCGAGATCAGCGCCGTCAGGATGGCGTTGGCGCGCTCGGTCGCGCCGAGCCTGACGTAGATCTCAGCGGCGTGAAGGCGCTCGGCCACCAGCTCCGAAGCAGCCAGTTCGTCTGCCGTGCCGAGATCGGGGGCGGCGTTCGCTCGCGACAGCAAACGCATGTGACGGATCTCGGCGCCGAACAGCGGCAGCTCGCGCTCCAAGTCCTGCGTCAGTTCGAGCACCCGAGCATGTTGTTCCAACTCGAATGCGATACGAGCGCGTACGAACCTCAAGCTCGGCTCGCGCGGCTCGACGTGACGCGCATCGAACAGTGCCGCGGCCGTCGCGTAATCCGCAACGCGCAGCTCGTCGACCCAAGCACCGTCGACAGGGGCGAGTTCGACGCTCGGCCCCAGGCTCGAGCTCGGTGCCGACGGGGCCGTCAGCGAGCCGGGCGGTGCGGGTCCCGGATTACAGGCGAGCAGCAGCCAACCGGCGCTCACGAACCAGCGCGCGCAGCAAGGCGGTCGCCCCAATCGCGAGCCAAGACGTCCCTCGTTCACTCACCACCCCCAGCGCTTTTCCAAGCGCAACAGACACTGGTGCTCGAGTTCGAGCGGCGCCGCCGACAGGAGCAACGCCGGGCGATACTCGAGCCCCCACGACCAATCACGGCTGACGAGGTAATCGACGCCGACTGCCGGCACGATCAATGCCGCCAACTCGGACGCATCGAGTGCGCTCTGGGCGCCGACGGCGACGCCAACGAATGGAACCCAGCGCGTGACGTCGAACTTCAAGTTCAGCCCGAGCAACGCGCCGAGATCCACATGCGGATGTTTGGGTCGATACGCGCCGAACACTTCAGCTCGAGCGTCGACCGCATCCAAGACTCCGTATCCTGCCTGGAGGCCGAGCAGCGGCGCGACCTCGTGGGCAGGGTCGAGCTCTGCGCCCGCGGATCCTCCGACGTGCCACTCTCGTTCACGCGCAAATGAATTGGTGCTGGTCCCGATGATCGCGACCAGCACCATTGCTATGGCTTCGTAGCGCACGCGGGCAATCTGCCCGCGCTAGCGCTCACGGCCAAGACTTTTGCGCCCGCTCAAGGAGCTGCGTCAGCCGAGCCCGCATCGACGTCGGCGGGCGGAGGCGGGGGCGGGGGCGCGATACTCGCGTCCATCGCTGTCGCCGTCGGGTCGCAGCCCCAGGTGCGGTTGCCACCGAAGCCGTTGCAACTGCATTGAACGTCGGCGTAAGCGCAGTCCGAACCTCGCGGCATGTCGCAGGTATCACCATCGGCGGGCGCCTCTGCTGGGCACATCGGAGTCACCGCGGCGCCGGCGTCCATGGCCGGACCGGGTTGGGTGGGGCCCATGGTGTTGTCGTTGCAGGTCCAAGCGCGAGTGCCGCCACCGCCGCCACCACCAAAGCCGCCACCGCCACCGCCACCGGCGCGGGGGCAACGGCAGTCGAGTGTGTCGTAAGTGCAGGTCAAACGACCCGAGACATTGCAGGTGTCACCATCGGTCGGCGCTGCGTCGGGGCAGGTCTGTGCGGGCTGCGTTGGGGTAGTCCCACCGTCCGCGCCGCCAGCTTGCTGGCCACCGGTGCAATTCCACGTGACTGCGCCACCGCCACCGCCGAAACCGCCACCGCCGAAACCGCCACCGCCACCGCAGACGCAGGTGTCTTGGTCGTAGTCGCAGGGGGTCTGCGCGGGCACGTCACAGGTGTCACCATCGGTCGGCAACGTCGCGGGACATTCGCCCGTGCGCGGCGGAGCTTGGCAATTCCAAGTTCCGGTTTCGGTGGTGCTGGCCGAAGGCGCTGCACCGGCGTCGGCGGCTGCGCCACCAAAGAAGCCACCGCCACCACCGCCACCGAAGCCCATGCGACAAGTGCAATCGGCCGTCGAATAGTTGCAGGTGCCGGCTGCGGGATCACACGAATCGCCTCTCATCGGAGCGGTCGCGGGACAGAGCGCGGAGTTGTCGGGCGACGCGGTCGACATCGGGCCCGGCGCCGTGCCGGTTCCGTCAGGGCTGGTGTTGCCATCGCCGCCCGTGCCGTCGCCACCGGTGCCACCGTTCGGCGAGGTGCTGGGACCCGAACCGTTCGGACCAGTGCCGGTCGATGAAGAGGTAGTTGGCTTGGTACCAGGACCAGCGAATGGATTGTCCGAACTGGAGCTCGAGGCGGAGGCTTGCGCGCCGCCATCGCCGCTGCCGTCGATCTTCGAGGTGCCTGTTTCGTCGGTCGAGTCGGACCCGCAGGCCGCAAGCTGGACCCCCAAGAACAGAAGGACTGACAATCGCGTGTAAGTAGTTTTCATGTGTTTCGAGTTTCCTTCGCGGCACGAGGGTGCGTCAGAAGCTAACGCCGCACCCGCAGTGGAGGCGGGCCAGGCAAACTGTGACGCCCCGTGGCACGGACAGGCACGAAGCGAATAATGATAAGCAGATATCCGGTCGGGGTAGCATTTTTGCACTCAGACGGATTTATCTCTGTTTCGCGCGTAGGCGTCTAAAGCGGCGTCGCGGTTGCCCGCCATCCCCACCGACCATCCCAAAGTGAACCGTGCGTTGACGTCCGACAGCAAATTCATTTCGAGCCCGTTTTGGCACGCGAAGCTGAAAGCATCGAAACCGAACGGGCCGAAATAACCGGCCCCGCGAAGGGCCGCTGCCAAGTCGCGTTGAATGCCGCTCAACAGCCGGCTGTCCTCTAGCAGCGGCTCGACTCGCAACACTCGACCTCGATCGTCGCAAACTTGGCGGCAGGTTTGACCGAGGATTTCGCTGTCGCGATCGATGTAGCCGTGGGCCGAGTACTCTTCGACGATCTGCACGTTCGGCTCGCACAGAACGCCGCCCTTGCGCAGCGAGTCGTGCACCCAGCGCCAATCATCGGCACTTCCCGGACAACGAAAGACGCGTTGCCCTTTGGCGGCAAATCCGAATTCGCGCTTGAGCCGCCAGTACTCGACTCCGTCGGGTGGGCTGGCGAGCCACGCCGGATCGTCTCCCGGTGAGAGCCAACGGCGGCCGGCGAGACCGATCCCCAACGAAAACAAAAAGGTGCGGCGGTTGACGGTGCGAAGCACGTCGACAGACGGCGCCTGCGGCGTGCGCGCGCTCATCTGTGACAGCCACTCGAGCGCGCACGGCGTAGGACACCAGGGCAGCACGACGTCGAAATCGTGCGCCCGAAAGGGCTGGCCGGGGTAGAGCAACGGCTCGTCACGAGTTAACATCTGCAGCAACTCGCGGCGCTCGGCGATCTGTCCCGCGATCGCCCTGCGTGACTGGTACGGGCCCTGGCTTGCGAGTTCGAGCTCCGCGTCCAAGTTCACGTACCAGGCGCGTCGCATAAGGGGGCTAGGGGGCGTCCCGTTCAAACTCGAGACATCCCTCTGCTAACGGAGAAAGAAGCCGTGCGCAAATGGATCCGCAGGATCGACCAAGAACTCATGACGCCCAGTGACGTGCGCGGTACCGCCGACTTCGGGAACGATGGCAACGACTGCGCCGATCTGCAGGGCCTCCACGGCAGAAACGCTGAACCGGCTCTTGACGATGCTCTCGATGGTGATGCTTCGTCCCAACGCTAGCTCTCCCTTGGCGTGCAAGATGGCGGCACGCCCACTGACACCGGTTCCAGTAGGTGAACGGTCGACTTCGCCTTCTGCGAAGATGCAAACATTGCGACTATGGACTTCGTCGGCGCCAGTCCCGGCGCGGCTGGCCCAAGTGAAGATCGTGCCATACAGGAAGTTCAGATCCGGATCGCCCGAAGGGTGAACGATCTTGCAGCTCGCGGCCACGGCGCGCTTGATGCGCATCCCGGCGTCGATCAACGGCCTGGGCTCGTCCGGGACCAGACCCAACGCCGCCCCGTCGACGTAGGCGTAGAACGCGCCGCCGAAGCCGATGTCGACGCTGACCGATCCGAGCTGGGGAACATCGACGAGGCGGCCGAGTTCGAGCGCGAACGAGGGCACGTTGCGAAACAGAACACGCCGAACTTGCCCCTCGCTGCACTCGGCTCGCGCGGTGACCCGCCCCGCCGGCGTGTCGATCCGGATGCTGTCCAGGCCGTGGCGCGGACTGAACAAGCCACAATCGAGGCCGACTTTGACGATTGCGATAATCCCGTGCCCGCACATGGTGCTGTAGCCCTCGTTGTGCATGAACAACACGCCGAGATCGCCGTCCTCGCTGACGGGCGCGGTCGGCAAGCAGCCGTACATGTCCGCGTGTCCGCGCGGTTCGTGCATCAACGCTCTGCGCAGATGATCGCAGTGCTCGAGAAGGAACGCTCGCTTTTCGAGCATGGTCTTGCCCGGGGGCTCGGGAAAGCCGGAGGTGATCACTCTGAGCGGCTCGCCGCCAGTGTGAGCGTCGATGCACGTGAATCGATGCCAACCCGCCGGTAACGAAGCGGTCAGCGGGGTGTGAGTTCGGTGCGCAGGGTCGAGCGTGGTCATGGTCGGAGGTTGTTCATAGTTCGATGCGCGTGCCCCGCCCGAGCTCCATGGCGCGCTGCAAGGCCAAGCGCGCAATCGCGACATCTTGCACTGCGTGACCAACGGACTTGTAGAAAGTGATTTCTTTCGCGCTGCGGCGGCCCGGCGAAATGCCGGAGGCGACTCGGCCGATCTCCGTCCAGTCGGCGCGCTGGGTATAGCCTCGTTCGAGCCCGAGCATGAGTTCTCCCGCTTCCGATGCAGCGCCGGCCACCGAATCCACGAAGATGCGTGCACGCGCGATCAAGTCGCTATCCACTTCGCACATGGCTGGGGTGAAGCTGCCAATGCCATTTACATGGGCGCCTTCCTTCAAACTGCTCGACCGGAACACGGGCGATGCCGAGTTCGTTGCGCACACGACGATGTCCGCGTGCTTCACGGCGTCGTTCACTTCATCCATCAACACCAACTCGACCCCTACACGGCTCTGGCTCGATGCTATGAAGTTCTTCCCCTTGTCGCGATTGCGCGCAAAGACGTTGATCCGCGTCAAGTCACGCGCGGCAGCCATCGCTTCCAGTTGCAGCGGCGCTTGCCCGCCAATTCCAATCAAGGCACCGACACAGGCATCGGCGCGAGCGAGCAAGCGCGTTGCCAGACAAGTCCCCGCCGCGGTGCGCAAGCGCGTCAAGTAAGTGCCGTCACAGAGCGCTCTGACGCACCCCGTCTGCTCGTCGAGTACACTGACCACTCCATTTGCGGCCGGTAATCCTAGACCCGTATTACCGGCAAAGTAGGACACGATCTTCGTGGCCAACCCAAGGCCAGGAACGTGGGCTCCCATGAGCAATGTCTTGCCCTGGCCCGCGACGTCCAAATGCATGCGCTCGGGCGCGACGGCGCGCCCTTCGGAAAGCGCGCCGAAGGCCACCGCCATCGCGTCGCTGGCCTCGCGCATTTCGATCATTCCCTCGAGATCGGCGCGCGACAAGACCAAGATCGACACCTCGGGGAGGCTATCGACAATGCCACGCAAAGTCGAGCGCGCAGCACAACGACCACCAGGTCTGCATCAAGGCTTGGGAAACCCGTAGAGGCGAAGTTCACTCGGTGGCGGCACGGGGCTCTGCGCCATGTCGCGGTTCGCATCCAAAGTCTCCCAACGCAGCAAGTAGTCGTACACGTCCGATTGCTCTAAGTTGGAGTCCTTTGCCCAGCGCACGTGCACGCCTGCAAAGTCGAACTCCGGTTCGTCGAGTTCTCGGGGATACGGCAGCGGCGGGTCGAGCTGCCCGCTCGTTCACTTGGTCCACGACCCGAGGAACCGCCGGTAGGCGTCTCTGCGCGCGGGTCGCTCCGATTCGATGCTATGAGTCAGCTGGCACGCCGCCGATCGAAGTCGCCATGCCGCCCGGCGTCGAATTCGCGTCGGCAGCCAAGGTGCCAGGCGCGTTCGACGCCGATACGACGAGGTCGGGCGCTGGTTCTAGGGAGACGCATCCGGCCAGCGCCCAAACGCAACCCGCCGCGCCAACGCCGGAACGCCCAAGGCGAAATACTGTTAGCGTGAGGGCCGAGCGCATCGCACGGGGCTCGGCGTGTATCGCGGAACGGCTCCGTTGCCAATCGAGCGGAGACGACCAATAGTCTGCCGATGCAGATTATTCGACGCAGCGCAGAACGTGGCCTTGCCGATCACGGCTGGTTGCATTCTCGGCACACGTTTTCCTTCGCAGACTACTACGACAGTGAGCACATGGGCTTCCGCGCCTTGCGGGTGATCAACGAGGACCGCGTGCAGCCGGGTAGAGGCTTTGGCGCACACCCGCACCGCGACATGGAGATCATCTCCTACGTGCTCGATGGCAGCCTGCAGCACAAAGACTCCATGAAAAATGGCTCGACCATCCGCCCCGGTGACGTCCAGCGCATGAGCGCTGGCACGGGCGTGGTGCACAGCGAGTTCAACGGCTCGCAATCCGAAGACGTTCACTTTCTACAAATCTGGTTGCTGCCAAACAAGCGTGGCATGCAACCGAGCTACGAACAGAAATCGTTCGACAGCCAGCTGAACGGTAACCTTGTACCAGTAGCCACCCCGGATGCGCGAGCCGGCAGCGTGCTCATCCATGCAGACGCGAGTGTCTACGCGGGGCGGCCAACGGACGGCCAAACGCTCGAGATCCCGCTAGCCCACGGCTACGGCTGGTTGCAAGTTGCACGCGGTCGCGTGCTCGTAGGCGATACCACGCTGGAAGCCGGTGACGGACTTGCAGTCTCGGACGAACCCTCGTTGAAGGTGCAGGCGGTTTCGCTCGCCGAGATTTTGGTCTTCGACTTGGGCTGAACCGAGGTCCCCAAATCGAGCGCTGATTCGCGGATCCATGGCAGATCTGCGAACGTTAAATGCGTGAAATGATTTTCACCGTCAGACGCGCAAAAGCCAGCTTGACCCAACTCTCAGCTGGGTACATCCTCGCGCTCACCCGGGCAATGCTCGACTCGAGGGAGGATTGGCATGCTGCGATCGCACGTTTCGTGTTTACTTGTGACGGCAATCTTCACAGTCGTGGGTTGCGGGGACTTCGATCAAGCCGCGCCCGACGCGGCACCGAGTTCAGTAGACAGCCAGGGCGCAGCGCTGGACGCAGTGCCGATTCCCCCCGCAAGCGGGACTGCAATTCCTCCAGACCCGTCGCCAAACGTACTGCAGGCGGGCCAAAGGCTGGACCCGAATCAACAGCTCGGCTCCAGCGACGCGCGATACAGCCTGAAGTACCAGACGGACGGTAACTTGGTCCTGTATCGCGGGACGACGATGATGTGGTCCTCGCACGCCGTCTCCTCGCCGGGCTACGCCAGGATGGAAACCACTGGAAATCTCGTCCTCCGAGATGCCGGTGGAACCCCGCGTTGGAACAGCCGGACCTCGGGGCACCCGAACTCGTATCTCGTCCTGCGCGACAATGGTCGCGCAGAAATAACCACACCCACCAATCAGGTTATTTGGGTCTCTGGAGATCCGGAGTGCAGCACTGGAGTCTCGCGTGATGCAGTGTGCTGCGCAGCCAGCTGCGGAATCTGTGGCGGTACGGGCTGCGGCGGGCGCCCAGGAGGAACCGACGCCTGTTGTATGGGTTGGATCACGGACGTGAACCAGTCGTGCGGAGATCACCAGCCGCCCTGTGTGATGCCATGACTCCAGCTGCCGCACGTTCAGCCCTGCCAGGCGTTTGGCGCTGACCCTGCGCCTAGCAGCCTGTGGCAAGAGTCTCCCGTCTCCAGCAGGGCGGGGCGCGCGCATCTGCGTTGTCGACTCACCCCTCAAATAGCAGCAGTATTGTTAGGGTTCGCTCCTAGCATCTACGCACGCCGCGCTCCCGCTGGACTCGGTCCGACTTTCGCCACAGGCTGCTCGCCCTCCGACTCACCGAAGTCCTTTTCCATCCGACGTTCGGCGTGTAGAAGAGCCTCGTGTTCGGCAACCTCCCGATCGAAGCGCCGCGCTTCGTGTTCGCTCTCGCCGAGTCGAGTTCGGCGCCTTGGCTCAAACGACAGTTCGAGCGAGCGCATCCCGATTTGCGCTTCGCGTTTTCGCGCCCAGGCCTGTACACCTTCAAGAGCCCCCAGGCGCTGACCCCCGCGTTCAGCACGCAGGCTGTGTTTGCGAGGCATTGGGGATTCTCGCTCGGCAAAGCTCAGTCCGCCGCCGAAGTGTTAGCCTTGCTCGAGCAGTGGCCGGCGGCACTGGGGCTGTGGGTCTATTCACGCGAGCCCGCGACGGCGGAAATCGATTCGCGCTCGGCAGAGCTCGACGAACAATTGCGCGCATTGGCTCCAGGCCGCTTCAGCGCGCCGCGCCAACGCCCTGACTGGACGATCGACGTGATCCTGTCGTCCGATGCCGCCGAACCGTGGTTCGTCGGTTTCCATCGCTCTCGGCAGATCGGCGCGCCAATCGCAGGTGCAACTCGCGCGGTGGAGCCGCCAGCACACGCACCGTCGAGAGCGTACGGTAAGTTGGTCGAAGCTATCACTTGGGCGGGCCTAGAGCTGGAACGTGGCGACTACGCCGTGGAAGTCGGATGTGCGCCGGGCGGAGCGATCGTTGCATTGCTGGAGCGCGGTCTTCACGTGACCGGCATCGACCCCGCAGAGATGGCACCCGGCCTCGCTCAAATCGAAAGCACTGGTAGCTTCAGCCACATCGCGTTGCCCGTCGGAGCCGTCAAACGTGAACAGTTGCCCGAGCGCGTGCAATGGCTGTTCTGCGACGCCAACTTGGCGCCCCACGTCGCGCTGCGCTATCTGCAGCGCTTGTGCAAGTGGCTACGCCCCCACCTGCGCGCCATCGTCTTCACGATGAAACTCAACGACGAAAAGATCGTCGATGACTTGCCCAAGCTGCTCGAAGCTTTTGGAAAGTTGGGCCAAGGCCGCCTCCGGGCCACTCAATTGCCGAGCAATCGCCGCGAGATCGTCGCGATACTCGAGCTTTGAGCCAAGCTGCCTGGCGCGGGACCAGC
>DATAHU010000118.1:0-25231 GCA_036263015.1 Polyangiaceae bacterium | reverse complement strand
GCGGAACCGCCGTCGTGTTCAACACTGAGGGCTCACTTCACTTCGACGGGCAACTCCGCTCTGACCGATCCAAGGCCTGGCAAGTTGAGTTCGACCCAAGCCGTGTACTGACCCGGAGGGAATTCGCCTTCGGGCACGTTGCCGGTGTCAGACGGTCCGCCCCACTCGAGCCCCGGCCAGTCGATGATCTGACTCGACGTCGCGGGATCCAATGCGACGTCCACTGCGTCCCTGGGTGGACACAAGCCCACGTCGCACTTGGGACAGTAACTTACCATGTCCCCGTCGATCCGAAAGTCGATCCAAGAGTCGAGCAGAGTCGGATCGAAGCAAGCGGAATTGGCGGCTTCCGCGCTGAAGGACTCGGCCTGCTCCAACTTCACGCTGTAGCGGAACTGGCCGCCCTCACCCGTCGCGAAGACGCACTTGTCTGCTTCCAAGTGAATGCTGACCCCGGGCAGTGATGGATCGGTTGCATCGATAGCACAGGGCTCGGCTGCGACGTCCGAGGCAGAGGAGCATTGGCCGTTCGTGGAATCCCAATCGCATTCCGCGAATAGGCATTCACCTTGAAGCAGGCAGCCTGCGCAGTTCTCTTCGGAACATGGCCCGGGGCACTCTGCGCTGACGCAAGCGGTTGTGCAGTTCGCGGGGCTAACGCACTCGTGCGACGCGGCTGACCACGTGCCTCCGATCTCTACGCACGTGGCGCACGGATCCTCTGCCAGCACACAAGACCCCGTTCGATCGCCGCAGTCGACACAGCAGAACAGGCCATCGCAACAGTCGTCGTTCGAGTGGCAGAGATGCTCGGCGTCGTCGGGCAGGATGCACGAACCGCATTCGGCACTCCCATCCGGTTTCGCGGTGCAAATGAACCGAGAGCAATCAGCGGAAGACGTGCATTCTTGCCCGACCAGCTCGGGGTTCGAGTAAGTGCCCGTCGTGATATGGGTCAAACGGGACGCCAACTCTGACGGCAGCTCGTCGCGAGCGTAGAGGTCTACGCTGGTGGCATTGCCAGCGCCGGCAGGCAGGGCAAACTGCACCCTGCCGTACATGAGCACGCTTCGAAGCGACTCCGCGTCGCGACCAGCTGGAACCAGGATGTCTGGGACGCCAAAGGCGGCTTGCGGGTCCGTGGGTAACAGGGGGAGCGGGTCCCAATCGAAGGGCCAAGGCGTTGCCCCGGTGGCAGATGCCATGGGTTTGTCGAAGGCGACGCGCAGAGGGCCCGCGCTGGCCTTTGCGAACGTCGTCAAGTCAGCCGTCAGTTGACTGACCCCGCTGAACACATCCAGCCAGCCTGGCGGGGCCTGATCCTCTGTAACGCCGCAGGTCGAGGCCGCGATCGAACCCTGCGGGTCCCAAATGAAGGTGGACCCAGCGTCAGAACAGTTCGACACGGGCGTGAAATCGTGGAAGCGCGCCAATCTGCCATAGGACGTCGCTTGATACGCTTCGAGAACACTCTGATCTTCGATTTGGCCTTCTTTCAACTGTCCATTACTGTTCACCCAGAAGTGACAGTGGCCGTCGATGACGAGCGACGAACCGTAGTGAGTCGTGAAGTACTGTTCGGGTGAGGTCGGCCCGCCACCCGCCGATTGCGCGACCAGTCGCAGATCGTCGCTGCCATCACAAATGGCGATCGGCGTTGGGTCTATGCCTGCGTCAGGTGAATCCGAGGAATTGCTCCCCGCGTCCACGGTGATTGACGTCGGTGTCGCGTCGCCTCCATCGACCGGCAGCGTGGATGTCTCGGGCATTTCGACCGAATCGGGCGGCGCACACAGCTTGCGCGGCGCACTCGTCTCGCATTCCATTTCGAGAGCGCCGCGCGGCACGCATTGCGCTTCGATTTGCACGCCTGGGTTTACGCATTGCGCGGCATCATCACAGGCGCGCGTGCACAATCCGCAGTAGCAACTGAGGTTGCCACATTCGGAATCGCTGCTGCATTCGGCGAGCCAGTGCGTCTCACTTCCGGGATTGCCCCCGGAGTTGGAGCCGGAAGTAGAACTTGCGCCGCAGCTCGAGAGGATTGCGAGCGCCACCAAAGCGGACAGACATCTTTCAAGTTTCATCGTTCTGCTCTTCGACAATTTCACTCAAGACATTTTGACCAAAGTAAGTGATCACCCGTTCGCGCTCTACGGGCGCTACGCAACTGCGATTGTGGTCGGCCACGCGCGCCCTCAAGTCACCGCAAGTCGTTCGGAATGACTTCAAGAGACCTCGAACCTCGTCGTAGTTCGGGTGCCCCGGCCATACCTCGAAACCAAAAGTACTGCCCCCAATCACGTCCGCCAGATCGGCACCGCGAGTCCCCAACTCGAGTTTGGCGCAGAGTGCTCCTACCAACGCTTGATAGTGGTCGAAGACCGCCGCCTCCCAGCCCTTGGGGTCGTTGTAAGGCAGCGCGCAACCGTCACTGCTGAACCGTTCATCCGAACCCGTCCCCTCACGCCGAATGAGCTCGCGCTCCAAAAGAGCGTCGAGAGCGTGACCGAGCGCATCCTCGGCTAACGCGGTCGTGGCGCACAACTCTGCTCGACTCAAAGGTCCGCGTTGCTGAACTGCGATGTGCACCACGTTGAGCAGCGACTCTTCGGACTGCGCGGCAAGCTTCGTCAGTTGCTCGCGCTCGAGCGCGCGATAAGTGACCGCGTCACCGCGCCCCGTTCGATAAACGAGCCCCGCGTGGGTCAAGTCACGCAGCACGCCGCGCACGCTCTCGACGTCGTCGTACCGAAAGCGCTGCAACACATCGGCGCGCAGAATCGGTCCCTGCAGCTCGATGTGGTCGCGCACGGCCTCCCACAGCGACTTGCCGCGAATCGTGCGGCTCTCGGAGAGCTTGCGTACGCGCTCTTGATAGGTCCGCAGCGCGAGCCCAAACATGTCGGCAATCACACGACTGCCGAGACCCTGCTCCCTAAGCGAGCCCACGAGGTCCAAGAACACCTGATTCGCTGTGTTGGCCAGCTGTGCCCGCCCACCCCCGCTCGTGGCCAACTGCGCCAGCAGCACGCTCGTCTGCCGCACCATGGCGTCGATCAGGCTCGTGACGTTCATGACCTCAGTTTGAACTCGGAAGCCCTGGCAAAACCAGCGCAGGATCCTGCGCGCGCCAGGATTTCGCTGGGCGTCGCGAGACCCTGGCTCATGGTGAAGCACCCACCGGCGCTTCGATCAGGACGCGCCCTCGAGGTCCATCAAAGCCCGAGCAGCAATGTCAGCGCCATCGGGTCGGCTGAGTTTTGCGAATGCCAGGGCCGTAGTGGTCACCGTTCGGGTGAGCGTTCGCTCGAGGGCGGCCCTCAATGACTCTGCCGTCGCGCCGCCGGGTCCGTGCGCCGTGCCGATACCCAGCTCGCAAACCCGGCGCGACCAATAGTGCTGGTCGTACATTTGAGGGACGCACAGCCGTGCAGAGTGACCATACGCTCTGAGCTGCAGCGCCAGCGTAAGCTAGGGCTGCACGTCTCCGCGCGATCCAATCGTACTGAGCGGTGTTCGCATAGCGACTTCCTCTCGCCTCGACACATCGATTCAAATCAATCCCACCAAAGGTAGACGGAATTGGAACGACTCATCTCGTTAGCCAAGGCCGAGACCGTCTCGGTCCCCTGATCGACGACGTCCGGGCAAAACTCGTAAACCTCTGCCGCGAATGCGGCCATGTTCGGCGGCACGCGTATGAACTCGGCTTCCAGCCAATCGACATCAGCCCCTAGCAGTAACAGACCGAACTGATCGTTCCAAACCTTCAAACGAGCGATCACGTCACTAGTCCTCAAGTTGTAGTTCGCCCCGTCGGTTCCGATGCCCTCGATCACGGCGAACTGATCGTTGGCTTTCATCACCGCAACGAGATCCGGTCTACTCTTCAGATTGAAACGCATCTCGCGCACGAAGACGAAGTAGCCGGGGGGCATGCGCAAGCGAGCGTCATGCACGGCCTTGCGCGTTTCTGCGGCTGGGACGTCGACAGTGACTCCGGGTAGCTTGATGTCCCTGCCCGATGCATCCATGCCGTGCAGCTGGCTCGGATTGGTGCCGAAAGACGACATGACCTCGACCACCGCCGTGTCCACGCCGAACTCCGAGCTCACGCCGCTCGTAGAAACAGGAATAGCGATTCCGAGTCGGTTTATCCATTCCGACCGCTTGCACCCTACTAGGGCACAAACTCCAACCGCGATCAGCAATAGCCGCAATGAGTGTACGAGTCTCTTCACGCTTGGAGAAACTCCTCGCTCACCCGCAAGAGCTCTTCCGGCTTGGCCCACACCAGGGCGTGATCGGCGTCCGCGATCACGACCAACTTCGAGCCGATGATCCCATCGTGAAGCATCTTGGCGTGATGAAACGGAACGGCGTCATCGTTCGCCGCCGCGATCACCAAGGTCGGGCACCTGATCTCGTCCAAACGCTGACGACTATCGAAGGCCATCGCCTGTCGCCATGCCTCGATCATCAGCGCAGGATCTTGGTCTTCCATCAACCCAATCACCCATTTTGCGCGCTCTTGCGTCACGCGTTTGAGGCCGACAGAAATGACCAACCGTGCGAATCTCGGCATGCCGAGCAAACGGATCATCAGCGGCACTAGGCGGCCTTCGATCTTCTCGCGCAACGTGGCCGCGTTGTATGCGTAGGTGCAAGAAAGGACCAAGCGCCTGCAACGCTCTGGATACGTGATGGCAAACGCTTGCGCGATCGCGCCACCTTGTGAGTAACCCAGCACGTCAATCGTGGAGATCTCGAGGCGATCGAGCACTTGCACCAGGTCCGCGGCGAGCGCCGCAACCGTGTACGGGGGTCCCATGGCTCGGCTAGAGCCGTGCCCGCGCAAGTCAGGCACGATCACACGGTGGCGAAGAGCGAGCTGGCCTTGAATCGGCTGGAACATCGCTCCAGTGATCATGACGCCATGGACGAGAAGCAGCGGCGGTCCAGCGCCGTATTCCTCGTAGTGGATGAGAGCTGCTCCAGACACTGCTCGTTTCCCTCTCGCTCTTCAGCATACCCGTTTCGAACTGCCCGTGCCCAGGCTTGGACACGCCACTCGCCTTACAGCGCTTGGGTGGGGTTTGGTTGGGAACCCTTCCACCCGCGGCTCGCTGCGGCATACGAGGAGAACGAAGACCGTTGCACGCACGGCTCTTGCCACCCCAGCCTCGCAGGGGCTACTCTGTGCCCGTTCTTGGGGAGGCCTTGGTCAGCTTGGCCAACAGCTCGTCGCGTCGGCGCTGCTTCTCTTCGGTCGAGAGTCGCTCGAGCACCTGGCTCACTATCCAAAGGTGACCGAAAGGATCTCGCAGGCGCGCCATGCGTTCGCCGCAGAACTCTTGCAAAGCGAAGATGACGTCGGCGCCGGCGTTGCACAGCGCGGCAACGACCGAATCCACGTCGTCCACCCAAAGCTGCATCACGACCGGCGAACCACCGAGTGAGGGCGGTGCGTCGCTGTTCCAATTGCGCGCTTCCTCGGTGACGGCAAATACGGCGTCACCGAGCGCGAGCTCGGCGTGGCTAACGCTTTGCGTGACGCCGTTCACATACACCGCGAGTTGGCGCGCACCGAGCGTGCGGCAATAGAAGTCGATCGCGCGCGAAGCGTCGCGCACGACGAGCAGAGGAACGAGCCCAGGCGTGGGATTCATGAGGCCCAAGCTGCCAGCACGCGGCAGGCGATGCTAGCTACCACGTGCGGCGGGTTCGAGACGAGGATCGGGGATCTACTCAGCGCATCGTGCACGCCTGGCAACGCGCCCTACGCGCTCCGACGCAGCGGCGCGTCAACGCGGGGCGCGCTTCGGCTTGGTCAGTGTGCTGGCGCTCGGTTCGAGCACGACCACGTGCTCTTTGCGCGCGCGTCCTTCGAAGGCGCGCTCCGTCGGTTTGTGGAAATAGGGCCGCCTCTGGGAGGCGATCTCTTTCACCTCGAACCCACACTTGGGCGCTAGCTCGGTGAGTAGTTCGTCGGCATACAGCGCCTCGCGTCCGACCACGGAGTCAGCGATCACCAGTGCTGCGCGGCCACCCTTCGCGAGCACACGGTGCATCGCCAACAGCACTTGAGTCAGATCGCTCTTCCAACGCGCCAAGCCCAAGTCGCGCAAGGCGCCCATTTGACGTCGGGCGCCGATCTCGGTCTTGGCGAAGTCCGCGCTCTTCATCCCGAGCCAGCGCAAACGCAACTCGTGATGGTCGAGGTAGTCGAAAACGCCGGGGTACGGTGGCGAACTCACGACCAAGTGACAGCTGTGATCTTTGACCTGCGTGAGTTTGCGAGCGTCCCCTTCGAACACGTAAACCTCAGGCGTCTTGTCGCAGAGCTCCGAGAACTCGCGCATGCGCTCGACCAACTCTTCGCAACGCTCCACGAAGTGGCGAATCGTGAAGCCAGACGCGATGCGCTTTTGATGCTCGCGCCGGGCGGTATCTGCCGCGCGGCGGCTCACTTTGGTCAGCACCGAGGAGAACGCCAGATCCAACGGCAAACGCAACTTGGGCTCCTTGATGCGCTCGATCGCGGCGCGCAAGCCATCGAGCTCGAGCAGCACGTGGATGTCGAACCAAGCTCTGTCCGCGGGTGGATACTGATGTGTGGGGCCCTGGCGCTCCACACGTCGATCGTCAGCCGAGGTCGCGACTTGATCCGCGGCGTCGAGAATTGCTTCACGTTCCTCGGTCGTCGTCTTGGCGCACTTCACCCGCGCCAGCAGCACGCTCAACGGGTTTACATCGACACCCAACGCGCGGCGGCCTGCCAGCGCGCTCTCGACGAGCACGGTTCCGCTGCCGCAAAACGGATCGAGAACGGTTTGCCCGGGCTCCGACAACGCTTCGATCAAACCGCGCGCGGTTTCCGGATGGAGGCGCGCGGGATAACTGTGAAAGCCATGCACGTGAGCGCGTACGACGTCCTCGTCGCTAGTGACGTCGAGAGCTCGTTCCAAACCGGGGCGCAATGTCTCGTCGCTGCCCCGAAATTCGACTCTGCCGCCGACGTGACTCAATGCGCGCCGTTCACCTCGCTCCTCGAACTCGACGACCTCGGGCTCGCGACCCCGCGCCTTGGGTGCAGCGCGCACAGCGCCACGCACAACGCCGTTGTGAGCGGACTGTTTGGAGGCCTTCTTCTTGCCGGGGCGCTTGCCGGAAACATTGGGCATTGCCGCTGCATAACATCTCTCGGCCTCGACGTTCGCTGGTGGAAGCAAGGGTCGGCGCGCGAGCCGGTTCGGGCTCCCGTTTTGGAGCTGGCGGCGCTCTGCCTCTCGTGCTTCAGTTCGCCCAACCGGGAGCGCTTGGCCTCGTGCCCTGCCACCGCAACCCAACACTGCATCATGCTTTCCCAAGCCACCCGCCGAGTGATCCAACGGCGTCTGGATGATGAAGTGGGGCGTATCGAGAAGAGCGCACCGCTGAGGATCGCGCTCGCCTATCCCTCGCCCTATTCGGTGGGGATGAGCTCGCTGGGTTACCAGCAGATCTATCGCATTCTGCAGTCGCTGGACGGCGTGTGTTGCGAACGCGTGTTCCTGCCCGACCTGGACCAAGCGAACCCCGAACCGGCAGTCAGCTACGAGCGACTGCGCCCGCTGGGTGATTTTCCGGTGATCGCCCTCAGCGTCGCGTACGAACTCGAACTGGCGGGTGTGATCTCGCTCTTGGCGAACTCTGGGATACCGACTCTCGGCAGTGAACGTACCGAGCGCCACCCGTTGGTGATTGCGGGGGGTCCGTTGACGTTCTCGAATCCGCTCCCGCTCGCTCCGTTCGTGGATGCGATCGTGATCGGCGAGGCCGAGGGCATCATGGAACACGTCGTACTGGCGATTCAGTCGTGCGCCGACAAGAAAGCTCTGCTCGATCGACTCGCTGAGCATCCGCACATCTTCGTGCCCAGCCTGCACGAGGAGTTGCCCCCGGTCGGCAAGTGCGACGACGAAGTGCTGCCCGCTCGCAGCGTGATTCGCACGCCGCACACGGAGCTGGCGAACATGTTCTTGGTCGAGGCCGAGCGGGGTTGCAGCCGCGGCTGCCAGTACTGCGTGATGCGCCGCTCGACCAACGGCGGCATGCGCGTGGTGCCGCCCGAGGTGATCTTGGGACTGGTGCCCGAAGACGCCAAGAAGGTCGGCCTCGTCGGTGCCGCGGTGAGTGATCACCCGAAGATCGTCGAGATCGTCAATGCGCTGGTCGACTCGGGACGCGGCGTGGGCCTGTCGAGTTTACGCCCTGATCGGCTCAAAGAGCCGTTCGTCATGGCTTTGAAGCGCGCGGGTTACCGCACGCTGACGACCGCGCTCGACGGAATCAGCGAAGCCATGCGTCAAATGATCGAGCGGCGCGGTCGCGAGGAGCATTTCAGAGCCGCGGCCGAAAACGCACGCAGCGTCGGCATGGAACGCTTGAAACTCTATCTGATGTTGGGTCTGCCCGGCGAGACGGATGCCGACATCGACGAGGGCGTCGGATTCATCACGGAGTTATCGCAACGCGTGCCGATCGCGCTCGGCATCGCGCCTTTCTGTGCGAAGCGCAAGACGCCGCTCGACGCCAAGCCTTTCGCCGGCATCGACGTGGTGTCTGGCCGTTTGGAACGTCTGCGCGCCGGCTTGCGCGGCAAAGCCGATGTGCGGGCCACGAGCGCCAAGTGGGCGTGGGTCGAATACGTGCTGGCTCAAGGTAATCAAACCGAGGGCTTGGCCGTGCTCGAGGCCGTTCAGGGCGGCGGACGTTTCTCGGACTACAAGAAGGCCTTCGAAGCCCTCGGCTACAGCGTCAAAGGTGAACAAGCACCGCGTCTCAGCGGCAATGGCTACGTGCCGATCGCGCCGCATCGCAAGTCGTCGCGCAAGTTACCGCTGCATAGTTCGACTTGAGCAGTGACGCGTCACGAGCGCTCGCAGCAGGGCTCAGCGTTTCTCTTTGCGCAAGACACAGCGCAAGCCAGACCACGTCGCGTCGATGGCGCAGACCTTGTTGTCGACGTAACCGAGCGGCAACGCGACGGCGCGCACGGCATCTTCGGTCATGTCCGTGGCGACGCCCGAAGCCTTCTTGGGCCAGGCAATCCATAGGCCTCCCGCAGGCGTGAGGCACTGCGCCGTCGAAAGGAACGCGCGCTCGAGCTCGGCTATGCGGGTCACGAACAATACGATCACATCGCACTTTTGTGCGCGCCGCGTGTGAACACTGACGTCGGCGAGCTCACCGAGACTCTCCACGAAGCCCGCAGGTCCCGCGAGCACGCACAACTTGCATCCGGCTTTGATGCCGAGCTTTTGCGGCAGAGGCGTGCCCGAATATCCCGCGGCGGGGGCCGCAGGTTTGGCGCGCGCCGCCATCAGTCGCTTTCCCGCTGAGCGGACACTTGAAAGTCGTCCTCACCTGCGACGTAGTCGATGCTCAGACGGATCGGCCTGCAGCAGACGGAGCAGTCCTCGACATAGCGCTGATGGGCGACGCTGCCCGGCTCGATCCATACGTCGATCTCTTCGCCGCAGTACGGACAGTTGACCCAAGCCATCGTCGCCTCCTATCAGCTATCGCGCAGCTCAGCCCCGATGGCTTCCAGCTTCGCGCGCAAGCGCTTCAAGAACTTCTGCTCTTCGGCCTCGCTCAGCGTCTTGTCCTCGGACTGAAGGAGCACGTGGTACGCGAGCGAGCGCATGCCCGCACCGAGGGCGTCACCCTGGTACACGTCGAAGAGCTCTGCGCCGCGGAAATTACCACCCGCTGCGTCCTCGATCACTGCGACCACGTCACCCGATAGCACGCTTTGCTGCGCGGCGATCGCGACGTCCACCTTGATGCCGGGGAAGCGCGGAATCGGGACGTACTTGCGCGTCTCGCGCGACGCGCTCACGATCGCGTCGATTGAGATCTCGGCCAGCGCGACGTCGCTTTGCCAACGACCCTTCAGCCCGAGACCGAACAACACGTCGGTGCTCACGTTCGCCAACATCGCAACGATGCTGCCGTCGGGATAACGCGCGACCAACGCGCGACCCGGCGCAGCCCAGCTCGGCGCTGCCTCCGGTTTGGCGGCTTCCCATTTCACGGCGGGGCGCTCCAACGTCGCGAGTAGGTCGCTGATCACACCCTGCAACGACGACAAGGCATTGTCCTGAAAACCAGCGCCCTTGCGCGGCGGCGGCGCGGCCCAGACGAGCCCGACCAGGTGGCGCTCTTGGGGTTCGTGCTCGGCGTTCTCGTTCTCCGGCAAGTAACCTTTGCCCACCTCGAACAAGCGCACCAGGTCTCGGTGACGTCGATTGGCTTCGAGATTGACGAGCAAGCTGGGCGCCACACTGCGACGCAAACGCGACTGCGGAGCGACCACGGGGTTGGCCAACGTCGCGTGCGGCAACTGATCCATGCCGACCAACGCGAGCAACTCGTCCGAGTGGAACGAGTAACTCAACGTCTCGGTGAAGTGCGCGGCGCCCCCAAGACGATCTTGAATCTTGCGCACGACCGCACGCCGCTCATCGTGCGCAGGCGGGACCACCTTCGCGAGCAAGCTCTGTTCGTTGATGTTTCCGTAACCAAAGAGACGGCCAACCTCTTCCACTAGATCTTGCTCGATGCCGATGTCTTTAGTGGCCCGATCGGACGGCACCGCAACGTCGAAGCCGGTACTGGTGGGTTTGAGACCGAACCCGAGCCGGGTGAGCAGATCGGCGATCACCTCGTCGCTGAGCGGCGCGCCGAGCAGAGTGCGCACGCGTTCGGGTCGTAGTGCGATCGTGATCGGGCCTTTGCCTTTGCTGCGCACTTCGGTCAGCGGCGCCGGGAAGCTGACCTCGGGCTGCAACTCGCCGAGCAAGCGCGCGAAGTGTCCGGCGGCTTGCGCGGGCAAGTTAGGGTCCAAAGATTTCTCGAAACGCGCGGACGAATCAGTGCGCAAGGTGTGGCGCACGGTCGTGCGGCGCACCGTGGTGGCGTCGAAGGTTGCGACCTCGAGCAAGAGCGAGTTCGTATCGCTCTTGACCTCGCTGTGAGCACCGCCGATCACGCCCGCCAGCGCGACCGCTTCAGCGCGAGAGGTGATCAAGAGGTCTTCCTCGGAGAGCTCGAGCGTGCGGCCGTCGAGAGCTTCGAAGCGTTCTTTCGGCGTGGCTTTGCGCACACTGATGCCGTCCGGGCCGAGGCGCGCGCGATCGAAGACGTGATTCGGTTGCCCCAAATCCAACATCACGAAGTTGGACAGATCGACGAGCTGGCCCAAACTGCGTTGTCCCACGGCAGCAAGTAAGGTGCGCAGCCAGAGCGGCGACGCGAGCGGACGGGCACCGTCGATCGGCAGCGCCAGGTAACAGCTGCAGGCCTCGCTCTCGACCCGCACGGGCACCGGTGCACCCGAACCGAGCTTGGGCAAAGACGTGTCGAGCGGCTTCAACGGCCGACGATAGATCGCCGATAACTCGCGCGCGATCCCGCGATGTCCCCACAAGTCGGGACGGTGCGTCAGCGACTTGTTGTCGATGTCGATGACCCAGTCCCCGAGTCCCAGCGCGTCGGCCAAGCTCTGACCGAGCTTCAGCGATTCGGGCAGCACCCAAATCCCTTCGCTCTGCTCGGCGATACCGACTTCCTGCTCGGAACAGATCATGCCCTCCGAAGCTTCGCCGCGAATCTTCGATTTCTTGAGCGTGCCGACTTTGGGCACGGTCGTACCCGGCAACGCCAAAGCGATGGTCTGTCCTGCTGCGACGTTGGCCGCGCCGCACACCACGGGCACGGGTGCCGCTGCGCCGATGTCCACTTCGCACAGCGACAAGCGATCCGCGCCGGGGTGCTGTTTGCGGGTGAGCACGCGACCCACGACCAGCTCGCGCGCGTGCGGCAAGAACTCTTCGACGCTCTCGACCTCAGCAGTGCTGAGCGTCAGATCGTTGGCAATTTGGGTAGGGCTCAGATCGGCGAGATCGATGTGACGCCCGAGCCATCGGTAAGAGATCAACATGGCTTAGAACTGCTCCAAGAACCGCAAGTCGCCGCCCAACAACAAGCGCACGTCGGTAATGCCGAAACGCAACATCACGAGGCGCGACAGGCCGAGACCGAACGCGAACCCACTCCACTCCTCGGGATCGACTCCGCACGCGCGCAGCACGTTCGGGTGAACTAGACCGCACGGCAACAACTCAATCCAGGTCGACTGTTTGCACACGCTGCAGCCGTTGGTACAGAAAGGGCAGCGTGCGTCGAGCTCGAACCCGGGCTCGACGAATGGAAAGAAGCCGGGGCGCAACCGGATTTGCAGATCCTGGCGGAAGATGCCGCGGAGTAACGTCTTCATCGAGTGGATCAAGTGCGCAACCGAGACGCCCTTGTCGACGACCAGACCCTCCAATTGATGGAAGGTGTGCTCGTGGCTCGCATCGGTGGCTTCGTGCCGAAACACTTTGCCCGGCGCGATCACCCGCAGCGGCGGCTTGATTCGCCCCATGGTCCGGATCTGCACGGGCGAGGTGTGCGTGCGCAGCACGAGTCGTCCCTTGCTCTTCAGGTAGAACGTATCTTGCGAATCGCGCGCGGGATGGTCGGGCGGAATGTTGAGCGCCTGGAAGTTGTTCCAGTCCGTCTCGATCTCCGGCCCGTCGGCGACCTGATAACCCATCGACACGAACAGGTCCTCGATCTCGCGCGTGACTTGAGTGATCGGGTGCAAGCTGCCGCGCACTGGTTTGGGCGCGGGGAACGTCGGATCGAAGCCGCCCTGGCCGCGCTCTGCCTCGGCTTTGAGCAACACGGCTTCGCGCGCCCCGATGGCCTCGGACAACGCCTTCTTCAAGCGATTGACCGTTTGACCGAACGCGGGGCGTTCACTTGCTGCTAACGAGGGAATGCGCGCGAGCCAACCCGCGAGCATGCCCTCTTTGCCGAGGTACTTGCGATCGAGCTCCTTGAGCGCGCCAACGTCGAGGGCGGCCTCGATCTCGCCCAGCGCTTGGGCCAGAGTCCGCTCTGATTCTTCAGGGTTCATGGTCGAGCGCGGAGGTCTAGCGCTTCCGCGGGCGTCTGCCTAGCCTTACGCCCCTTGGACCCCGTTCGCGAAAAGCCACTGCCGACTCTGCGCCCCGCGCCGTCCGCGCCTTCGTTCTTGGAGCGGGCGGGCCTGCGCTCCGTAACCGCCGGCAGCGCGAGCTGGCCGCCGCCCAGTGACCCGATCGAGGTGTTGACCCAACAGGAGCAGCGCGCCCTGGCCCTGATCGAATGGGCCGCCGTGTTTCTCGCTGCCGTCGCCGGCGCAATCAGTGCCGGAGTTTGCGCCTGGGTGGCCGCGCCCCTGGTCGGCGAAATGGACCAACACCCGTTGCACTATTGGACGGTCGTGGGCGCAACTCTTGGCGGCACTACGCTCGTCGAGCTCGCGTTCTTGTACTGGTTGTCATTGCGCGCAGTGCGCGAAATGGCAAAGGCCGCTGGCCTTCGCGTCAATACCAAGTCTGAGTTGGATCTCGCGGTGGCGTTGGCGCTGGCTCGTGCGGCACTCGAATTGCCCAACCCGCCGCACAACCTGCTCGACGTGGACCCACACCAGGAAGCCTCGCGCATCGGCTTGATCGCGGCGACGCTCTTGTACAAGGCCAAGATCGCGCTCACGAACTTCATTCTCAAAACCCTGGTGCGACGCGCTCTCGGCCGCGCGATAACCCGCGCCACGCTGGAATGGATCGCGTTGCCCGTGGGCGCGCTGTGGAACGCAGTCGTGATGTACTTGGTTTTGCGTGAAGCGCGGCTCAGGGTGATGGGGCCGAGCGCGGCCGTGTTGCTCGCGGACTGGATCTTCGACGCCTGGAAAGACGAGGCCGAGGGGCGCCAATTGGTCTTGCGCGCCGTCGGCACCAGCATCGTCGCCAATCGCGAAGCCCATCCCAACGTGCTGGCGCTCGTGCGTCTATTGCGCGGCGGCTACGAGCTGCCCGCGGACGTCGATTGGGGCGCCCGTCAAACCTTCTTGAAACACTTGGAAGCCGCTAACCCAAAGCAGCAACTATCGGCCCTCCGCACTCTGGTTTCAATCGCCATCCTCGACGGCAAAGTGACGAAGCGCGAACGACAATGGCTCGAGGAGACGTTCACTCGTGTTGGCAAGCAACACCCCGCGGACGTCACGCGCGAGCTGGAGCAGCGTTTCGTGCACGGTAAGGGCTTACCGCTCGAGACGTTGCCTCGCGACTTCGAGTGACGAGCGCCGACGCCGCGTTGTCAGAGCAAGACCGAGAGCGCCGAGTGCAGCGAGCGTCGTGTCAGAGCGTTCAGGCGACGCGGACAGACCACAGTTGCTGTCGCCCTCTGTCTGCCCGTTTGCCGTCGGATTCGCAGCGCTCGGCGGTCCCGCGCTTGCGGGCGCAGTCGAACTCGGGGAAGCCTGCATGACCAGGGTGCCGGCGGGATTCGTGGCAGGAGCCGCCAGTGCGGGCCCAAGAACCTGGGACTCCCCCGGACCTTGCATGGACGGATTAACGCTGGCAGCGCCATTACCGCCAGCGCCAGGACTCGGCGCGGGCGCAGCAGACGTCGCCAACCCGGACGCGCTGGCCATCGGCGCCGCGGCACCGCCCCCCGCACCGCCGGTCGCCGTGCTCGGATCTGCGCTTGGCTCCGTACTCGGGTCCGCGCTCGGGTCTGCACTGGGATCCGTGCTCGGATCCACGCCGGGATTCGGGTTTGGGTTTGGGGTGCCGCCATTGCCGCCGCTGGCCGTCGCGTTTGGACTTGGAGCGTTGGCGCGACCCCCCGCGCCAGGCTCCACACTTCCGGAAGGCTGAGCCTGCAGCACCGCATCGTGAACGGCTTGCGCCATGAGCTGGGCTCCCTCGGCGTTCGGGTGAACGTTGTCGGGGAACAGGGCTTGTTGGCCCGCGAGCGCCGTGAACAGATCGATGAGCGGCGCGTCGAGGTCCGTTGCCAACTGCCGAATGTGCGCAGTGACCTCGGTGTTGTAGATCTCGGGTGAGATGTCGTACGCCCCTGGCTCGTAAACCTGAGGCGCGAGGCCGAGATAAACGGTAGCACCGGTGGCGCGATAATACTGGACCAAGGCAGTATAATCGCCGTCGAAGTCGGCCTCGTTCACCCAGTTGTCGGGCTTGGCGTCATTGGTGCCCAACATCAACACGACGATGTTCGGCGCGAACTCGGCGCCGCTCTGATACTCGGCGGTGTCCCAGTACGGCATGTTGCCGCTCTTGGTGACGGTAGTGCCGCTGACCCCGAAATTGCCAACCTGATAAGCGTCAGTGCCGAGCAGCTCCTGCAACACCGCGGGATACGCCTCGTCGGCTTGCAGACCATAGCCCGAAGTTAAGCTATCACCGACACAGGCGAGCTTCGTCAGTGCCGAGCAGGGCACTGACCAAACCAGAGCGACCAACGTCGATAAGAGTGCGACGGGAGTTCGCCGGTGGATCGCCATCCCGATTGGCTACTACAACATCTCGCTCCCGTCATGGTCATCGTCCAGCACGGAAACGCCAAATGCGCTAAAGACAGCGCAGTATGCGCCCCAACTGGTTCGTCGCATTCCCGGTGTCCGGCGGCTTCGTCGAGAGCTTGCCCGCATTGCCAAAGAATTTTCGTCGCTTCGAGCCCGACGACGTGCATCTGACGATAAGCTTCCTCGGCGCATGTGGTGAGGAGCGCGCAAGGGCGGCCTGGGCAGCGCTGCAAACCTGCGTCCAAGAACTGGCAGTGACCGCATTACCAATCACGCTCGCCGAAGTGGTCCCGATGGGGTCCGCGCGCGCCTACACGGCGTTGTCTGCTCTAGTGGGTCAGGGGCGCGAGGACGCAATGGCTCGACTTGCGGCGCTGCGCGACACGCTGGCGGACGCGGCGAACGTCAAGCGCGACAAGCGACCTCCGAAACCGCACGTGACTCTGGCGCGCCCGAACCGTCGCGCGAGCGACGAAGACCGACAAGCGGGCTTGAGCTGGGCGGCGAGCGTAGACGTGCGCACGGTTGCTTGCGTTCTCGATCGCGTGGCGCTGTACACCTGGAGCGATGTGAGACGCGAGCGACTCTTCCGTATTGTTGCGGAACTCCCACTTCGCGACCGTTGACCCGCTAGCGACACTCGGTTCCGCTGGCGACGCACGGGGCAAGCCAAGCGCCATTTTCTCCTCGGATTTTCGGGGTTCTCGTCGTTCACGAACGCAGAGATGAAGTCTTCCCTGGAGTCGCTTGTCCAATGAATGAACACAATCCGCCCACCCCAAAGACCGCGGGGGCGGTTCCCAACGCGACACCACCGCACAAGCTGTTGACACTTGCGCGCGAATACCTGGTTGCTTCGACAGGGAACTACATCGTTCACTTGGTCACCGGCACGACTGACCCCTCCGCGATCAACGTCATGTGCGACGAAACCGAATCGCTCGCCAAGGCATACGGCAAAGTGGGCTACTTCAGCGTGCTGTACCGCACCGCGAACCTGAACATGTCGAAGGATCTGCGTGCGCGAATCGAAGCCATGGTCACCCGGTTTTCGCCCATCTACCAGGGCGCAGCCATCGTCTACGATGGTCACGGGTTTGCGGCAACCGCTGCGCGCAGCACGGTCACGTCTGTTAACTTGTCTACGCAATCTTCGCATCCGACGCGGGTCTTCTCCGAAGTAGACAGCGCGCTGATGTGGCTCACGGGATTGGCGAAGACGGAACGCACTTCGAAGGAACTGCGCGCGCTCGTGAGCACGCTGTATGGCAAGCTCTCGACGCCCACGCGCTCCGAATCGCGCTCCAACCAGAAGGCGCTGAGAGACGCGCTGAAGCGCTGAAGCGCTGAAGCGCGCGCAGAGGGTCGGACGCACAGCGTTAGCGACGACCGAACGATTCTCAAAAGCGGCGCGCGCGAAGCGCAGCGTGTCGCCAACGCTCGATACGGAGCGTGCCGAGCGCGTGACAAGAACGCTCAGCCTTTCGATTTGTGGCGTGTCTGCAGCTGTGTGGATCTGCCTACCCCGCGGCTTGCCTAGCTACCCCGAGTGCACTAGTCCCACCTGAGGAGCCCACAGGAGAGACGTATGAAGCTGGTTGAGTCGACACGCGACAATCACGTTCGTGGCACGCAACGCTTTGCGTTGGCGACTCGGTCGTCGGCGATTGGGGCAGTGCTGTTGCTCGCGGGCGCCTGCGGCGAGAAGAGCGGCAATGACGACACGGATAAGACGCTCAGCTCAACCGACACGACGAGTAGCGAAGCCAATGGCTCGACCGTTCAACCCAGCGTGCCGGCGGGCGCAACCAGTAGTGCCGCAACGAGCAACCCAGAGACGAAGCCTAGCCTAACCCCAACGACGTCAATGACGGTAAAACCGTCGCCCGGAGCCATGACCGGCGGCAATGGCGGCAATGGCGGCACAGGGCCCGCGAGCAATCCGAATGGTAATCCCGCGGGCGGTGCTGGGGGCGCGCCAGAAGTGAACACGCAGCCGACGCCGACGACCAGCGCTCCGAACCCAACGAGCGCGGGCGGCGCGGGTGGCGGCGCCGGAGAAGCCGGCGGCAGTGACGCGATGGGCGGCGATGCGCCGGCAACGACCGGAACTGCGCCGTCAGAACCTGTGGCGTCGGGTGAATGCACGCGTGAGCTCTTGTCGACCACGACGGCGGCTTACTACGTGGCCCTGGCCGCACACGATCCATCGACGTTGCCCTTGGCAGACGGCGTGCGCTTCACCGAGAACGGCGTGGAGATGGATCTGGGCTCCGATGGTCTGTGGAAGACCGCGGGCGAGCTCAAGTACAAGCACAGCATGCTCGACACGACCGCGTGTATGTCCGTGAGCGAATCCGTCGTTCCCGACGGCTCGACCGACATCCCGGTGATGCTGCGCTTGGCGTTGGTGGACGGCAAGATCACGGAAGCTGAACACATCGCGGTACGCGCGGGTGACTACGTGGTGTCGGGCAGTCCGTTCGCATCCAACACGCAAGCCATCATCGACACCGCGGCGGACATCGGCTGGGAAACGCCGGTTCCCGAAGCTCAGCGCGCGACCTACGAAGACTTGACGGGCTGGATGAACAAGTACTACCGCATGTTCCCGGCTGGCGTGTGCAACGTCACGGATGATTGCAAGCGCCTCGAAAACGGTGGCGGCTCGTTCAGTTGCGGCGCCGGTGCCAGTTGTTCCAAGAACGATCCAGGCCCGAACGACAACATGATGACGCCGCGCTTGCTACTCGGTGACGTCGAGACCGGCATCGGCGTCGGCTTCGCGATGTTCCAAGACAACACCGACATGCACATGTTCAAGATGTACGACATGAAGCAAGTGCACGCCGTGCACGCCATTCTCGGACACGCAGATAGCTCCGGCTGGGACACGAAGTGAGCCGTCACGCGCCGTCGAGCGCGTGGACTTCCATCACCAGGGCTTGAAGATGAACAGCGCGCCCAGCGCGATGAACGTAAACCCGACGGCGTGATTCCAACCGAGCGGCTCTTTCAGGAACCAAACGGAGAAGCCGCTGAAGACGAGCAAGGTGATCACCTCTTGAATCGTCTTCAATTGCGCGACTGCCAGCCCCGCGGACGCCCCAATGCGGTTGGCGGGTACTTGGAAGCAGTACTCGAAAAACGCGATGCCCCAGCTCACCAGCACGACGAGCCACGTCGCTGAGCGTTGGTGTCCCTTCAGATGTCCGTACCAAGCGAACGTCATGAACACGTTCGCGACCGCCAACAGCAGAACACTCAATAGGGCTCTCGGCATCGTTCAGCTTCAGGCCTCCGCCATTTCCATTTCACGACGCGCGCGGACGCAGGAGCTCGAGCGCGGAAATCAGGTGTCCGTCCTCGTTCGCAGGCGCGGCGTCACTCTCGGCACGAGTCTGCTGCACCGATGAATCGAGCAAATGACTCGCGCGCACGTTCTTCAAGGCGGCCATCAGATTGGCCCGCAGTTTGGGGTTCGTCCGCTCGAGCGTGGCAAGTAACTCTTTGACTTCCTGGCGCTTCAGGTTTTCCTGCGAACCGCACAGGTTGCACGGGATGATCGGGAAAGCCTTGGCTGCGGCGTACTCGGCGATCTCCGCTTCAGCGCAGTAGATCAACGGCCGAATCACGACGTTGCGCCCGTCGTCCGAGTGCAGACGCGCAGGCATTGCCTTCAATTGGCCGCTGTAAAATTGATTGAGCAGCAGCGTTTCGATCGCGTCGTCGCGGTGATGACCCAACGCGATCTTCGTCGCACCCAGCTCTTGTGCGACGTTGTAGAGAATGCCACGTCGCAGACGAGAACAGAGTGAGCACGTGGTGCGTCCCTCGGGCACTTTCTCTTTGACGATGCTGTAGGTATCTTCCTCGATGATCCGGTATTCGTAGCCTTCGCGTTCGAAGTAGCTGGGCAGCACGTCTTCGGGAAAGCCCGGCTGCTTTTGATCCAGATTCACGGCGATGATGGAAAACGGGAACGGCGCGCGCCGCGTGAGCCCGCGCAGCAAGTGCAACAACGTATGTGAATCCTTGCCGCCACTGACCGCGACCATCACCCGATCACCAGGCTCCAACAACTTGAAGTCGTGGCTGGCGCGCGCGACCTGACCTAGCAGTTTCTTTTCGAGCTGGGCCAGCTGCGCCGGCAGAGGGCGTGGCGAACTGGGCTCGGGGGCTGAAGCCGAGTCCGGAATCGAATGCGAGTTTGCGAAGTTCACGGCTGACCGGGGGCGCTTGTCTTGGCGATCCAGGGGTCGACTCAGCAGCAGTCGACGGATCGGGCACGGGCTCTTAGCACACCCCTCGCGCTCGGGTGTTTCTGAGTGTAGAACCCCGGGCGTCGGTCATGGCCACCCCCAACAGTATCTTGGTTCAGCTCGCCTTCATCGGCGCGGCCGCGGCGGGCGTCTACTCGTTCGTCAGGGCGGCGCGCGACGGAGAGGATCGCAGGGTATGCGTTCCAGTTTGCTCGCTGGGTGCAGACTACGCGGCGGACAATCGCACCGCCCCCGACTTCGAACTCCCCGATGTCACCGGTAAGAAGGTGAAATTGTCGGATTTCAAAGGCAAAGTCGTCATCCTCAACATCTGGACGAAGACTTGTCGACCCTGCCTCGAAGAGATGCCGTCGCTGGCCGACTTGGCCAAGATCGTCAAACCGTACCCCGACATCGCATTTCTCACGATCACCACGGATGAGTCCGCCTCGGACGTGCTCGACACGCTCAAGTCCGTTTTGGGTGACGAAGTCATGGGTGAGTCTGGCGTTCGGGCCGATGCGAATTTCACGACGCTGGTCGATTCAGAGAACAGCGTGGTCCGTGGCATGTTCGGTACGCGTCTCTATCCGGAGACATGGTTCATCGATCCGGACGGTGTGATTCGCGCGCGCGTCGACGGCCCGCGCGACTGGCGGAGCCTCGCCCCGCTCGTGCTCGACTTTGCCAACTCCATCAAAGGTCCGATTCGTTGTGACGTTCACATCGACCGCAAGGTGCCCCAGGGTTCACAGTGCGAAGACATCCCGATGGCGGGCTGAGCTCTCCAAGCGCTGTTCCGTACTCGGTTCGTTGGTTGCCACGTGTTTGGCGCTCGGTTGCGGCGGCAAGACGGAACCGCTCGTCTACCATTCGAAGCCCCTGAAGCTATTGCCGGAGTGCCGCGTCGAAGGCGCCAAGCGCGAATGCACGAGTATTTGCGGCAAGGGCAAAGAGACCTGCATCGACGGCGAGTGGCAGCAGTGCAACGCGCGTCGGCCGAAGCCACCGAAGCTCGAAGCCGTCGTGCGGGACTTCAGCGATACGCACCCCGACTTCGAGCAGCCGGGGGTTTACGGTCAACTCGACCAAGGCATCGTCAAGGACGAGCTTGGCCCCGACGATGAGCCCGTATACGGCGATCACGAAAGTACGCCAACCACGACGGGCAAAGAGTACTTCGACATGTGGTTCCACGACGTGCCCGAGAACGTCACCCTAGGGGCCGAGATCGCGCTCACGCCGTCGACGACCGAGCCAGGGGTGTTCATCTACGAGAACAACGCGTTCTTCCCGATCGATGGTCAGGGTTTGGGCAACCAAGGGCGTTCCCACAACTATCACTTCACGCTCGAGCTGCACACGCTGTTCCGCTACGTCGGCGGGGAGACTTTCAGCTTCTCGGGCGACGACGATCTGTGGGTGTTCATCAACCGCCGCTTGGCGATCGACATCGGCGGGCGCCACGACACCCTGTCCGACTCGGTGGATCTCGACGAGGCGGCAGACAAACTCGGGTTGGAGCTGGAACACGATTACCCGCTGCACTTGTTCTTCGCCGAACGCCACACGGTAGGCTCGCACTTCAACATCCACACGACGATCGCCGAATTTCAGTTCTGCGAGTGAACACCGCCGTCGGTTGAAACGTCCCAGCACGTGATCTGGCCGTCTGCGAGCACAGCGCAATTGCCAGAAACGGCGATTGCGTTCTCGACGTCGGGAACGTCTATCGCGACGCGACCTGGGTCGGGATCGAGGGAAATGGAGCTCGCTTCCCAGCAAGCGACTTTGCCGTTCGAGCGTATCGCACAGGGACTGTCGATTGACAGGGCGATCGCGTCATCGAGGTCTGCGACGACGTGCGTGGCGAAAAAGCTGTACGTGCAGCTCACCGAGCCCGAGTCGTGTAGAGCGCAATGCGCATACTCGCCCAACGCGATCGCATCGGATATGCCATCGACAATCCGGGGCTCATCTGGAGGATCGTTGAGGTAGCCGGTCGCGCCGATCCCCCAACACGAAACGGATCCGTCAGCACGAACGACGCACGCAACACTACCACTCAAACCCACAGAAACCACGTCGTCCATTCCCGTCGCAACCGCCACAAGGCCATCGTAGTATCCCCAGCAGTTGACCTGATGGTCGTGAATCGCGCACATGTAGTAACTTCCGTCACTGACGAGCTGATCAACTGCATGCAGTTCGCAAACCGGCACCAACGTCGAATAGAAACCCTCATCGCCGAATCCCGTCGAGTGTTCGCCGTTGTCGCCGGAACACGCAACGGTGCCGGTGCTGCGCAAAACACAAGTGAGGCCATGGCCGCAAACAACGTGGACCGCATCGTCGATCCCCGTAACCTCGACGGGCTGCTCCGCATCGTCGAAGGAACCATTGCCAAGTTGGCCGAAGCGGTTGCTACCCCAACAGCTTACGCGGCCAGAACGATGCACGGCGCAGGCGTGGTCGTAGCCGATGCTGAGGTCGACCGCGTCCGTGATCGTCGTAGCGCCCTCGGAAAGATCCCTGGTTACATCAGGACCCGCAGGCGGTGGCATCGTGGGACCAATCTCTGGTAGCCCCACACCCTCCGCGCACTCGAAGAAGTTCTCGGGTTGCGCATCGCGATCGCTCGCGTCGAGGAAATCGACATCCGGACTACCTTCGTGCTGAGGGGTATCACCCGAGTCTCTTGGAGACTCTTGCGACACCGATTGCGGCGCAGTCGCGTCCTGTGTGTCGTCCCGGTCCGGCCCAATGCCCACCCAGTGCGTCTCACTGCCCGGGTCCGACGTGGACTTCGAGCCGCAAGCCATTGCACTGAACGCGACCACCACCAACAAAGATTTGAAACGGTTCTTCATGATCAGTCGTCACTGGTTTCCAGAGGCTCCACGACGTATTGCCCGACGTAGGCAACGACACGCGACTTCGTGTTCACGTCGACCGTGTTCGATTCATTGTAGAGGCGCACTTTTTCTCGCAGTGCGCTGCCTTGTCTGCGCCACGCAGCGAGTAACCCGAGACACTCCTCGTAATGAGGATGACCGGGCCAGACGCTCATGCGAAAGGTGCTACCGCCAACGACGTCGCGCTCACGCGCGTGGGTCTGGCCTTGCTGAAGCTTGTTGCAGATCGCCCCGACCAACGCTTGGTAGTGGTCGAAAAGAGCAGCCTCCCAGCCGTTTTCGTTCTCATACGCGAGCACACATCCGTTCGATTCGAAACGTGTCGAGCGATCGAACGACTGATTCTCGGATCGCCGTCCTGCTACCGTCAGGTATCCTCGCCGCACGGCCTCGAGTAACGCCGCCTCGAGCTCTCGACGCTCCATCTGCAGCTCTGTCATGAGCTGGTCGAGCGTTGCCCCTCCGAGTCGCTGGGTCGCGATCCAAACCAAGTTCAGCCGAGACTCGAGTGCTTGCTCTGAATTGCCGAGATCGCGCGTGTCCACAACGCGATAGGTTACCGACTCGCCACGACCTGTCCGATAGACCGATCCAGACTGAACCAAGTCCTGAAGCACCCCCCGAACCGAACTCGCGTCGTCGTATGCGAAGCGCGCCAGAACCTCTGCTCGAGAGCACGGACCGCGCTCTTGAATGTGTTCGAGAATTGCCTCCCAAAGTGACCGGCCCCGCACCGTCCTCGACTCGGACAAGCGCCGCACGCGGTCGTGATAGGTGCGCAAGGCGAGCCCGAACATGTCTGCGATCACTTTGGCGCTCAGCCCCTGGTGCTTGAGCTCCTGCACGAGGTTCAGAAAGACTTGGTTGGCGGTGTGAGCCAATTGAGCCCGGCCGCGATCGGCCGTGGCTAGGCTTGCGAGCAGTACGGTCGTTTGACGGACGATCGCCCCCATCAAGCCTTCGACGTTCATGCCCACGAGTCTGCGAGGGTCTGCGGACTTCGGCTAGTGCGACAAGTTGCATTCGGGTAGGGCTGGCCGTCGACCCGGACCCCCAAATGGTTCACCGCTCGAGTAGTCCTTGATGCAACTCGCTCAGGAACTCTTGCGCGGGAAGGACGTCGACGTTGCCCACGCGCAGGCGCTCGACACCGCGATACACGACGATGCCGCGGTCGAGCGTCCGCTTCGCGATCAGTTCCTCTAGTACGCTCGCATCGCGTTCGCGAAAGCGATGCGCCGCCTTCACCTCGATCCCGACGGAACGATCGGCGCGTTGCCAAACGAAGTCGACCTCCTTGGGCCCACTGCGCCAATAACTGAGCTCACCCCCGAGGTTCGAGTAGGCGAGCAGCGCGCGCAGTTCGTGGAGCACGTACCCTTCGAGCAGAGCGCCGCTCTCCTCTTCGCCCAAAGGCACGTCGATTCTACCGTTCAAGGCGCGCACGACGCCCGGGTCGAATAGGTAGAACTTTGCCTTGGCTTGCTCGCGCACCTTGGCGCGTGGCTGCCAACTCGGCAAACGAGTCCCGATCAGCGTATCTACCAGCACGTCGATGAAGCGCAGCACGGTTGCGCGCGCCACTCCGGCATCCCGCGCGATGTTTGCCGCGTTGATCACCTGCCCATGCATCAAGGCGGCAACGCGCAGAAAACGATGAAACGACCCAATGTCCTGAACTAGTGCTTCTTGTTGTATCTCCTGCCGCAGGTACGTATTGACGTATGCGTTGAGGATGTCTCGACTGTGTCCCTGCTGTAAGTAAACATCCGGTAGAGTGCCGACCGCCAGCGCTCGCGACAAATCGAAGTCAGCACCTAGCTCGCGTGCGACAAACGGGAAGAAGAGACGCTCGATTACGCGCCCAGCGAGCAGGTTCGCGTCGCTGCGACGTAGTTTGCGCGCGCTCGACCCGCTAAGCGCGTAGCGGTAGCGACTGCCGTGCCGAGTCGTCAGCTCGTGCACCTCGTTCAATAGCGAGGGCAGACGCTGAACCTCGTCGACGACCACCCAAGAACCGGCTGGCAGCGCCTCGACACGGTGGCGGAGCAGCGCCGGATCCCCGAGCAACAGCATGAAATCTTCGTCGAGCAACAGATTGAATTTCAACGCGTCGGGGTACCGCTCGCGAAGCCACGTGCTCTTGCCCGTCGCCCGAGGGCCAAACAGGAAAAACGAGTAATCCTGAGATGTTAAGGCCCTGTGATACATACGTGGGCATTTTGTATCACAAAATGCCCACGTATGTATCACTTCACCGCTTCGACGACCGCCCCAACGCGTCAGAACCGACTCAAGGCATTGAAATCACGAAGGTTGTCACCGAGTACTCGGGCAAGCTCGCCACCAGCTGATAATCTTTGACGTCCATGGCGACGTGCTCGAGATCTTCGTCGCGTGAAGTGCGGTAGGCGTCCACCGTCGAGCCCAGCGTCGGTAATCTTGTTAGGTCAAAGGTGAACGCGCGACTCGCCGCGGTGTCACTGTTGCGCGCGACAATCGCCAAGCTATGGCCGTCGGCGCTCAACGCCGCGACCATGTCCTTGTTGTCGATATCGACGAACACGGCGCCTGGGCGAATG
>DATAHU010000117.1:0-43913 GCA_036263015.1 Polyangiaceae bacterium | reverse complement strand
GCGCGACACCTGGGGGCGGCGGCAACAAGCCCTTCGACAACGATTGCGTCGCCGAAGGTAGCGCCGAGGAGAAGCGCCGGATCGAGCTGCACAAGAACGCCCCGGGCGGGGCCGGGGGCTGGTTCTGCGTCTACGGCGAGTCTCCGAAGCCGCACATCACGATTCGCTCGTATCGCGTTACGGGCTGCGAAGGCCCCAAAGAACAGACCGTCACCGTCGACGTCGAGAACAAGGGCGCCTGCGAATGAGCGCGCGACTTTTTCCTCCAGTTTGAGCCCCCTATGACAGGAAGCGTCCGACCCTCGCGCAGCTGATTATCAGCGCGCGAGCGTCGTGCAATAAGGGTCCGCATGAAGCAACGAGACGCTTCGCTCCGGCTTTCGGCGACGGATCTCACGTCGTTCTTCGAGTGCTCGCACAAATCGAGCCTGGCGCTTCAGGTTGCGCGAGGTGAACGACAAGCGCCCGGACGCTCCGAGATCGAGCGACGCATGCTCGCGCTGCGGGGACACGAGCACGAGGCCCGAGTACTCGAGTACTATCGGGCACGAGGCTCCGCACCGTTCGAGATTCGGGCGCTGGCCACGGAGGCAATGGCGCCCGCAGCAGTGGCGCAAACGCTCGAAGCCATGCAGCGCGGTGAGTCGGTCATCTACCAAGCGGTGCTGGCCAAAGACGATCTGCTCGGTAGACCAGATTTTCTGATCAAGGTTGCTCGCCCATCGAATCTCGGCGACTACGCCTACGAGCCCTTGGATGCCAAACTCGCGCGCACGGAAAAGGCCGCGGCATTGCTACAGCTGTGCACTTACGCCGAGTTGCTCGAAGCCGTGCAAGGTGTTCTGCCCGAACACCTGTGGTTGGCGCTGGGCGCCAAGCGGGTCGAACCTCAAAGCATACGAACTGCAGATTGCTTCGCGTATTATCGGCACTCGAGCTCGCTGTTCCGAGAGTTCTTGGCGGCCGATGCCCAATCGTATCCGGAGCCGTGCGAACACTGCGACGTGTGCGAGTGGTGGCGTGATTGTGAGAAGCGCCGCAAAGATGACGACCATTTGTCCTTGGTCGCCGGGATCACGCGACGTCAGCGTCTGCGCTTGCGTGCCCAGGGCGTGGAGCAGTTGGTTCAGTTGGCAAAGTTGCCCAAGAACCGCACGATCGAAGGCATCGACGCCAGCGTGCTCGACAAGATCCGTTGGCAAGCAAGTCTGCAGCATGAAGGCCGAAGCACGGGGCGCCCGTGTCATGAGTTGATCTTGGACGGCGACCCCGGAACGGGATTGCAGTTGCTGCCCGAACCGAAGCCTGGTGATTTGTTCCTCGATCTCGAGGGTGACGCGTTCTTCGCCAACGAAGGACTCGAGTATCTGTTCGGTCTCGTGGAGCTTGGCAGCGTGGGCGATGCCGGCTGGGGCGACCTGCGCACCGAACCCGGCGCGCCAACTTACCACGCGTTCTGGGCAACCACTGTAGACGAAGAGAAACGAGCATTTGAGAAGCTCGTGCGGCGCATCGAACGCGGCTTGGAAGAGTTTCCCGATCTGCACGTCTATCATTTCGGTCGCCGCGAGAACGATGCCTTGAAGCGCCTAGCCTGCAAGCACGGCGTTGGTGAAGACCTAGTCGATCACTTACTGCGCAATGACTTGCTGGTCGATCTGCACAGCGTCGTGCGCCACGGCCTGCGCGCCTCGGTCGAGAGCTATTCTCTCAAAGAACTGGAACCGCTCTACGACTTTGCTCGCAAAACGGAAGTGCGCGCAGCGGCGCGAGCAATGCAGTATTTCGGTTGGTGGCTAGAGACGCGTGACCCCGAGATCCCCCTTCTAGAGCTGCGCGACACCCTTGCCAAGTACAACGAGGAAGACTGTCTCTCGGTCTGGAAGCTGCGCGATTGGCTCGAGGGGTTACGCCTCGAGCTGCAACGACGCCTCGAGCGTCCCCTCGCTCGACCGACGCCGAAGCAAGAGACCGCGAGCGCGGACTTACGCGAGCGGGAAAAAGAAGTGCGCGATCTGACACGGCAACTCGTGGGGGAATTGCCGCCAGAGGTAAACGACGAGCCCATCACTTACAAGGCGCGACGGCTGCTCGCCAACTTGCTCGATTGGCATCGACGAGAGAGCAAGGCCGAATGGTGGCAGTACTACGAGGCCGCGGCAGTTGCGCCCAATGAGTGGCTGGATTCGCGATTGCTGCTCGCCGGACTCGCATACGAGGGCGTCGTCGGTGAAGTGAAAAAGTCCAACATTCATCGTTACCGTTTTCCGACTCAAGAGCACCCGGCCAGCGGGGCGCGCACTCTCATCGTAGCGGGCCCACACCCGAGCAGCGTCAGCATCGCGCAAGTGGGCTCGCACTTCATCGACGTCAAACGCGCCAAGACCTGGCAAGGCGAGCACCCGAAGGCGCTTCGACCTCAGGGGCCCGTCAATACCCAGGAGCAAGAGCGCCAACTGTTGAACGTCGCTCGTTCGATTGCGCAAAGCGGCTTCGATGACCGCAGCACGCATGCCGCAGCGAGAGATCTCTTGTTGCGGGCGGCTCCGCGCGTAGGCCAGCGCGAAGGCGCGAACCTGATGGCGGACGACGAGGAGCCTGTGAGCGCCGTCAAGCGTCTGTGTTTGGCACTCGCTGGCTCGGTGCTGGCTGTGCAAGGGCCGCCAGGTTCGGGCAAGTCACACTGCGCGGCACACGCGATCGTCGAACTGGTGCGCGCTGGAAGGAAAGTCGGCATCACGGCCAACGGGCACCAAGTGATCGTCGAACTGTTGAAACGCGTCTGCGATCTGGCTGCGGCCAGCGGTGTCGAGCTGCGCGCAGAGCACTTGGGTGAGGAAGATCGATTCGATGCGGCCGACTTACCGTTCCCCGTGAACGGCAAGAAAGACTATGCCGACGTCGGCAGGCGGCTCGCATCGGGTGAACTACACGTGGTGGGCGGCACGACCTGGGCTTGGACGAACAAGCACTTGGACGCCTCGCTCGATGTGCTGTTCGTCGATGAAGCCGGCCAGATGTCGCTCGCGAACGCGCTCGCCGTCTCGACCGCGGCGCAGAACCTGGTGCTGCTCGGCGATCCGGCGCAGTTGGAGCAACCGCAGAAAGGTGTTCACCCTGGGGGCGCCGAGGTTTCGGCGTTGCAACACTTGGTAGGCCCTGGGCGCTCTACGATCGCCAGCGACTTGGGCGTGTTTTTGCCGCTGACGCGGCGCCTGCATCCCGCGGTCTGCGAGTTCACATCCGAAGTCTTCTACGAAGGACGGCTGTGTGCGTTGCCGGGCCTCGAACGCCAGCGCATCAACGGTCCAGCGCCGTTCGACGGCGCTGGCCTGCGCTTCGTGCCCGTTGAACATGCAGGCAACAGCAACCGCTCGGACGAAGAGGTGGAGGCGATCTCCGCGATCGTGGAACGGCTCTTCGAAGCCGGCACGACGTTCACGGACAAAGACGGCATTGTGCGTCCGCTCGGCGCGGGTGGACGTGACAAGGACGTGCTCGTCGTTGCTCCCTACAACTCGCAAGTTGCAGCCTTGAAGCAACGCTTGCCGCTGGATCGGGTCGAGGTGGGAACGGTAGACAAGTTCCAAGGCAAGGAAGCGCCTATCGTCATCTACTCGCTCACCACTTCCACCGGCGACGAAGCCCCGCGCGGCCTCGAGTTCTTGTACAGCCTCAATCGCTTGAACGTCGCGACCTCACGCGCCAAGGCGCTAGTGGTGCTCGTCGCCAGCCCCGAGCTCGCCAAGGCCAAGAGCAAAACCCCGAGGCAGATGCGGCTGGTAAACGCGCTGTGTGACTACCTTCAGCGCACGCAGCCGCGAAATCCCGCATCCCGGTAAAGACAAACTTGGGTAGACTCGCGACGCGTCGAGCGTACGACGCACAACGACGGACCCGAAATCCGCGCAGAGTCCCAACCCCTGGAGTACACGATGAAGACGAAGAAGCCCCTGGTCCCAGCCTTGATTTGCGCCATCGTAGGAGTTTCATCCGTGGCGTTTGCTGGCGGCACGATGACGACAGAGGCAGTCAGCACGAAGTTCGAAGTCGAAAACGTGATCAGCCTCAGCTATGGCATCGTGTCCCCGAGAGACGCCAGCAGTGGCCTCGCCACTGGTCACCGCCAGTACAAACCGATGTGCGTGACGGTCGCAGCCGGACCGAGCCTTCCACTTTGGTACAACGTGCTGATCAAGAACGAGCTGATCAAGTCCCTGACGATCGAAAGTGACGGGCTGCGGGTGCGTGTCGAGAAGGTAGCTCTTTCCGACGTCAGCTACTCGAGCGACGACAAGGGCGCTCGCGAGCAACTTTGCTTCAGCTATCAGAAGATCGAAATCGAGCACCTCAAGGGCAAGACGACGGTCGCAGACGAAGTCCTGAGCAAGGCTTAATAACGACCTCCGGATACGCAGCGGCGCATCCAAGTTGGGTCCGCTGCTGCACCGTTACTTTCCCCAGGTAACCCAGGGCGCGTTGGGCCACGTGTCATTGGCATCGCGAACCGCACCGACGTATTTCGCCCGCGGATCGAAAAAGCCATCGTCAGGTGGGGCGTCCGTGGCTGCAAGCGCGGTGGCGGGTGCAAATGAACTGCCGATCGAGTGCAGGCAGTCTTCGATCTTCGGATCCAGAGTCGAGTTGCGACGTTCTGGAGCTTCGAACCAAGCTTTCTCGTCGAAGCCGTCATCGTCGTCGGCGTTTGCACCACTCGGACCACGCTCTGGTGCCGCGACGTTCTCGGAGCGGTTACCGAACATGATGCTGCCCGTGATGTCTACGTGAGTCGTTCGATCACGCAGGTCGAAGCCCGCGTCGAAGCCCATGATCACGCTGTTGCCGAGTGTCAGCAGCGTACTTCGTCGCGCCAATAGCCCATAGCGATCACGCGCCGCACCAGAAGCGCGTCCGCACAGAGTTGCGTTGTAGATTACGGGTGCGCTGCGAGGCGCGTTGATGCTGCCGCTGGGATCGTTGTCACCCTCGAGTCCGTTGCTGCTCGCGGCCGCGCCTTCGAGCTGGGCAAACAACAAGAACTGCAGTTTACCATGGTAACCAAAATCCCAGTCGAAGGCGTCGTCGTGCGCACCATTGCAAATCAGATACTTCGCGTTCACGGTGCCGCCGAACCATTCAAAACAATCGTCTGCCGCGTTTCGCACTTCGATGTGGTCGAGGCGCGTGCCGTCGCCAACGCCGGCCAAGGTTAAGCCATTGAGTTCATTGCCGGGGGCAATGGCGTGCCCGGCGTACTCGATGCGCACATAGCTCAAGACGCCGCTATCGTCGTGGGGGTCGGAGCCCCCGTAATCGCCCCCTTGAGTCAAGCCCTCGACTTGGCCGTGCGCGAGCTCAGCGCCGTTATCCACGATATTCGTCGGCGCGTTCCCAAGCAGCACGACTCCGCCCCAATCCCCTGCGCGCCGTTCTCGAGCAGGCTTCGAGCTCGTGAACACAATCGGCTGCTCGGAGGTCCCCTGAGCGATCAGTCGCCCGCCGGGTTGAACAATCAATGCCGCCATGGTCCCGTGATCGCCCTCGAGCGTCGTGCCTGCCTCGATCGTCAGCGTCACACCCGGCCGCACGACGACGTGGTACTTGAGCACGTAGTCGTTCTCACAAGACAAGTTGGCGTCCTCCTCGATGTCGCCACTGATATCGACCCGAGGCTTGTCTGTGGCCAAGCATGTGTTCACTTGTCCCGCACCGATGACTCGTTTGGCAGCAGTCGTCGAGGGCGCGGCCTGTCGAGCCCCGTTATTGGTCTTGTTCCAAGTAAACAGAGCCACCAAGACCAGGGCCAAACTCAGTGCGAAGAACACGAACGCCACGGCATTGATGCGGGGCTTCGTAACGCTTTGTGCCGCAGGCTCGCCCAGCGATCGGCTCGAGGGTTGCGCAACAGTGATGTCCTGTCCCGCGTCGCGGCTCATCTCGTACGCGACCGGATTCGACGGAGACCGCGCGCTGCTCGTGTCGGCAGTCCCAACGTGGCTCGCATTCGAACGAGTCTGTTGGCGGATCAGTTCCTGGATCTCGTGGTGTTCTGTCGCGAATGCTCGACTCACCAATGAACCGACCTCGTCGATCGATGCGACGAGCTGATCCGAGACGGACGCTTGCAGCAATTCACCGCGCATCGACTCCGCGCTCTCGAACCGAGCCGCAGGGTCACGCTGCAAGGCCTTTTCACAGACTGCGCGCAATCGCGAGCTCGGGACGAGCGCGGGGTCGAGCTTGGGTAGATCGCCCAACGCCAAACGACCGAGCACCGTGATTTCGTCCAAGCCATCCCACATGCGATGGTTCATCAGCGCTTCCCAGAGCATCACGCCGATGGCATAGATATCAGCGCGCCGATCGATCTTGTCTCCCGTGACCTGCTCCGGGGCCATGTAAGAGGGTTTACCCTTCACGACACCAGAGCGCGTATCCAGCGCAATGCCCGCCATCTTGGCGATGCCGAAGTCGACCAGCTTGACGTGGCCAGTGTATGTCACGAACACGTTTTGCGGCGAGACATCACGGTGAACGACTTGCAGAGGGGTACTGTCGAAGTCCTTCAATTCGTGCGCGTAGTGCAACCCTGACAAGGTCTCGGCGATCACTCGCAGTTGTAACCTCTGGCTGGCAGGAAGCAGGTCCTGACCATTCAAGCGCGACACGATGCGATGCAACGGCTGGCCCTGGAGGTACTCCATTGCCAAGTAGGGTCGACCATTCTGCGCGCCGACTTCGTAGGTCTGCACGACACAGGGGTGCAACAGGCGCGCGGCCAAGCGAGCCTCGCTATAGAACATCTCGACGAAGGTTCGATCCTCGGCGAGATCTGCGCGCAGAGTCTTGATCACGACCAACTTCGTGAACCCGCCGGGACCAGTGGTGGTCGCCAGATGGACGTCTGCCATGCCGCCACGCCCCAGCGGGGCGATCAGCGAATACTTGGGGGGCAGACCAGGTAGGTTCACGTCCGTATGGCAGCGTTGCGCCGTCTGATGCGATAGCGATACCGATCGCGCCTGAGTGGAGAGTCACCCTGGCGATAAAAGGTGACTAGTCATCGTAGGCTTGGACTCCTGCGCGCAGCCACCATGCCGATGCGTTGCCACAAACTTGGCACGCGAGCGCGACGTTTCGTGAAACTTCGTTGGGCCACACTCGACTGGTTCATGGCCGAGCTCTTGATCTTGAATGTCGGGAAGCGTCAGATAGTGGTCGACCGCGCGTTGACGGTGGGACGTGGGGCAAACGCGGACATTCGCTTCGCGTGCGATGTAGCGATGTCCCGTGAACATGCGCGCATCACCCCGATTGCTGGCGCATGCGTCGTCGATGACTTGGGCAGCACGAACGGCACGTTCGTCAACGGTCAACAAGTCACGTCGGCGCGTCGCTTACGGCGCGGTGACCTGTTGCGAATCGGCGACCAGGAGATTCGAGTGGGATTAGCCCGGGACGGCTGCGTGGTTTGCGAAGACCCTGCACCGATATCCGCGTCGCTTGGCGGTGTCGACGCGACCCGTCCCGCGCACGTCTTCGATCTGATCACGCGCCTGACGAACGACGCACTCAGAGCCGGTGATCCTGCGCAAGCAGAGCGGCTGTCAGCATCGCACTTGCGACGCTTGCTCGCAGACGCTCAGAGACGCGTGGCAGACCCGCAGTCGATTGCGCCAGCGGTAGAGCTCGCGCTCATCCTGGCGCGCGCTTTGGCCGATGCGCGCTGGCTCGAGTATGTGCTGGAGCTTCACGAAGAATCGCCCACCCAAGTCAACGAGGCCATGCTGCGCGAAGTGCTGAACCTGGCCCGGCTCATATCCAACGTTAACCTACCGCGGATCGAGCGCTGGGTCGCACGGCACGAGAGCCCACGCGAAATCGACGCCCGTGAGTGAATGCCTCAAGGCGCCAATCTGAAGCGCGGCGCTGCGATGCGTTCGCTGCGGCACTGTGGACAGCGGCTCGGTCGGCTGAAGCGCTCCCGCGAGTTGAACGCGAAGCTGCAAGCGATGCAGCGAGCGACTTCCACCTGTAGTTCGACGTTCTCGCGCCTGAGAGTGTGACTCAGCTTCAGGATCAGCTCGGGCAGCTCCTTTTCGGCAAGCCTGAGCTCAGCAGATAGGTCCTTCGCGCTCTTGAACTCGGCGGCCTCGAGAGCCGCCCGTAATCGTTGGACCTTGGTTCCGCTCATGGGGTTTGCTTCATGGGGTTTGCTTCATGGGGTTTGCTTCATGGGGTTTGCGGCACGGCGCCGAATGCCGCGAGCACGGCACAAGCACGTTCGGGATTGATTGTCACTGGCAATGAGGGGCTGCGGCACGGCGCCCCAGAGTGGAGCACTTGCGCCGAGTACGGCCGCTCGAGTCCAAAGCGGGTCACGCCATCTCGTCGCTCGGTCCGTCGGCAAAGGAGCCTGGGCGCGGGCTCTTTTTGGCTCGGATCAGGCCGCCGGCAATGCCGCCCCGCAGCTTCCGGGTAAACACGTCGGCTGCAGAGGTAGACAGGGGCGCGGGAGGTTCCTAGGCTATTGACACCAATGACGGAGCTCAGGTTGGAAGCGCGCGACTCAGCGGTGGTCATGGCCGTCTTCGCACGCGTCATGCTGGTGATTTGGCGCGGCGCCCCAACGGCTGGGCGCTTCCAGATGTTCAGCGAGCTCACGGAGCGCATGGTGCGCGAGTTCCCCGATGGCTTCTATCAACTGCAGATCATCGAAGCGCAGTCACCTCCGCCCGCTTCGGACGAGCGCAAAGCATCCGCTCATTTGCTCGAACGCATGAAGGGACACGCCAAGGGCATCGCCTTCGTGATCGAGGGAGACGGGCCGCGTGTAGCGATCGTGCGCACGATCTTGCGCGGCATGTCCATGCTGTCACGCGGCGGAGTCCCAAAGTATTTCTTCGCGCACGTCGAGGAAGCCGTACGCTGGCTTGGGCCTGTGCTCGATCCGAGCGTCGCGCCGTCCGCTCAGTTGCTCAACGCGCTGACGGTCATGCGCGGATCGTTCTTGGAGCTCGAGGCCCCGCCCACGTCGCGCACCCCCTCCGAGCTGCGCCCGGGTTGACAGCCTTTGGGAGCCGCTGTTCTTGTTCGACGAATGAATACGGACGCGCTGGCGCCCCCCGCCGCAGCTCGAGCTCCAACACGAACGGTCGTGCATGCGGACGCGCTCGACTGGCTAGGCGTCAATGCTCCACTCGAGGGCTGCAGCATCATCACCTCACTGCCCGACGTTTCCGAGCTCTCGGGCATGCGCCTCGACGCCTGGCAAGACTGGTTCGTTGGCGCGGCCCGCTCGTGCTTGAGCGCCCTGCCCGATCGCGGCATCGCGATCTTCTTTCAAAGCGACATTCGCCACGAGGGCGTTTGGATCGACAAGGGCGCACTGGTGACGCGCGCAGCAAGCGAGACTGGCGCTGCCTTGCTCTTTCACAAGATTGTCTGCCGTAAACCCGCTGGGACCATTACTCTAGGACGCGCAAGCTACTCGCACATGCTGGCCTTTTCGCGCGCGGTCCGCTCGACACCACTGCCGGGCAAGACGACGGCCGACGTGCTGAGCGACGCCGGGTTCATGCCCGGCAACAAGTCGATGGGCGTCAAAGCCTGTCTCGACGCGTGCCGCTTCGTCCAACGTGAGACGGAGTCTCACACGATCGTCGATCCGTTCTGCGGATTCGGTACCGTGCTCGCGGTAGCCAACCAACTCGGCCTGGCGGCGATCGGAGTCGATCTTTCGAAACGCATGTGCCGACGCGCGCGCACGCTCGAGTTGGACCTCAGCGCTCTCTGAGCCTGGTGGTTCGGTGCCGAGGACCCGGCCGTACTCGCTAGGTGCCTGCCGGGGTTCGCTAGGGCCCGGCCCCGCACCCCACTGCGCCCACGGCTCAGCGAACCGTGCGACGTCTTGTCGCGCTGTAGGACGGGCGTAGGCCCTGGAATCCTGATACATGGGATTCCATGCAATTATCCCAAGGCGACGACGCGCTCGAGACGCTCGAGTGCCTGCGCGTGCTCGTGCACCGACTGCGAGCGAGCTCACATCACGCGGAACACGAGCTCGGCCTCAGCGGCGCGCAGCTGTTCGTGCTGCGTGAACTCGCGGCGGAGCCGGGCTGTACGATTCGACGGCTGTCGGAGCGCACCCTGACCGATCCAAGCTCCGTCTCGGTCGTGCTGGCCAAGCTGAAGAGCAAGGCGCTGATTGATCATCGGCGCGACTTGGCGGATACGCGACGCAGCGTCTTGTCCCTCACTGAGCTGGGCAGGAAGACGCTCTCACGGGCGCCAGAACCCTATCAGGTGCAGCTGATTCGGGATCTGAGGGCATTGCCCTCGCGGCATCTGCGCGCGCTGCGCAGTGGCTTGTTGATGCTGCTGCGTAACACTCCCAGCACTGGCCCCGCACCCCTGTTCTTCGAAGAAGAAATGGGATCACGCAACAAGAAACGTCAAACGCCCCAGCGGCCCGAGACCCAACGACTCGAGAAACCCCAGAGCAAGACGAGCACCAAGAAAGGCAGCGACCAAAGGTCGCGCAGGTCATGAATTCCGAGCACCCATCCCATGATTTGATCAGTGGTAAGCCGGCGGCGAATCCGCGCGTCGTATTGGTGGCGTTGGTCGCCGCCTGCATTGGAGTCCTTGGCTCTCTGATCGCCAACTTGCTCGGCAAAAGCATCGCGCTCGTCACCAACCTTGCGTTCTATGGTCGCATCTCGAGCGCTTGGCAGTCGCCGGCCGACAATCGACTCGGCCTGTGGGTGATTCTGGTTCCGGTCGCTGGCGCGCTGCTGATCGGAGTGATGGCGCGCTACGGTAGTGCCGCTATCCGTGGACATGGCATCCCCGAAGCCATGGAACAAGTGCTCTTCAACGAGAGTCGGATCCCGGCGCGCATCTTGCTCTTGAAGCCGCTGTCCGCGGTGATCTCGATCGGCACTGGGGGTCCGTTCGGCGCCGAGGGACCGATCATCGCAACGGGCAGCGCGCTCGGATCGCTCGTCGGCCAAATCTGGCCCACCTCGGCAGATGAACGCAAGACACTGCTGGCCGCTGGGGCCGCGGCAGGCATGGCGGCCACGTTCGGGTCGCCAGTTTCGGCCGTGCTGCTCGCCATGGAGCTGTTGCTCTTCGAGTACCGCGTGCGCTCGCTCGTGCCGGTGTGTTTGGCATCGGTTTCAGCCACGCTCGTTCGCGTGGCTTTGGTCGGCACTGCTCCCGCGTTCCAAGTCATTGCCTCAGGTGAAGCGCCCGCCCGCGCCCTGATTGTCTACTTCGCCCTCGGTGCGTGCCTCGGGCTGGCCGCGGTCGCCATCACCAAGTGGGTCTACGCACTCGAAGACGCTTTCACGCGTCTGCCGATTCACTGGATGTGGTGGCCTGCAATGGGCGCAGTGGTCGTCGGTGTCATCGGTTGGATCGAACCGCGCAGTATGGGCGTTGGCTACGACAACATCGAGAACATCGTGTCGGGTCGGGTCGTCGGCGGCGCGTTGCTAGCGCTGGGTGCCTTCAAGTTCGGCTCTTGGTTGATCGCATTGAGCAGCGGCACCTCGGGTGGCACGTTGGCTCCGCTGTTCACCATCGGCAGTGCCCTTGGCGGCTTACTCACGAGCGCGATCGCTCAGCTTGCACCCGGTCTCGGCCTAGACGCGCGCATGGGCGCGTTGGTGGGCATGGCGGCACTGTTCGCGGGGGCATCGCGAGCGATTCTCGCGTCGGTCGTGTTCGCGTTCGAAACGACGCACGCAACCACGGCAGTGCTGCCTCTCCTCACGGGTTGCAGCGCTGCCTACTTGGTCTCTTGCGCGCTCATGAAGCACTCGATCATGACCGAGAAGATTGCACGCCGAGCCCACGCCTCGCAGCCTCGCGCGTTATCTACTTGGGGCTACTAGAGCACCGATCAGCGTGAAAACCCGGCAAATACTGCAGATTTTCTCTCTGTACCGCACGAATTGTGATGCGAAACCTACGAATGCATCGGACAGTCAAGCCGATGCATTCGCAGCCACAGCCGCAAACGCAGCTTGCGACGAAACCACGGCGTTCAGCGGTCACGCACCTGGCCGGCTGGGCGCTGCTCTTCGTCAGTGCGTGCACGGCGCGTACGGCCGCCGACGAACGAACCATCGCGGGCTCGACTGAGCCAGCACTGCTCGAGCCAGTGGACGGGCTGACCGGGCCCGCAGCGGGCGCAGAGGTCAGCGTCGACTGCAAACAACGTGGACAGACGCTCGAGGGTTTTGGAGCCTCCGTTGCGTGGTACCAAGACCGGATCATCGGAGACACGCCTCCAGGGCTCTATCCGATGCTGTTCTCGGAGCTCGGACTGGACATCTTGCGTTTGCGCAATCGCTTCGAACGCAGCGACCAGAACGACGCCGACTTGACTCAAGAGCAAGAGATCGTGCGCCGCGCGACCGAAACTCTGGGGCATCGCCCCACGCTGCTGTTGAGCTCCTGGTCACCCCCGGCGGCTCTGAAGGCAAACCACAAAGAAAGGTGCCACAGCAATCCCGACTGCACCCTCGTGCGCAGCGGCAACTCGTTCGCTTATCCCGAGTTCGCCGATTGGTGGCGCCGCGCACTCGAGCACTATGCTCGACTGGGGCTCGCTCCAGATCTCATCAGTCTGCAGAACGAGCCTGACTTCATTCCTCCGGACTGGGAGGGCTGCAAGTTCGAAAAACTAGAGACGCCACAATACCCGGGCTATGGCCCCGCGTTGAAGGCCGTACACGACGCAGTGACGACGCTACCGAATCCACCGCGCATCGTGGGCCCAGAAGTGCTCGGCATCCACTACCACCGCCTGCCGGAGTACTTTGCGGGCCTCGACGCAAACCTGCTCGACGCAGCAGCGCATCATATCTACGAACGCGGTAACGACGAGGTCTGGGATTGGCGTAGTCCAGGGCCAGACAGTTTCACGGACGAGATGGAAGAAGTGCGAGCGACGACCGGGCTAGCGCTGTTTCAGACGGAGTTCGGTACCGATGATGATCGCGGTCACGACGGCGGCTTCGAGACGGCATGGCTGATTCACGATTCGCTGGTCGTGGAAGGCGCGTCCGCGTGGCTGTACTGGGAACTGATTTGGCCGAGTCCGGGCGGTCTGGTGTCGATGACCGGCAAAGCGCCAAAGCCTCGCGACCAGTATTACTCGCTGCGCCACTACGCCCGCTACACCGATCCCAGCGACGTTCGAGTGGGTGCCCTCAGTGAACAGAGCGGGCTGTTGGCCTCCGCGTTCGAAGCCCCGGACGCAAAGCGGCTGACGGTGATCTTGTTGAACAAGAGCGACGAGGCCCTCGATGCCCACGTCGAAGCGACTGACTTCGACGCCAAGCTCACCCACGTCGTCCGCACGGTCTACCGCGCCGGCCACTCACGAGTTTGGGAGACACTGGCGCCAAGCCCGATTGTCAGAATGCCTGCCCGCTCGATCGCAACGCTGGTTTGGGAACGCTAGCAGCGTGCAACGTCACACGACGTTGGTTCGATGAGCGTCAGTGCCGCCAGGGGGCATTGGCTCGCTCAGTCTCGGGTTTGACGTCCACGACGCTGTCGCCGAACTGTGCAACGTAAGCCGCCTGCGCGGCGCTCCGCAGTAGCTCTGGCTCTTGCTCGAGCACTGCGATGACGAGCTCTGCGATATCTGGACGCTCGAGCACTGCCCGCTCACGTACGGCAGGAACCAGACCCAGTTGTTCGGCGATCGTCTCGTACACCGCCAGCGCGGCATAGGTGTACGCTCCGGCAAATCGCGCGTGATCGAACAAGAAACGCGCCAACAGGGCCAATTCGAGCAACGGCGTGGGTTGGGTCGTGGCCACGGTCGCAAGGTAGGCCGAGAACTCGTCCCGCGCGCGGCCCGCCAGCGACCCAGCCTCTGCCGCCAACGCGTTGTCGAGATTGAGACGCCGCACCAAGACCTTTGGCACTTCGAACAGTTCGCGGGCGTAGTCGATGCGATGTTGGATCTCGTGACGCTCGACCGCGGCCACGAAATTGTCCCGCAGTTCTACGAACGCGCCTTGCGCCTCTCGCTCGAGCAAGCGCTCGTGAATCGACTGCCATTGACGCAGCTGCTCTCGCGGAACCCTCAATTCGAGTTCACCCAAGTAGTCGGCTTCTGGGATCAAGCGTATCGGCACCACCAACTGCGCGCCCAGCTCACTCAGAGTATCTTGCCACTTGCGGATCAGCCCGCGGCGCTCCGCCAGAAGCTTTCCCACGCTCTGGTGGCGCGCAGCTCGCTCGGGAGGGAAGGCCGCAAAGTGCCGGCGGATGGCGACAGCGGTCGCGCTCTCTGCCGCGAGGATCCAGGGCTTGTGCGTCCGTCGCGTCGCAAACTCTACGAGATCCATGGTCTCGCCATCTGGCAGGGCCGGTAGCACGTCACCGATCAAGTCAGCCTCGATTTGATCCAGGAGCACCAAGGCCGCTGGCGAGTGTGGTCGCGTATAGCCGAGGTAAGCCTGTTGTACTGCCAGATTGTCGAGCCGCCATAGGTGAACAGAACGAACGCTGTGACCTACGGCATTACTCGAGCGCTCGCGCTCGACGTAGAAACTGAAAAGATAAGGGACGACGAGCGAGCCACGCCGAGACCAATCCACATCGACGAAGAATGGAGCCTCGCTCTTGGCCAAGGCGGCGTCGAGCGCCACTGCGCCACTGATGAATTCGTCGAACCGGCCGTCGTCTGCTGCGCCCTCGGTGCCATTGCTATCGAAGACACGGTTCACGCCGAGCAACGTGCGTTTCAGGGCAACGTTGGCGTCCCCCGTGAGCACCCGGTCGATCTCGTGAGTAAACTCTTGGTTGAGCTGCGCTCGCGTGGACGGATTGGCGCGCGAGGCCTGCACGACGTATTCGGTGAGCTCGGGTCCTAGCAAATGCCCTAGCCCGCTCGAACGTGGATCGAACGGCGCAAACGCGCGCGCCGCGAGGTACCAACCGATGCAGGCCAACGCAGCACTCGCCCCCAACGCGGTAAGCAACCAAGGACCTTTCGTTGGTGCCCGGGTCGCCCGCACCTGCTGTTCGAATTCACGCCGTACCGCGCTCTCGTCCTCGTAGCCCGCCTCGGGAATGCGGCGCAGAATACGCAGACCCGCAACCCGCATGCGATGCGGCTCGGACTCGACACCGGTGCTCAGATCCGCGAAACGCAGCGCTTGTAGCACTAGACGTCGAGCGCGCCAGCGCACGATCGGATCGAGCTGTCGCAAGACAACGAAGGCATGATGCCGCTCAGCCTGCTCGAGCGCCTGCTGTATCGAGTGAACAGCCGCGTTGCGTATCACGCCCATCTGCGACCCATGTCGAGGCCGTGATCCCGCTCCACGCCGAATTGGTCCACGCCAGGCTCCTCCATCGGAGCGAGGGTAGCATCAGCAGGCCGGGGCGCGCCATCGAAGCCTCTGAAGTCGGGCTCGAGTTGCGGGCGAGCATCGACAGGCTCGACGTGCCGTCACTTACAGTCGATGCGAACCGCCATCACTTGGTCGGTCTCGTCGACCGTATCCAGGTAGACCGCCAAATACCCAGCCCCGTCGTGGAGCAACGTCGCGTTGCGAATTTGTTCACCCGACGCAACGACCTCGAGCAAGCGGCGCGTTCTTTTCAGGCGAAACGACTGCGTGGGACAAGCTCACACACGCTGCACGCGCGGTGCACACGCACGGAGCATCGCCCTGTCAGGCCGAGCAAGTGGCGCTGCTGCGCCCTCTGACATCGCCGTTCACGGGCCAGCGGTGCGGGCTGCAGCGACGTGTGGCAGCGAACGCGGGGCAGGCACCTAGTGTCGATAGCCCCGCCCCTTTTGACAATCGTGGTCGAGGGTCGTTCACTTTCATCGGCAATGCGAGCACCAGTGTGACCAGCGACGAGCGAGGAAGCCAGCCTTACTCCATGGGTGCCTGCTGGCTTTCGCTGCCACAAGTCACTGCAGCCCGCGAAGTGTTGTGACGGATCTGCGCGGCGAAGCGTGGCTAAAAGCACCAGTGTTGCGACGCATTGGCGAGAGTCGTAAGCGGTGCTACGTGTGCAACATGACCCCGGTCGAACGAGCCTTCGCGTTGTATTTGAAAGCCGTGGAGGAACCAGACGCCGTCAAGCGCGATGCGCTGCTCGCCTCCTGTTTCGCCGAGAATGGCCGCCTCGTGACGGCGAGTCGAGAGATCGTGGGTCGAGAAGCGATGTCGAGCGAGATCGCACGATTCCTCGCGCAACCGGATTGCCCACGCGTGCGTGTTACGAGTAAACTCGACGCGGGGCGCAGCACTTACCGCGTAAGATCGCAGCTCGAGAAGCCTGACGGTACTCGACTCGAATTCTTCGACGCGGGAGAGGTCGACGCCGACGGTCGAATCTCGACGATCTTGACCTTCGCCGGACCCCTCCCCGACGCGTCTGCCCACTGACGCGCGGCAGTTGCCGCTATCCAACCGCAGTGGGCGCACGCAATCTCGCCAGGAGTTAACGCCCAGTGACAGCCGCGATCGGCTGCGCTATCGTGCGCGAATGTTCGAAGTGCGCGACCAACCGGATCCGCTCGAAACCCTGGCGCTCGTCGACCAGGGGGCGCAAAGCAGCGTGTGCCTGGCCCCTGCGCGCGGAGGAATGGTCACGCGCTGGACCCTTCGCGGACATGAGGTGCTGTACTTGGACGAAGCGACACTGCGCGACCCAGGCAAGAACGTTCGCGGTGGCATACCGGTGCTCTTTCCGTCGCCGGGTAGGCTGCTGGGCGACGGCTACACCCATGACGGCAAGAGCGGCTCTCTCGGACAACACGGTTTCGCACGCAACCTCGAGTGGAAAGTCAGCGGTCGCAGCACTGCCGAGGCTTCCGTTGCTTCATTGCGGCTAGTAGCGAACGCTGCTACGCAGGCCGTGTTCCCTTGGGACTTCGCGCTGGACTACCGCTACAGCCTGCGGGGCCCTGTGCTGCGAATCGAGCAGCAGATCAGCAATACGGGCTCCGATACGATGCCCTTCGGCGCAGGGTTTCATCCTTATTTCTGCGTCGCCCAAAGCCAAAAGGGTGAAACTCTGATCCCGACTGCAGCGACCTCTGCGTTCGACGCCGTCAAACAGCAAAGCGGGGCGTTCGCGATCGATCTGTTAGCCCCTGAGGTGGACCTGCGCCTGCTGGACCACGGGGCTCGTCCTTGTCGATTGCAGACTCCGAGCATGGACGTCGAGCTGAGCGGATCGCCCGAGTACGGGCATTGGGTCGTGTGGACGCTCCAGGGCAAAGACTTCGTGTGCGTGGAGCCTTGGACGTGTCCCGCCAATGCCCTGAACAGCGGTGAACATCTCCTCGAGCTGGCTCCCGGCGAGGTCAGAACCCTATGGGTGGAGATCGCAGTAACTCTGAAAGGCTAACGCACAGCTCGGCCTTCGAACGCCGCGCGTGGCGTCGCCGAGGACTCGACCGCTACAAGTGAACGGTGCGGCGACGTCGCTGACCGAGCGCGATAGTCAACTTGGACTACCACCACGCGAATGCCGACTGCGCAGGAAGCATCGGTAGTGCCGCCAAGCACTCGAGCGAGACCCGCGAAATTACTCAGCCCGAGACCCAGCGTCGATCGAGTGCTCTGCAGCGATCGGTATGCTATGTTCGGCCTGCGAGGCGCTGCCGCCTTTGCCTTGCTTACTTGCTCTCATGTCCGGCGTAGCTTTGATCCAGATCGTTCACTGCGATGGGCGCGCAGAGAACTTGTCGTTCGGTCCGGGAACGCACTCGATCGGTCGCGCCGCTTCCGATCTCACGATTGCGGGAGATCGCAACGTCTCGCGCCGCCACGCGACGCTCGAAGTGTTGGCAAACGCGGTTCGCATCACGGATCTGGGATCGACGTTCGGCACGTTCGATACCAACGGCAACAAGATCACAGGAGCCTACACGCTGAAACCCGGCGTTTGGGTGCTGCTTGGACGAACCAAGCTCAAGCTTTTGAACGCCGTCGGGGGCGCAGGGTCCGGAAGATCGGGGAATACGGCCATGACGCAACCCGATTGGGACCCTGGCATCGATCCAAAAGAATTGGAGTCAGACGAATCCGAGCCAGACGGTTGACACTTCGCGACCGCCAGCAGCTCGGAGCGCTTCGATCAGAAGGCGCATAGATCCATTTCGAGGCCTTCGCAGGAGAACGGTGCATGCCAGTGGCCGTTGGAGCAGGTCATCGGTACGCGCGCGTCGCCTTCGATGCCACAGGCACCAAAGTCGTCGGTCTCATCATCGCAGGCACAGCCCGAGATGGTTCCGGTCAAACTAAGAGCGACGTTCTGGTCGGGTGAGAAACATTGGTCTAGGGTTGTGGCGCAAGCGTCGTGGGCCTGGATCGTCCAGACCCCGTCGACACATGCAAACCCATAACGCACACCCTCTGCCGTGGGCTCGACGCACGTCACTGGATCGCCCGCATCAGCTGCGCACGGACAAGCACTGAGGATGCACTGGTAGGCCTGTTCGGGGTTGTTCTCGGGCCCAACACAGTTCTCGTCTGAGCTGGTCGTCGAGCCGTCGGAAGTGATCACGGTGGTTGTCTGCCCACAGCCCCCATCCGTGCAGTCCGGCTGGGTCGCGCCATCCAAGGTGACCTCCATCGGCGGCTCGACGCAGCCACCGTCTCCACGAGGGTTGGGCTCGGTTTGCGTCGCAGTCGGAGCTCCAGCCTCGCGCACGTCGGTTTCGGGGCTCGAATCGGTAGGCTGGGTACCTGTGACTTCCGGAGGAGGCTCGGGCGCCGAGCAGTGCGGGCCCGAACACTTGGGCATACACACCTTGTACGTGTCTGCGTCATCCACGCGTTGGCATGAAGCGGCGCTGCTCAGCGCCTCGCACTTCGAATCCTCCACGCAGCGTCGCGTGCAAATGTTCTGTTCGCAGACGGCATCGCGCAGTCCGCTACATTCGGTGTCGCTCTTGCAGGGTTCGAGCCAATTCGTCTGACTGCCGGTCGTACTCGTGGACGACTCGTTCTTGGCGCCACATGCAAGGAACAGGGCGCACAGCAAAGCAGAGGTGGCGGTCGAGATCAGCGATTTGGTGTTCATGGGTATCAGATGAAGTAAGAGGAGGCCTACGGTCTTTGGGATTGCTCTTGGTTGTTATCCCTGGCGTTCACCGAGTCCAGTAGGTGGCCCGAAGTTCATGCAAATGTCGTCGGGATCCTGGTGTGGTGTCGAGCCGTGAAACACCAGACTTCGGCATTGCGATGAAGAGCGACGAGGAGTGATGAGGAGCGACGAGGAGTGATGAGGAGCGACGAGGCTACCCGTCGCGGCCTGCGCGACCCAGTAGGTGTCGCAATGCGGGTTCGAGTTCAGCGTGCAAGAAACGGAAACCTGCAGCCTGTAACTTACGCGGTCGCAAGCGTTGACCACTGAGCAGCAGCTCGTCGGCCTTCTGCCCGCCGAGCGCGGCTCGTAGCGCAAACGCAGGTGCCTTGGCCCAAGCCGGGCGACCCAGCACCGCACCCAAGATCGACATGAAGTCCCGATTTCGCTCGGGCGCTGGGGCAACCAGGTTCACCGGTCCGACGACGCTCGCGTCGAATAGCGCATGGTGAATCGCCCCTACCACGTCGTCGATCCCAATCCAGGGCATGAACTGACGGCCGCTACCGAAGTGCAGACCCACGCCCCAGCGAAACGGTCGCAAGATGTCGACCAGAGGTCCACCGCTGAGGGAGAGCACGAGCCCAATCCGCACGACCACCGTGCGAACGGGCGTGGCCTCCAAGCTCGCTGCCTCCCAATGCCGACAGACTTCCGCCAGGTAACCCTCGCCGCTCGGGGCGTCTTCATCGAGCCAAGCATCGCCGCCGTTGCCGTAGTAACCTACGGCGCTTGCGCTCACGAACACGCTGGGCGGGCGTTGCAGGCGGGCCAGCGTGCGCGCGATCAAACGAGTGCCCTGTTCCCGACTAGCGAGCACTAGCTGGCGAAATTCAGGCGTCCAGCGTTTGTGGCCAATCGGTTCACCCGCAAGATGAACCACGGCGTCGATGCCCTCGAAGCCCGCCGAGTCAATCGTGCCCGCGGCTGGATCCCATGCGAGATGGGGCGTCTGCGGGGGCGGCGATGAGCTCGAGGTCCTGACGACCGGCAAAACCTCGTGCCCCGCCAACGTGAGAAAGCGACAAAGCGCTCGGCCGAGCAATCCTGAAGCGCCGGTCACCGCGACGCGCTTCGTCCCGAAGGGCTTTGCCCAGGCCATCCGCTCGTTGTCGAGCGCCGTCACCGTATGGCGATAAGTAAACATGCGATCGAGTCGGCGCGATACGGCGCGCCCAGCGATCAGCGCGCCCAGCGAACCGAAAGGCAACGCGTATTCGATCTCGTCGATCAACTTCGTGCGCTCGGCTCCGATGGCCTCGAAGCGATGCGTGTGCCGCCATGAACTGAACGGACCTCGCGCTTGCTCGTCCCTGAACAGCAACGGCGGCTCGTAATCGGTATGGCGCGCCACCACTTCGAGTCCTGGAAAGAGCTTGGCTTTGACCTCGCCTCGGTTCGCAATCGTGCCATTGCGCTCGATCACGGTCAGGGGCTCCCAGGGCGGCGTCAGTCGTTCGAGAGCGCCCGCGCGCGCGTGGTAAGCGAACACGTCCTCGATCGATGCCGCTATTGCTGACTCGCGATAGAATCCAAGCATTGGACAGCCCTAGCTCGTATCTTCGCCTCACGCCAACATAAGCGTCGACGCCGCAAGCGCAACGCCTTCAAACGAGGCCTTGTCGCAACAAGTCCCAACTCAACTTGAGCACCAATGTTCCGGAGACTGCCACGACCAACCTCCGAATCAACTTGGCGCCGCCTTTGAGCGCCAAACGCACGCCGAGCAGCCCACCAAACAGTTGCCCTACACCCATCAGGGCGGCCACTCTCCATTCGATCTGTCCGTAGTGGAAGAACATCAGCATGGCCGCCAAGTTCGAAGCAAAGTTGACGACTTTGGCGTCTGCAGTGGCCCGCGCCAAGCTCTGTCCGCAGAACAACACAATGCCCACGATCAGAAAGGTTCCCGTGCCGGGACCAAAGAAACCATCGTAAGCTCCGATCAGCAAGGCCAACGAGATCCAGCGCCACAGGCTAGCGTTCTTTTCTCCCGCGCCCAGCTCGTCTCGTTTGCGGACGAACAAGACAGCACTCGCCAGAAACAACAGAACGATGACCAAAGGCCGCAGCAGTGCCGGGGCCAACCACAGCACCAAGCGCGACCCGATCATCGCTCCGAGCATGCCGGCGGGAAACGTGAAGCGCGCTCGCTCGGTGTTCACTTGGCCCGCTCGCGCGTAACCGAACAACGATGCCCCAGAGCCCCAAATGCTAGCGCCCTTGTTCGTCGCGAGTGCCGTGTGGGGTGGCAAACCTGCTGCGAGCAGCGCGGGCAGTGTGATCAGGCCACCGCCGCCTGCGATGGCATCGACCGTGCCGGCTGCGAAGGCCGCGACAAACAGCGCCAAGAGAGTCAGCAGGGACAAGCCCTGACACGCTCGTTCAGCCGCGCTTTCGGTGCAAGCGCGAACTGACTTTCCCAGGCCAAGCGGTGGTATGCTGCCGCGATGACCGAGAGCGACAGCGAGCTGACCAGCGCCGTCCAGCGTTTGGTCGAGTGGATGGCAAAGGCCGAACGCGCGGTGGTCTTCACCGGCGCAGGCATGAGCACCGAATCGGGGTTGCCGGACTTTCGATCCGCCGGCGGGCTATGGAGGCAGAATCGGCGCTTCGAAGAACTCGCGTCCATCGATGCCTTCTCACGCGAGCCCGAGGAGTTTGCAGAGTTCTATCGCTGGCGCATCGAGCGTCTCGCTCGACATGCTCCTCACGCGGGGCACGTGGCGCTGGCGGAGTTCGAAGCCAAGGGCCGCATCCAAGCGCTGATCACTCAAAACGTCGACGGGTTTCACGAAGCCGCGGGCAGTCGCAACGTGCTCTGCCTTCACGGCAGCTTGCGCCAAGTGCGTTGTCAGCGTTGCGGAGATACGCGCTCCTCGGACACGTACTTGGTTCCCAGCGGCGAGCATTGCCAACGCTGTCCCGGACGCATGCGCCCCTGTGTGGTGCTGTTTGGTGAGGCGCTAGACGCGGAGGTATTGAACACAGCAGCTCTGCTCAGCCGAGACAGTGACCTGTTCATGGTGTTTGGCTCCTCGCTGGCCGTCTCGCCCGCAAACAGCTTGCCCGAGCTCGCGCTGAGGGGAGGCGCGCGCCTCGTCATCGTAAACCAAGAACCAACACCGCTGGACGGACGCGCCGATCTGGTGCTGCGCACGAAGATCGGTCCCCTGCTCGCCCTCGTGCGCCACGAGCTTGGCGCGCCATGACTGCGCAAGTAGCGCGACGCCGGCTCAGGAGGGATCGTTCCCGGCCAGAGCATTCTCCGTCGCAAGGGTGCGGTCCAAAATCACGATCTTCTGCCAAATCGTTCGAGAGAGATTGACGGACAAGTCTTCGATCGCGCTAGCAGCGCCGACCGTGACAGGATCGTCGAATTCCTGGACGTACAACGCCGCAACCTTACTGACAATCGCTAGTAGCTCGGTCGAATAATCCAAGTAGCGCGCCAACTCGAACGGGGACAGGCTGCGCTTGGGCGAAGAGCTGGTATCTCGCTCTGGCGTCGCGATGCGCTCTGGATCTTTCGTGAGTTGGTGCATGTCGACGATGTGCGCCATCGAGCGCAACACCTGCAACGCGGTCAACGCGCGGCGGCGCTTGCGCCGGGTCTCTACGCCCAGCATGAAGTAAATCGCAACGCCGACGAAGACTGCGTCGTTGACCAGCGCTTCCAGACCCTGAAACGTCTCGGACCAGTCACTGCCGCGCATCTCGAGTGGGATTCGCGCGAACAGCACAATCAACATCGACACCAGCACCGCGATCACCAACCCCACGCCGTAGCGCAGTGGACGATCGGGTGTGGCGAGCCAGCGCGACAGCTGGGCGGTCTCGAGCGTCACCCCTTCGAGCTCGGCAGCAACTCGGCCTAGCCCCGATCCGGGAAAGCGCTCTTCAATCCGGCGACGCAATCGACCCGCCGTCTCGACGATCAGCGCCGCATCGAGCGAACGATACATGCTGAAAGCTTAAAGCAGGTCTCCAAAACCTCCGCAATCGGGGAAAGCGCCCAGCGAAGGCTGGACAGCTTCGTCGTTTGGCAAGCCCAAGGCCAACGCGAATGGGATAAACACGAGCGTGGTCGTCCCACGCATCTCGATTCTGATCCCGGCTTGGAATGCCGAGCACACACTCGGGCGCGCGCTCGCGTCGGTGCGCCGTCAGTCCATGAGCGATTGGCATTGCGTGGTCGTTGATGACGGCTCGGACGACCAAACGCGAGCCGTCGCGCGCCGATTCGTGCTGAAGGACCACCGCTTCGAGCTCCTCTGCTTGCCCCATCGCGGGCTCGTGGAGAGCCTCAACAGCGGGCTCGAGCAGTGTCGGGGTGCGCTCGTCGCCCGCTTCGACGCGGACGACGTCATGCACCAGCATCGCCTGGCCCGCCAATGCGAACATCTCGATCGAGAGCCGGAACTGGACGCGGTGGGTTGCCACGTCCGATTGTTTCCGCGGCCCGAGCTCAAGCCCAAACGCATCGCTTACGAGACTTGGCTCAACAGCTTGCAGAGTTCAGACGAAGTTTTTCGCGATCGCTTCGTCGAATGTCCCGTTGCGCATCCCAGTTTGACGATTCGGCGCGAGTGTCTGTCAGGCTTTGGATATGCCGACCGGGGCTGGCCAGAAGATTATGACCTGGTACTGCGTGTGCTCGGCGCGGGTCGCCAAATCGCCGTTACCCCAGCTCCACTTCTGCGTTGGCGCGACGGCAGCACCCGCCTGTCACGCTCGAGCACGACCTACGCCCTCGAGCGCTTCGTCGCCTGCAAAGCTCATTACCTCGCTGGCACGTGGCTGCAGGGCGAGACCCAGTACCTGCTCTGGGGCTATGGCGACACGGGGCGCAATCTATATCGCGCCTTAGCCTCTCTGGGTAAACACCCTGCGGCGATCATAGAATTGGACCCTCGAAAGCTCGGACAAACCATCCAAGGTGCGAAGGTGATCGCCCCGCAGGCGATTCGTAGCCACGCCGAGCGCCACAAGATTGTGATCTCGGTGTCTGGCCAGAATGCTCGCAGCGACGCCCGGCTGCTCGCCTCGGGTCTGGGGCTCCGAGAAGGCAGTGATTTCGTGTGTGCTGCTTAGAGCTTTGCTTGGAGCGGGTCAGATTGCGCTCGGGCCGTGCGCACTGCTGGCCACGGTGCGTCTTACAAGTGAACCAGCTCGAGCGTGCGAAACGCAGCGTGAGCGATTCGCGCATCGAAATCGACGAGCTCGATTGCCGTAACCGTCCATTCGATGCTCGGCAAGTGGCGCCACGCGCTCAACGTTCCAACGACCCGAGACACGGGGACTTCACGCGTGAAGTGGGCAATCGTCACGTGTGGGACGAAGTCAGCGAAGCGCAACTCGCGACGACCAGAGCGCTGGAAGACCGCGCCGAGCGCGCCTCTGATCCGAGCGAGACCGCCGTCCCGATCGTGCACTTCGAGAAAGGGCGCAGTCGTGAACGCGCCGGCCCCGCCCACTGAGAGGCGGAACGCGCCGAGTCGCGCCTCGGACAGCCGCGCCGCTTGTTCGCGCAGAACCCTTTGCTCGACGTCGTCGTCGTGCTGGACGCACGTCACGGGAAACCCGACGACGAAAGTCGTGACGTGCAGCTGCGACAACGGCACGGGGCTGGCACAATCTTCGAACTGCTCGGCAATCTGTCCCACGCGCTCGGCGATCGTGGGCTCTTGCACGCGAATCATCCAAGCCGCGTAGCGCTCACGGCCCCGTCGCCACGAATCACGCACGCCGTCAGTGGGCGGCAGAGTGTTCTGTTGGCAAAGCAGAGCTTGCCACGCTCGCTCGAAGTCGGCCATGTGCAGCGCTCAAATCGCCATGCTCTTGATTGCGCTGCGCCGCAACAAGTGATCGAGGGCCAGTTTGCGCAACGCGACCGCCAAGAAGAAACTGACGACTGTCGCAGAGATGAAGTCCTGATCCCAGCTCCAGAAGCAAACTGCGAAGAGCGCCGCACCGAGCGCCAGCGCGCTCCAGCCAACGCCACGGAATAGCCCGCGCGGCAAAATCGCCCAACGCTCTGGCCCCGGATGCTCGGGCAGTTCACCTTCGCGAGCGGCCGTCTCGCGTTGGTCCGGCAGCACGTGAACACACGCGAAGCTGAGAACGAACGCCAAAGAGTTGATCAACAGCACCATGCTGACGGACAGATGCTCACCTTCGGCAACCACACCACCGAAAACCGAATGTTCGAGCGAGCGCAGCAACTCGAAGCGCGAACCATTCTCGTAAAGCCACGAGCCACTCGAGTAGCTGAACGCCATCGCCAGGTTTTGGACGGACATGAAGCCCGCGAACAGACTGCCAGCGGCGGCAACCGGCGTCACTGCGCCCACCAAACTAAACACGCTCATTCGCAGCAGCGAAAATGCAAACCCCTGAACGAAGTTGTACGCGCACAGATACACCACGCGCAGAGTCCCGGTCGTCCAGAACGGAAAGAACGGGTTCAGGCCTCCAATCACATCCGTAAACCACGGATCGACCAACAAGTACTGTGTGGCATTGATGGCGACGCTCAACAGAATGTACCAACGAAATAGGTTCTTGAGCCCGTAACGATCCTGCCAATGTACGCCTTTCCAGGCGAACGCCAGCACGCCAATGAAGTAACCCGCGTTGTTCGTGCCATCCGAAAGACCGAGCTCCGTCTGCGTGAAATGCAGATTGCCCATCAAGTGATCGTTCCACAGCGCGCCCATCATCGGCTGGAAGTTGAAGACGAACGAGAAGAACATGACGCCGAGGATGGGCCCGGTGTTCAGTCCTCGCCAAAATTCGCCAATCGAGCGCGCGAGCGGGATTGGCGGTTCGACATCACGCGGCATGCGCAGCACGACGAGCAGCACCAGCGCCGGCACCACGGCCAAAGAGAGCATGAAAGCCGTGAACGGGACGTGATCAGCGACATAGCCACCAATCACCGCGGCCGCAGTTCCGGTGCCGTAGATCGCGGTCCAGCAAATCGCCTGATTGAGCCCAACCGTGGTCGACTTGGAGCGCCCCGTCTCCTTCGATTCTTCCTCACCGCTGATCACCGTCGCGCGATCGACGGAGACGTCCGTCGCCGCCAACGCGATCGAAAGGATGAACATGCTGGTGAAGAAGAGCGTAGGCCCGCGATCCAAAAGCGGTGTCAGCAGGTAACCCATCGCCGCCAGCGCCAACAGGCCAATCAATAGCGTGCGCGTGCGCCCGTAAGCATCGATCAAGAAGCCCAGCACCGGCTTGAAACTCCAAGCCAGGTACGATTTGGCGAACAGGTTCTGCGTTTGGCCTTCGCTGAGCCCGAAATCGGAACGCAAGTGATGGAAGAACGGTTGATAGGTGACGCCTTGAAAAGGGTTCACCAAGCCTTGAAGCGCGTACTCGAGCGCGAAAACCCACTTGATGACGTCGACGCCGAAGAGTGTCGGCCGTCGTTGCGGATTGGCGCTCTGCGGGCGCGGTTCTGCAGCAGGGTCCGACGGTTCGCGGCTTTCGGTCATCGTGACGCTTCGTGTAGAATGTCCGGCTCACGCCAGCAATACCCGGCTCACCCCGGCAATGCGAATCCGTGGCAGCGGGCAGCGGCTGGCGCCCGCGCGCTGCCAGGTCAGTTACACGCGCCGTTTTCGCAGCTCGCACCGGCGGCACAGCGGTGGCTGCAGCCGCCGCAATTGAGCGGGTCGTTCAATACGTTCACGCACTCGACCCCGCACAGGTTGGTCTCGCCGGGACAACGACACGCGCCGTCTTCACAGCTTGCCCCAAGTGAACACTGAGTGCCGCAGCTGCCGCAGTTCTGCGCGTCGCTGCCCGTGTCCACACACTTGCCGTCGCACACGCTGCGCTCGTCGGGACATTCGCATTGCCCATCCACGCACTCCTCACCGACGCCGCAAGCTAGCCCGCATTGGCCGCAATTGCGCGGATCGTCGGCTGCGTAACAATGGCCGTCGCACGCGAGCTGCCCGGTCGGGCACCCACACGTGCCACCGATACAGGCTTGGCTCGCCCCGCACACGCTGCCGCACTCTCCGCAGTTGCTCGGATCGTTCAACGGGTCGGTGCACGCGCCGTCACAATCGAGGAAACCGCGGCTGCAGGCGCATGCGCCAAACATGCAAGTCTGACCGCGACCACAGGCGTTGTCGCAAGAGCCGCAGTGCTCGGGGTTGAAGAACAGGTTGGCGCACTCGCCGTTCGGGCAAAAGGTTTGATCGGGAAGACACTGGTCACTGCAGACGTCGCGCGCACAAACCTGATCGTCAGCGCACGCTTGGCCGCACCCTCCGCAGTTATCGTGGTTGATGCGCGTGTCGACGCAGGCCCCATCACAGAAAGTTTGGCGCGTCGGGCATTGGCAGGCACCAGACACGCAAAACTGCCCCGCTCCGCACGCGCGGCCGCAATCGCCACAGTTGGCAGGGTCGTTCAAGAAGTCGACGCAGGCGTCGTTGCACGCCGTGAGCGGACTCGTGCAACCGCATTCGCCCTTGAAACAAGCTTGCTCGGAGCCGCAGGCGTCGCCACAAGCCCCACAATTGTCGTGGTCCCATTGCGCGTCGACACAGGCACCGTCGCATTCGATGGAGCCGCCAGCGCAAACGCAGGAACCCGAAACACAGGCTTGTCCGGCGCCACAAGTCACGCCGCACGCGCCGCAATTCTGCGGATCGTTGGCCACGGCTGCACACTGCCCCCCGCAATCGCGTGTGCCCGAGGGACACAAGCACAGGCCTTGGCTGCACGCCTTGCCGCCGTCGCAAGCTCTGCCGCAAGCCCCACAGTTGGCGTTGTCTTGCTCTAGGTTTACACAGCGATCGTCACACGAACTCGTCCCCGAAGGGCAAGAACAGATCCCCTGGAGGCAGGTTAGTCCCGACTCGCAAACCTTGTCGCATGTCCCACAGTGCTCGATGTCCGTGTTGAAATCGACACAAGCCCCCGAGCATTCGTCGAGCCCCGTCGGGCACGCGTCGGAGCACTCGCCCAGTGCACACACCTCGCCCGCCGCACAAGCGATGGCGCAGCCCCCGCAATGAGCAGGGTTCGACTCCAAATCCACGCACTGGTCGTCACACGCGACCCCCTGTTCGCAGGCGCAATCCCCATCTTCGCAAGCCTCACGAGCGCTGCAACTGACGCCACAAGCGCCGCAGTTTTCGGGATCGGTAACGAGCTCTGTGCAGACGCCGCCGCACTCGAGTTGATCCTTGGCACACTCGCATGAACCGGCTTGGCAACGTCGGTCCGTGCCACACTGCGTTCCGCAGGCGCCGCAGTTATCCGAATCGGTATCCGGATCGACGCAACTGCGGTCGCAATCGATGTCCCCGGCGGGGCACATCGTGACGCATTCACCATCAGCGCACACCTCGGTGTCGTCACAGGCTCGACCACAGCCGCCGCAGTGCGCTGGATCGTCATGCGTGTCGACACAGCCCGCGCCGCAGTCGCTTTGGCCCACGGGGCACGCGCACGCGCCTGAAACGCAACGTTCGTCTGCGGCGCAAGCTTTGCCGCAGGCACCGCAGTTGTCCGAATCGGTATCCAGCGCCACGCACAGGTCGCCGCACTCTGCAAACCCAGCGGGGCAAGCACACTCACCCTCGAAGCACGCGTGTCCGCCCAGGCATTGATGCCCGCAGGCGCCGCAATTGAGCGGATCCTCACCAATGTCGACACAAGAAAAGTCACAGGCTTGCCGGATCCCCGTGCACATCGCGCTGCAGCTGCCTTGATCGCAATACGGCGTTGCTCCGCCGCAGCTCACGCCGCACGCGCCACAATCGTTCGGATCGGCCGCCAACGATCGACAAACGCCATCGCACAGACTGGTGCCATCCGCGCAAGTGCAGGCACCGGCGGTACACGACTTGCCGAGTGTGCACTCGACGCCGCAAGCGCCACAGTTGCTCGGATCGTCCGCGACGAACGTGCATTGGCCGTCGCAGAGCCGCTGGCTGGGGTCGGCGCAGCCGCAGTGCCCGCTAGAGCAAACCTCGCCGAGATTGCAGGCATGCCCGCACTCACCGCAGTTGGCCCCATCCGCCGCAAGATCACGACACGTATCCCCACAAGCAGCGTTGTTCTCAGGGCACGAAATGGTGCTCGCGTCGGCGACCCCTGCCTCCACACTCGTAATCTGATCGCCAGTTGACGAGGCGTCGGGCACCGAGCTGTTGGGCGTGGTTGCACTCACGGAACTCTGGGACTTGGGGCCCGCAGCAAAAGGGGTTGTGGCTCCGGCCGACGGCTTTGGCTCGCCGGGGGTTTGGGTTAATTCGTCACCGATATCCGCATCCTGCGTCGGACCCGCCTCGATCGAAACCATGCCACGTTCGAGGAACGGCTGGGTGCGCCCACAGGCTAGAAGACAGCACAGCCCCAACAGCAACGGCCAAGCGCGCGACAGCAACTCAACCCCGGATCGCAAGCGAGCCATGCGGCTGTGTTACCCGGAGGTTTCGCGGAGTGGGCACGGAATAACTGGGTCGCAATAGTGCGAAAAGCCAGCACAGCGTTCCGCTGCGAAAGTTACCCCGAGAACAGATCTGTCTCGGCGAGAGCCGCGAGCTCTGACGCGACCTCGTGCACGAGCTTTGATCGAGCTCTGAGGGCACCGAGCGGGGAGTGTTCGCGCTACGGCGCCACGTACCCCTCGGCAACCGCTCGTGCGCGGTACCAGGTGTTTTGCTGATCGTCCTCGTAGACAGTTTCGAAATCGCGACCATTGGTGGAGCGTCGAATCTGCCCACCCCACTCCGGATAAAGATAGAAGCCTGCGTCGAACCACGCGGCTTCCGCACAATCGGAGAAGTTCTTGAACTCGCCCTCGCAATAGGTCGCAGATACGAGGCCTGACATTTGCGTCCAGTGGAGGGCGTCAGGTGACTGGTAACTCGTCTCCGAATCGCCATAGCTGACGAAGAGCCCGTCACGGTAGGTCAGCCCCGTATGCTTCACGGTGTCGCCCCCCTCGCCATAGCTCTCCCACTCGACGCCGTCACTCGAACGATAGATGCGGCTGGGCGAGCCGTCACCCGCAGCGTAAAAGTAGCCGTCGTGATACGCCAAACCCTCGATGATCGCGTTGTCGTCGAAGATCCCTTCGTTGAGCATACCCAAGTCATCCCAATTCACGCCGTCGTCGGAGATCATGAGCTTCCAGCCCGTCGCGATCCAACGCCCCTTGCCGTACGCCACTGCGCGCAACAGGTCAACGTCGTCACCGCCGTCGGGCGCAGCGTAACTGCGATCACTCCAAGTCAACCCGTCATCGCGCGAGACGATGCGCAAGCCACCATAGCCGACACCGATGATGCCCTTGACGTAGCCCGCTGGAACTTCGGGGTCCATGGCCAAAGCTGGCGCGCCAGCGTCGTGGTTTCGTGATTCGCTTTCCCCCGCGGGCTTTCCGGCGTCCCAACTCCTGCTTCCACCTGCCCCCGAGTCCGGCTCGCGAAAGGACTCGCCGTTCACCTCTGGCGCGACCGTGCCGCCAGCTCCGTCGTCCATCACGGGCTTACTCGTGGGCTCGGGTGATGGGCTGGCGTCGGGTGCGCTCGGCCTCGACCGGGGCGCCATGCCGCTAGTTTGTCCAGGCCCGCCCACGGACGGCGAAGACGTGCTCGGCATAGGCGCGACGGACCCAGCGGGCGCAAGCACGGGCTGGGGCGGCAAATTCATTTGCGGCGTCTGTCGTTCGCCAGCGTCGCTTTGCGCGTTGGGCCCAGAATCGGGTGCGTCTGAAGACTCTGGGGTTCCAATCTTTGCGCAAGCGCTTCCCAAGATCAGCAGTTGCAGCCAGCTTGCCCCGACCCAAGCGTCGCGCGCACGAAGCATCATGGCGGCTATGAGCCGCGACGGCCCCGCGACGGCTCGACTGCCTTCAGCGGCCGCTCAACTTGCGAGCGCTACCTTGGCCGGGATGATGGTATCAGGCTTACGCGGCTCGCCAAACAGACGTCCTTGCGCACGCGGGCAGCCCATGAGGCGCAACGTGTCGAGCTGCGAGTCCGTCTCGACGGACTTGGCGACGACGCTCCACCCCAGGGTCTTCGAGACCGCGAGAACCGCGGCCAAGCCTTCTGGCCCACCCCGACGGCCCAAGTTCTGAACCACCGACGGCGCGAGCTTTACGCCGGCGATCGGCAGCTCTGCCAACTCGACCAACGAGGAGCGACCCGCACCGTAGTCGTCGATGATCGCGCGTACCCCAATCGCGGCCAGCTCCCCCAAACGAGCGCGCGTCGCTACGAGGTTCTTGGTCAAGGTCGCCTCGGAAAGCTCGAACTCGATCTGACCGCCAGCGATCCCCGCCTTTCGAATCGCATCGCGCACGCGCTCGACGAACGAGACGTGAGTGAACTCTTGGAGCGAGATGTTGATCGAGAGCGTGCCCACGAACATCTGCTTGCGCGCCAGCGCGCACACCGCTTCCAAAATCCAACCACCGACTCGCGGCAGCTCTCCAACTTGACCGAGCGCCGGTAGCAACTCACCCGCCGTCAGTTGCGAACCATCCGACGAGTCCCAACGCATCAAGACCTCGTGCCCAAGCACCTTGTCTTGGACGATGTCCATCACGGGCAGCAGCGCGAGCGAGATGCGTTCTTCGTTGAGATCCGACATCAGCTCGCGCTCGAGCTCGATGCGACGCGAAATGCGATCCGCGCCCTCCTCGCCGGCTACGACGTAACAGTTCCGCCCGCGATCCTTGGCTTGATACAAGGCGCGGTCGGTGGCGCGCAGCAACGTGTCACTGACGACGCCGTGATTGGGACTCATGGCCACGCCGATGCTGCAGGTCACCGGCTGTTCCGTGCCCCGCACCACCAATGGCGTGGCGAAGCCGTTGACGATGCGTTGTGCGACGCGACGCGCACCATCCACGTCGTCCACGTCCTCGAGCAGGATCGCGAACTCGTCACCGCCGACACGCGCTACGGTATCCGGTCCGCGCGTGCTCGCGATCAGGCGTGAGCCGACCAGTTTGAGTAGTTCATCACCGACGTCGTGGCCGTAGGTGTCGTTGACGGATTTGAAGTGATCCAAATCGACGAACAGTAGACCCACCGATTTTCCCGAACGTCCGCAGCGTGACAATGCGCGGCTCAAGCGCTCGTTGAGCAGCGTGCGATTGGCCAAGCGCGTCAACGGATCGAAGTGCGCGAGCTGAATCAAGCGCGCCTCGGACTGCTTGCGTTCGATGGCGTAACGCACCGCGCGCAGTACGCCCGCGCCGCCCAGGTTGCACTTGAGGAGGTAGTCTTGAGCGCCCGTTTGCACGGCGCGCAGCGCTTCGACTTCGTCATCCGAAGCCGCGACGACGAGCACTGGCGTCGCTGGCGCAACCGCCATCAATTCACTTAGGGCGCCTAGTCCGTGCGAATCCGGCAGGATCAGCTCGGACAACACGACCGAGAATTGGCTGCTCTTGAGCAGCGCGCAAGCGTCCGCGAGCCGCGTTGCGCGGACGACGCGGACGGTGCCCTCGCTCGCTTGTTCGAGTGCCGAGGTCAGCGTCGCTGCGTCCTGATCGTCATCCTCGACCAACAGCACGTCACAAGGAGCGGTATCGCTACGGTTCTCTCCCGGCAGAGCCGCGCGCATGCTGCGGCGCTTCGCTTCCTCCACGGCCTTGGTCACGAGCGCGACCAGCGTGTTGTCTTGCCACGGCTTCAGGATCACTTCTGGTGCTGTCGGATCCTGTGCGACGCGCAACTTCACGTCCGGATGGCCGGTGACGATCACGAACTTGGAATGAGGCTGCAGCCGCTTGAGCTGGCTGATTAACGCGGTGCCGCTCAAGCCGGGCATGTGTTCGTCCGTCGCGACGAACGCGTACGGGTACTCCTGGGCGAACGCCAAGGCCTCGACGCCGTCCCGCGCGAGATCGACCAAGAACCCCTTGGCGCGCAGCGTCCGCGCGAAAGCGTTGCGCACCGCAACGTCATCGTCCGCGAAAAGCACGCGCCCGGATCTCAGCGACTGGGCGGGGACTGAATCAGGCACGAAAGTCTTCTACGACCAAACCCAATCAAGAGGTAAACAAATACGATACGTTGGTGGCCGCGTCCCAAAGGTATACAACATTCCCACCTGCCCGAACTTGTCTGGCCAAGTTTCGTGTTTCGTGGTTATTAAACCGAACTCAGGCATAAACATCGTGTTTTCCGTAACTCCCAGGTTCGCATTTCGCGTCGCTGTTACCCCGCCGGCGCTCTCCAAATTCGCAGTGGCCTTGTGCTCGATTGGAATAGCCCAATTGGGCTGCAGTTCCGGACAAAACGAAGCCAACAACCAATCCAATACGCTCGGCCCTGAAGCGACGGCCAGCCAAGCCAGTAACACGCCGACCGGTTCCCCGCCGCCCACGACGCCTGCCGGCAACACGAGTAACCCAGCCGCAACGCCCACGACCCCGAACGCTGCGCCGCCAGCGGCAACGCCGACTCAGGTCACCCCGGTGACGGCGTCGAGCTCGGGGCCGCAACAACCGGTCACGCCCGTTACTTCGCCGGTACCAACCGGCACGACCCCGACCCCGAGCGCGACCACACCCGCGGCGACCGGTGGTGCACCCAACGCCTCGACCGAACCCGAAACGGGGGGCGCCCCGGTTGGACCGAGCGCATCCAACACTGCCGGCGCCCCCGAAACGCCCGGCGGAGCCGGCAACGTTCCCAGCACCCCATCGGGCGGAACCTCGGCCAGCGCGGTCTGCGCTCCGGGGGCAACTTACGGCGATCCACTCGCTGGCATGGGCCAAGTCGCAGAAATCGGTCCGCCGACGATGGGGGACGTCACCTATTTCGCTTTCATCGAGGGACCGATCTGGGTCGGCAAGCTCGACACCTTGTTCTTCTCGGACAACGCCTCGTCACCCCAGGAACGCATCTTCAAATTGGTTCCGCCCGCGACGACCCCCGAGGTCGCGATGGAGAGCTCTGGTAGCAATGGGTTATCGATCGATGGTGACGACAACTTGGTCGTCGCGGACCAACGCAACCACCGCATCGTGCGCGTCGACCCCACGACGGGCACGATGATCGAGGTGATTGTTCCCGCAGGAAGCTTCAAACCCAACGACGTGATCATGAGCAGTGACGGCAGCGTCTACTTCACCGATCCGGACAGCGAGGGGCGCGGCTTCTACCATTACTCTACCAGTGGTGAGTTAACGGGTCCCTTGCTAGCGGATGGCATGGGCGGCCCCAACGGCATCCTGTTGTCCTTGGACGAAAAAACGCTGTTCGTCGGTGACGTCCAGATGCGCACGATCACCGCTTTCGATTTGGGCGCTGACGGAAGTGTCGATCTCGAATCAGCGAAACTCTTTGCGACATCCACTGGCAACACGCTCGATGGACTGGCGATGGACTGCGCCGGAAACATCTACGGTTCGACGGCCACGGGCGTCGAGGTGTTCGACAAAGACGGCAATCCTCTGGGCACGGTGCCGACCGGTGAGAGTTCGAACGCGACTTTCGGCGGCACCGATCGAAAGACCCTGTACGTCACCTCGCGCGCGATTCTGAAGGCAGTCACGCTCGGGGTGCCCGGCTTGCCAGACTGAGCTCCAAGCGCTTCAGCGAGCACGGCAAACGCCGCGCGCCAGAGCTTGCCTGCCGGCTGGTCGATAACTTTTGGCACTCCGTCTGAGCCGCGCCGCTTTGCTCGCGCGTCGCCCTTTCACTTACATCGCGAGCCCGCATCCTTGAACGCATTTTGCTGGGCAGACGTGCCGTGGCAGCCCGAGCTGGGCGACGTCGCCGCGCGACACGTTCCGGGCTCGCTGCTCCAGCGGGTTGAAACACTCTAGCGCGACGCGACCAATGCCGGTATTTGAGGACTCGGGAGCCCCGCAGGGAAAACTGCAAGCGCATACAATCTTCGCGGGGAAGGCCATGGGAGTAGGTGGCGTAGCCACGCACGTGGAGAGTGAAGCATCATGAAACTAAAGAATTTCTCGATTGTCCTCGGAACTGGATTCGTTCTCGCCGCGACCACGTCGGGTTGCAAGAAGCTAGAGGAGCTGAGCGGAGCGGCATCCGCCGTCAGCGGCGCCGTCGCAGCAGCAGCGGCGGGTGGCGGGGAAAATGCCGAAGAAGACAAGGACAACGACCTGAGCAACAAGCTCGGCAAATACATCGATTGTTTGAATCGCGTCAGTCCCGACGTCAGCAAGAGCCGTGAGCGCTACGACGAGTGGGTCGACGAGAAGACGGGCCCAACCGGCAAAGAGCAGAACGTGTACGGCTTGTACGAGATCTATGGTCTCGAGACGTGCACGAAGGGCATCGACGAAGCCAAGGCTCTAAAGCCCGCCTTGCCGGAGATCGAAGCTGGCGCTGAAGAGTGGAAGACGGTCGTCGCCGACATCGCGAAGCAGACCAAGGCGGCCAAGGACTACTACGATCAGGGCAACTACAAGGACGATCAATTTGCCAAGGGCAAAGCGATGCACGGTCCTTTGATCGCGGCGTTCACGAAGTTCAAGACGATCAACGACAAGCTGGATGAGCAAGTCACCAAACTCAATGACGAGGTCGCGCTGCGTCGTCTGGGACGTCTCGAGAAAGATCCCGAGGCGAAGTTCGAGTACCTCTACGCCAAGTCGCTGCACGAGGCCAAAGGCCTGATCAAGTACACGGACATCGAGTCCATCGACAAACTCGCAGCGGAACCGTACGCCACGCAGCTGACGGCTCTGGAAAAGGCGATCGGAGATTTGGACACCTATGTCGACTCACACAAAGAAGAAGCCGACAAGGTGAGTGGCATGAGCTCGTTCATCAACCGTATGAAAGAGTACTTGAAGGCGTCCAAGGATTTGCAGCGCCGCAAGCGTGACAACAAGGACTTCGCCAAGGAGAATCCTCCGGCGGGCATGTGGGATCACGTCGAGGGTCACCCCGCGCAGATCATCGACAAATACAACGACATGATCGAAGCGTCGAACAGCACGCGCTTCTGAGTCTAGAGCGCCCGAACCTGGCACTGCGCACCGCATCGATCGGTGCGCAGTCTGGGTCGGTTCCCGGGGGGGACCGAATAGTTGGTTCAGGAGGGGTTGAGGTCAGGCTACGGATCGGAGTGGGTGCCCGTAACCGCGTCCACGTCGACGCGGACGACGCTTTCGACGCCAACTTCATCCATCAGGGCCCGCGCGTAGCTGACGCTCTCGTCTTTGAGCACGACGATCGGCAAGTAGGCCAAGTGCAACTGTGCGTTGGGAGGCAATCCCGGAATCCCGTGCCGCACTGCGGGTCCTTCGGGTTGCAGAGCCGCGTCGGCGATCTGCCAATGACCGTTCTCGAAACTCTCTGCCCAGGCGTGGCCCACCGCCGAGAGCTCCGGCTCGGACCCAGGCTCGTTGACGCCGACCAAGACGATGCCGAACACGACGCGCGCAGCGATTCCAAAGCGACGCAAGAGCGCAGTGGTGAACACCGCATGCTCCGAGCAATCTCCTGAGCGCGTGTTGGCAACGCGCGAGGCGACATCGAAGCCGTGGGCGTACGACTTGTGTTCGATGTACTTGCCCACGAACGCCGTCAAGCCCTGTGCCGACAGGTCCCCCGCACGCTTGGCTTGCTCGACCGGCGCGTTGAACGAGGCCTGATCGAAGTCGACGACGAACGAGCTTTTCGAGTAAGCGGGCACGACGGGATCACGGCTCTGCAGATGAGATAAGTCCGTGAGCTGAAACGTGCCGTTGATGAGGTTCACGCGGCTGCGCCGGGTCAGCTCCCCCGCATCCTTGTAGGCGCGCATGATCTCCAGGCGAACACGCAGCCCGCGCGCGAACGCGACGTCATCCGCCGCCGCGCTCGTCAGCTCATAGGCTCTTGGGTGAACGGTAACCGGAAGCACTGACAAAAATACCGTCTTGGGCAACTCCAAACGCGACCCACCAGACTCGTCGCCCGTGGGGCTCTCCGAGCTAGAAGCAGCGGGGCTCTGCGCACTCGATGAGCTCGCAGTTTCGCTGCCTGCCGAAGCGTTTGCCACTTGCGGCGTCGACGCGCTGCAGGCGAGAGCCACAGTGATCGGCGTCGCGACCAGTGCCAGCGCCGCGCGCCCGGCAAACGAACCCCCCGCGGGCCGCACTTCAGGGACGCGCACCGACCTCCTCGACGAGATCGGCCTGCACGTTCTTGGAACCCACCGGCATCAGAATCTGATCGACGACGCCCTTGTCGTTGACGCTCATGACCAAGCCGCGTTGGCCAGTGCTGACTTGGACCGCGAGCTTACCGTTCTCGGGAGTCGCGGCGTAGTTGACCTTGGTCGCTTGTGCAGGATCGATCGAGGGCGTGTACTCGAATTGATCGAAGGTCGCCTTTTTCTTGGCTTGGCTCAACGTGCCGAGTCGTTTCTGGGCTGCGTAGTCGCTCAACAGGGGTTGCTTGCTCTTGAACGAGCCCCGCAGTTCCTTGTCTTGGACCGTGCCGACGTACTCGTAGCCCTTGGGCTTGCGCTCGACATCCATCGTCAGCGTCGGTTCCCCGTTCTCGTAAGTCACGTAGCGCCCCGTCAGCAATTCACCCTCCTTGTTGGAGGTGATCACCGTTGCTTCGTCCTCGAACAATAGTTCGCCCGGGCCTCGTGGGATGAAGCGCGCCGAAAGGTTCGTCTGCCGGATCTGATTCGAATCGCCCTTGTAGGTCAGGCTTTGCGTGAACCCCACCGGGTTGCCGTCCAAGGTCACTGCCCACAGTTCGCCGCGAGCGGGTTCGGCCTGCTGGGTTTGGAATTGAAAGCTCTTGGCGAACTCGGAGGCGACGCGCGCGAACGACGCTGCGTACCCCGGCGCGTCGTGTTCGCACATCACCGGATGTTCGAGGCGCGGCATGATCACGAGCTTGTAGTCACCTGCGAGCATCACCCCGTTCTGCTCGACGTTGTAGATGCCGCGAATCCCGATGATCGGCGACAACGCCGAATGATCGAAGAAATAGGCGGAAAGCGCTTTGAACGAGACCTTGGTCGCGGCGGCCTTGATCATCGTATTGGCGGCTCCGCCGGCGTCGATGACCTTGTCGTAGACGTAGCAACGCAGCTCCATCTCCCAGCCGAGGTCAGCCGTGATCGTCAAGAGATTGTCGCTCTTCTCGATGTTTGGAGGAGCCTTTGCCTCGATGTATGCGGTCCAGGCTCCCGGCACGGCCACCGGCTGCTTTGCAATCGGCCCCGCCTCGCGAGCGAACAGCTTCTGAATGTCCTCAGGCTGCTTCTTCACGGCATCGGGAGCAGACGAAGCTGAGCTGGGCTCGGCCTCCTGCGCGGGTTTACTCGTGCTCGACGCTGCACAAGCCAGACTCGACATGGCCCCGAGAAGGAGGGCCGCGACTTGCCGGGTTCTCAGGCTGGGGGCTCTGCTCATCGGGTCACCATACCACGTCAGGGGTTCGACGCCGGACGATAGATCAGCCGAATCGCTCAGGAAACTGCGCTCGGTCGACGATGTCGTCAGGCCCCCGACAATTGAAGACAGAGGCGCGTCCCCGTCCGACGTCCTATAGAGTTCAGCAGTGCAGCAGTGGGGCCGGGAGCTTGTGACGTTGGCCAGGTCGATGGCCGCCTGGGCGAGGCAGCTGTCTTGGCTCACGCTCGTTGCTCTACTCGCGTGCAATCAGCCCTCGCCCCGTTCGAACGAGACGAACTGGGGCAGTTCGCACGTCGTGAGCGCTGCTACGACCCCAGCCGGAGCCCTCACCCCACCGTCCCCATCGAGTGCCGAACCAGCACCTCGACCGCGCTCCACCCTGGGCACTTGGATCGCTGAGTTGTCCGAAGCCGATGGTGCCTTCTTCGCCGACTCGTCACTGTCGAACGAGGACGCCTATCTCGATGCGGTCCCGTGGTTCGAGCAACGCGCGGACGACGCGGGCGTATATATCGGCGTCGGCCCCGAACAGAACTTGAGCTTCATCGCCGCGCTACGTCCGAAGCTCGCATTCGTGATCGACATCCGGCGCGACAACTTGCTGCTGCACTTGTTGTTTCGCGAAATGTTCATCGAAGCGGACAATGCGGGACAGTGGCTGGCCCTGCTGCTCGGAAGAAGCACGCCACCGGGTTTCGGCCTACCAGCCCCCTGCTCCGAGCTCGCCGCGATTCGACGCTTACGCAAAGACCCAGAGGTGCATCACGCCCTGGTGACACACACCTTGAGCATGATGCAACGCGAGGCCGTGCCGCTGCGGCCCGCAGACGAGTCACGGCTGGGCAGCATCCTCCAGGAGTTCTTCGAGCGCGATCTGCGAGCGCGCTTCCACAGCGTAAACTCGCGCCATACATTCGCAACGCTGCAAGAGCTCTTGTGCAATGACGAGCCGGATGAAAAAAGGCAGAGTTTCTTGGCAAGCAGCGAGCTTTTCGGGTTCCTGACACGATTCGAACGCGAGGCACGCTTGATCCCAGTCACCGGCGACTTCGCGGGCCAACACACGTTCGCGACCCTGGCGCAGGAACTCGAGCAACAGCAGCTCAGAGTGTCCGCTCTGTATGCGTCCAACGTCGAGGAATACCTGTTGCTCGACGGCAAATGGCAAGCGTGGCGGGCAAACGTCGCGGCCCTACCGTTGACGGCCGAAGCATTGCTCGTACGCAGCGCGATGCTCGTGCCGACGAATACTCGATTGACGACTCGAGCGCGGCTTTGGCGGATGACCCGGGAACCGGTCGCCGACACGTTGGCGCGTCCCACGCCTCGGCGCTTCGAGGAATTGCTCGGCCCGAGCGCGGCCCGCCCTTGAAAAGCAGTCGCGCATGCCGCAACCCTCGAGGCTGTCGTGATGCCCGCTAAAATGCACCCCCTGTTGCGGCGAGCGCGCGCGTTCGCCTTCGACGTCCTGCTGCTCGGCAGCGTGCTGCTCGCGAGCTCGTGCCGCCAACGCGCGACCGCCAGCCACGACGTCAAAGGCGTAGGCGCGGTCGCCAGCCTGAGCGCCACAGTGAACAAGGGACTGAGCGCGACGCCGCCCGCAGCTGCGCGCCCCACACAGAAGCAGGGCCCGCTCGAGTACGTCCTGTTCACCACCCAAGACGCCAGCGACGCGGCACCGCTACCCTGGTTGGTCGCGATGCACGGCTTGGGTGATCGCCCGGAATCGTTCGGTAACTCCCTCGCCAAGTTGCCCCTGGCCGCTCATATTTACCTATTACGCGCACCGATAACTTACGGCCACGGCTTCGATTGGTTCGGCGTCCGACTGACGGATGACCCAGTTCGGCTTGCAACGGCGATCGACGCAGCGACGGCCAAGGTCGCAGAGCTGATAGCCCAACTCGCGCAGGCTCCGGCAAACCTCGGAAAGCCTGGAGCCACTGGCTTCTCTCAAGGTGGCATACTGAGTTATTCGCTGGCGGTCCGGTACCCCGAACGAATCGCGTTCGCCGCGCCTGTTGGTGGCTGGTTACCACCTGCGTCATGGCCTCGAGCCAAGCCGGAGCTGACGGTTCCCATCTTTGCGTTTCATGGCGCCAACGACGAACGACTGCCCTTGGCCGACACGCAACGGGTCTGGGACGCGCTGTCGGCGGTCGGAATCTCCGTCGAGCAACACGTCTATCCCGGGCTTGGCCATGGGATGAGCCGGCAGTTGGTGGACGAGTGGTACACGAGCCTCGCTCAGGGGCTTACCGATGCGCCCACAAAACCAGCCACAATTCCTTGAAATCTCGCGCCTTTTGCGCCGACTTCCAATTTGTTTCCGAGCCGCCTAGAGTCCTCGCCTCTCGTGGATGCCGGGCATCCCGAGCAATTACTGTGAGGATTTCATGATACGGCGAATGGTCTCAATCGTTGCGCTTTCGAGTCTTTGGGCACTCGGCGCACAAGCACAAGGAGCTCCCTCGGGAGCGCCTCCGGGTCACGGGCAACCACCCGCAGCGGGTAAACCCGGCCCGGGCCATGGACTCGGTGGGCCAGGCCTTGGTCACGCGAACCTCGGCGACTTGAAAGAGCGCATGGGGCAGGGTCTGCCCCCCGGGTTTGCCGACCGTGCAGCACGCTTGAAGGAACGCGCGGCTCAGCTCCGCAAGGAAGGCAAAACTCAGGAAGCCGACGCGCTCGAGAAGCAAGCCGACCGGATTGCCTCGAGCCCTCCGCCCGAACTCGGCGCGATGAATCCCGCCAACAAAGCCAAGGTGCGTCAGGCGCGCAAGTTGGCACGGGTGAAGCTCTTGCAACGCCGCTATGGCGACGCGCTGAAGAAGAACGACGTGCGCCAGGAGATTGAGACCCACGCGCGCCGCTCCGCGAACCTTTCGCGCATGAAGGCTTTGGTCGGTTTGCGCCCCGATGGCGATGACAAGCAGAAAGAAACCAAGACCAAGTTAATCGAACGCATCAACCGGTTGATGGCTCGAGAAAACGCGCGTCACAGCCGCCACATGGCTCAATTGACGAAGGATCAGAACCCGTCGCAGGGGGACAAGCTGGCAGGCAAGACCGCAAATGGCGGCGCCCCCGGCAACGCACCGGCCGCGAAAGAGCCCGAAGAGAAAGAGGAGAAGTGATGCGCAAGCTCGCGATTGCAATGCTCGTGCTGATGCCCTTGGCGTGCGCCAAGAAGACAGAGCACAAGAAGGAAGACAATACCGCCAAGGTCTCCGCGGAAGACACCGCCAAGAAGGAAAAAGAGGCCAAGGACAAAGCCGCCAAGGAGAAAGAGGCGGAGCTCGCCGGGCTCGTCGAGCAACTGAAGACGAAGGAAGACTTCGAGGACCAGTCCGAGGTCGACATCAGCAACGATAACCTGGAAGCAGAACTGGCGAAGCTCGAGGGTCAACTCGACGTCGAAGCTCCGGAGCCTGCCACGTCGGCGGCCCCCGTTGCATCGACGTTGAACGCAGCGAGTGTGAAGGCCGCCCCCGCAAAGTCGGGCGCGCCCAAACCCTCGCCCGCGCCCAAAGCCACTCCCTGAATAGTACGCTGCCCCGATCCCGCTTTCCGGCGCACACCGCGTGAGAACGCAGCGTCGTTGGGTTCGGGGCGCTCGATTTACCGATGGATTAACGCGGGCGTATCCCCCGCCGGCGAGCGTGTGAACGACCGTTAACCTATTGCCTATGTCCAGCACTGGAACGCTCTCGCTCGATCGATTCTCTCCCGACGCGAAAGCGTGGGTCGTAGCGGCTCAGCAGCTCGCCGACGAAAGCCAGCACGCCGAAGTCACACCGCTGCACCTGCTGCACACGGCGCTGGATCGAAACCCGGCAATCGCTGCAGTCTTCGAGCAAGCGGGCAAAAGCGCGACCAAGATCTTGGCGCTCACGGGCCGGGCGCTCGCCGAAACCCCCAAAGGGAACGAGTCGGCGTACTTGTCTGCGGGATTGCTTGCCCTACTGCGCCGAGCGGAGCGCGACGCCGAGCGCGCGGTTTCATCAGCCAACAAGGAGGCGGGCGTCGATCTGCCTCACTTGCTCAACGCGCTGACGCAAGAGATCAAGGGGCCAACGGCCGACATCCTCGGCGAGTTCGACCTTGGGCCCGGCAGTTTGAAACCGCACTTGGCGACACTGCGTTCAGCTCCGACAGCTGTTAACCCAGTTGCACCTGGGGATTGGGCGATCGAGGTCGCGCGCAGCGGCGCGAGTAGCGCACACGGCGATCCCGTGATCGGCCGCGAAGAAGAGATTCAGCGCGTGCTCACGGTGCTCGAACGCCGCGAGCAGTGTAACCCGATCCTGATCGGTGAAACTGGCATCGGTAAAGCTGCCATCGTCCGCGGGGTATTGCAGCGAGTGAACGCTTCACGGGTGCCCAGCGGTCTGGGCAGTGCGCGCTGGCTCGAGCCCGATCTCGGCGCGCTCGCGTCGTTGGCGCGCACGCGCTTGGAAGCGGACGTGCGCTTCAAGAAGCTGATCGATTCGCAGCGGCGCGAACAACCGCTGATCTTGGTACTGACGTCGATCGTGCGTTTCTTGGGCTCTGCCCCAGGTGCGACGATAGCGCTCGGCGATGCACTGACCTCCGCACTCGAGCGCCGCACGCTGCGCGTGCTGGCGACGACCTCCGTCGAAGGTTGGTCGCGCATCACGAGCAAAGAGCCGATGCTCGCACGGCTGTTCACGCCCATACCCGTCGATGAACCCAACCTGACGCAAGCCACGGACATCGTGCGGGGCCTGACTGGGCGCTATGAACAGCACCACAAAGTGGAGATCAGCGAACCCGCCGTCACGCTCGCCGTGCAGCTAGCCAAGCGCTACATCCCCGAGCGGGCACTACCGGAATCGGCGCTCGGGCTGTTGGATGAAAGCGCAGCGGCGCGCCGCGTGGCCTTCGACGGAGTTGCCACCGATGGTGATCGCGCTCTGACGCGCCTGGCGTCGCTGCGCACCCAACACGATTCGCTGCTCGGCGCCGACGACACGGCAAGCGTGAAGAAGCGCGCCGAGTTGATGACCGAAATCGGCACGCTGGAACAGACCAGCAAAGAACTCGAGAAGCCAACGACGAACAGCACGGCCACTCCGCTCGTAGGTGAACAAGAGGTCGCGGCGACACTGGCGAAATGGACGCAGATCCCGGTCGCCAAGATGCTGGAGGCCGAGGCCGAGAAGCTCTTGAAGATGGAAGAGCGCCTCGCACGGCGGGTCGTAGGTCAACAGGCGGCAGTGGAGGCCATCGCGCGAGCGGTGCGGCGCGGGCGCGTGGGGCTGCGTGATCCGCGCAGACCGATCGGGTCGTTCTTGTTTCTGGGAACGAGCGGCGTCGGCAAGACCGAACTCGCCAAAGCTCT
>DATAHU010000116.1:0-1576 GCA_036263015.1 Polyangiaceae bacterium | reverse complement strand
GTTCCCATCACACCTGGCCCCAATGCGTCGGGCGAGGAGAGCGAAAGCGTCACGTCGCTAGCAACGGCATCCAGCGCTTGGCCGTCCTCCACGTGGTCGAAGTCCCAGTAGTGATCGAAGAGCGACGCCGGTTCGAATGCGGTGCCGGCGTCACTCACGGCAGTGGGCGACGTATCGGGCGCGACCGGGGCCGGCGCGACTGGGGAGCCAGACCCCGCGTCACCCTCTGGAGTGCTCGTTGTTGGCAGGCTTGTATCTGGACCGCCTCCGCTGCCCGCGACCATAGGCGTTGACGAATTCCCTCCGCCGCCATGCCCAACGGGCGTTGCGGTCGTGCCGGGCAGCTCGGAGCTGCTCGAAGCGTGCGGCTCGTGGCTGGTCGAGGAAGGCAGTTCAACGGAACCCGGCGCACCGGGGTTTGGTGTATCGGATCCACTTGGCACCACAGCCGTCGGGGAACTGCTCGTCGTGGGTATGGGATCGGTCGAGTCCGAAGCGTGTCCCTCACAGCCGGTGACCAACATTACCTGCGATAAGTATACAGCCACGACGCCCGCTCCGGCGCACCTCGTTCGGCGGAGCAATCGGTCATGCCGATTCGCGCGTGTAGCGGTGTTTGACACCGGCAGGGAAATAGCCCGGATCCCCTCGGCCGAGCAACACCACTTCCACGGCTTTGCGCTCCCTTGGCACGTAGGCTCGGAATTCGCTGTTCACACGCTCCAGGTGAATCACAATCGACCGGGCCGCGCGTGCACCGAGTTCACTCTCGCCACCAACTGCTGCCAACGCAGCAACCCGCTCGTCACTTGCAGCCGCGAGTTCGATCGTCACTCGTAGCCGCGGGTTGAGCTCCGCATCACGCGCTACCTCGAGCACGAACTTGCCAGTTACGAACCCTGCGATCTCTGGCTGCTCGATGCCGATCGAGATGTTCTCCGGATAGACGTTCGCGCCATAGAACGAGACCGCAAAGCTAGAGCGGCCAAACACGTAGACGAAGGGCAGCGGGCGAACAGGACCCGGTTTGCCCTGGAGCTCGAGGCCGTGCTTGGCGACAAAAGCTTGCATGGCGTCGAACCCGATGACTCCACCTCTGTCCAGGATGCGGTAGCGACACAGTGGCGCGCCGCTCTCTCCAGAAAAGATCAGATCACCCGCCACGGCTTCGAAGTAGCGATGCCGTGGGTCGAACTGACAGAGCGTTGGCAAACGTGCCTCGCCGAACAATTCACGCGCAGCATCCGGCCGATTCGCCAGAGCACGCCGTATCCGCACGCTGTAGGGTGTTTCGTTCGCGAGCACCCCTCCGTCTGCCGTGCCGTAGAGTGACGCGACGGCGAGGTCGGGATCGGAAGCCCCGAGACGCTCACAGACTAGCGTTCGCCACTCTTCGCTGAACACTTCGCCGGCGGTGACGAGGCCAAAGCGCTGCGCCGCCCAATCGTAGCCAGCGTGTGCACCGATGTCGATCACGTCTTTGAGAAACGGCGGGTAACCAAACAACACCACCTGCTCGAAGTCCTTGGACAGCGCGCGCAAGACACGCATGATCTCTTGCGGTTGATTGCCGGGG
>DATAHU010000115.1:0-54952 GCA_036263015.1 Polyangiaceae bacterium | reverse complement strand
TACTCGTGCGGCGATGACTGCGACGATGGGGATCCGACGATCTACGCGGGCGCGGCGGAGCTCTGTGACCAAAAGGACAACAACTGCAACGACTCGACCGACGAGACGGCGCCCACCTGGTATCCCGATTGCGACGGCGATACCTTTGCCGCGGCCGACGCTTACGGCGTCAAGCAGTGTGAGACGCCTGCGTCGCCGCCACCTGATTGCAGTCCCGACGTCCCAGGTCTGGCACGAGTGTGGACGTCTCGAGCGCCTGTCTCTGGTGATTCAGACTGCTACGATATCCGCAATGACGTTCACCCGATGAACGCAAGCGAAAACGACAGCGCCTGGAGTGCAGTGCGTTATCGCGAGGACAACGCCAACGTCGATTTCGACTACAACTGCGATGGTTCCGAGGAGAAGTACCCTGACAACACCTACGTGGATCCATCGACTACGGCTTGCACGACGACCCCCCCGATCTACGCTCTCGAGTCGACGGTTCTCGCGCAGTCGGTCGACACGACGTCCGCCATAACCAGCCCGGTACTCGTTCTCAAGGGTTGCTACGGAACACCGGGCTGGACCGGCGCTCAACCTGAGTGTGGCGGGAACAACGGCTGGACTTATTGCACAACGGCCGTGACCGGCACTTGCGCTCGCACGACGAGCTACGATACGGGCGTCCACGCGCAGCGGTGCCGCTAAGCGACGGGCTGAAGCTAAAGGAGGGTCATAGGTAAACGCCTCTGGCCCTCGTCATTGAAACGCCCGCGACACGCCACGCGCCGTCGCTTCGGTCGCAGCTCAATAACCGAAGTCCGGCGAATCGGGCGGCTTCTGCCTTGGCCGACTCGGCGGAGGCTGAGGCGGCGGGGCCACCGGCTGGGGCGGCGGCTTGGTCACCGAGCGCCCCGAACCTTTGACGCCATCGACTTTCGGGCTCGTGGTTGCAGAGCTCGCTGCAGCGGGAACGCTACCTGACGCGCTCGGCGCCGTCCCCGTCGTATCGCTCGCCGCGGTGCTCGCGCTGGTGCCAGTGAGGTGCTCGTCGTCCGTGACGGGCTTCACTTCGGGCCCCTTGGGAACGTTCGGCTGCCCGAGGTCGGGTGTTGGAATCGTTGATGGACTTGGGTTAACACTGAGATCCGTGCTCGCGCCGCCGGCAGCGTTGCCAGTGCTGGCTGCGCTTCGATTGCCGAAGAAGGCGAACGCCCCGCCGCCGAGCGCCAAGACAGCCGCGACAGCGCCGACCGCGACCCAACGCGCGGAGCTCGAAGAGCCCTCTGGCGTGCTTTGCGCTTGGGACCAAGTGCTCTTGCCCTCTGTCGCCATCGTCGCGGGGCGGTTGCCGAGGTGGGTCCCGGTTGGCGTGTGAGGACCTATCACCTGCGGCATGTTGTAGCCGGACGCTTCAGGGGGCGGCACCGTCACGCCTGCACCCGATCGCATCCAAGCGTCGAGCGCCGCGATGAACGCTTCGGCGGTTTGAAACCGGAACTCGGGATCGCGCGCCATCGCCTTCATCACGATGCTCTCGAAGCCCGGATCGAGCTCGGGAACGCTTTCTCGCGGCTGTGGCACCGGCGACAGCACGATCTTGAACAACAACTCGTTGAACGTGGCTCCATCGAAAGGAACGAGCCCCGTGATCGTTTTGTAGATGATCACCCCGACGGCATACAGATCGCTTCGGACGTCCGAGATGCGCGAGCCCTTCGCCTGCTCGGGCGACATGAAATAGGGCGTACCCATGACCGCGCCCGTCGCCGTCATCTTCATGTCTTGATCGAGCGTCGTGAACTTCGAGATACCAAAATCGATGATCTTCACGAAGTCGGGCTGGCCTGCCTTCTCGCGCAAGATGAACACGTTGTCGGGCTTCAGATCGCGATGGATGATGCCCGCATGATGCGCTGCTGCCAACCCGACCAGGAGCTGGCGCGCGAGTGGTGCAATCTGTTGCGCGCTCAGGCGTCCGACGCGCGTGGTGCGTTCGCCCAACGTCTCGCCGTCCAAGAACTCCATGACCATGAAGCGGTTGCCGTCGTGCAACGTGCCCATGTCCAAGACTTCGAGGATGTGGTCGTTGCCGATGCGCCCGGCGGCTTGAGCTTCGCGTTCGAAGCGCTCCACCACCCCGTGTTGGGATGCGACCGCGGCGTACAGCACTTTGATCGCGACGCGCCGCGCGATGAGGATGTTCTCCCCCTCGTAAACCGCACCCATGCCGCCCTGTCCGATCAACCTGATGATGCGGTACTTGTTTTGAATGACGGAGCCGAGGTCGAGCGACACGACAGCTGGCTAGTCTAGTTGCGGCCCCCGTTGCCACGCCCGTTCTTTTTTCCACGGATGCAAATTGGGCCTCGCCCGGGGCTAACGCTTCGGTCTCCGACAGACGAGAAGTTCAATTTTGCGGGTAGTTGTGGCAGAAGCGGGCGATGACGAATCGGGCTCGATCGGCTAGCGCCATGACCATCGTGCGCGCGCTGGCTGTGTGCGCGTTCCTAGGTTCTGCAGGATCCGCCCAGGGCGCTAGCGACGAGGAACGCGCCGCGGCTCGCTCGATGGCAGAGCAGGGCGTCCAGGCCTTTGGGGCCAAGAACTACGAGGCCGCAGTGGATTTGTTCGGGCGTGCCGAGTCGTTGATTCACTCGCCGGTGCACCTGCTCTACTTGGCTCGCTCGAACGCGGCTCTCGGGCACCTGGTGAAGGCGCAGGAGGCCTACATCAAGGTCAGCCGCGAGACCCTCGGACCCGACTCGCCGCCCGCTTTTCGCAAAGCCGTCGACCAGGCCAACAGCGAACTCGACGCGCTCAAGCCTCGAATCTCATATGCCACGGTGAGCGTCCATGGTGCCGACAACGCGTCGGTGACGGTCGACGGGCAGCCCGTGGCCCCGGCGCTCGTCGGTGTCCCCATGCCCCTCGACCCGGGGACTCATCAGTTCGAGGCCCACGCCGACGGCATGCAAGCCGCAACCGCAGAGCTGACGATGTCAGAGGGGCACACGGGTCAAGTCGAGCTGACGCTGACTCCCGTCCCCGTTGCGCCGCGTAGCGCAGTCTCGAGGCCACCCGCCGCTGGCGCGCCGCCCGCCCAGGACGACTCCGACACCGAAATGATGCGCTACGGCGCGTACGGGTCGTTCGGGCTCGGCGCCGTAGGACTAGGTCTCGGAACCGTGTTTGCGCTCGCTTCTCACTCCAAATCGCAGAGTGCAGACGACGCCTTTGCGGCGTGCAGCGCCCAGCGCGGAGGCTGTTCGGCGCGGGATCAAGACGACGTCCAGAAGCTGGACGATCAGGCCGCGCACAAGCTCACCACCTCGGTGGTCGGCTTTGCGGTTGGTGGTGTTGGGATCGCCGCAGGCATCACGCTGTTGGTCTTGGCCGCGCACCATGACGATACAGCCCAAAACGAGCAGCCGCGTGTGATCCCCTGGGTGGGCTGGCAGAGCGTAGGGGTCTCGGGACGCTTCTAGAAGCCGATCCTAGCCGAGCGACCCTGGGGCCGACGCTGCCATGGCTTTTGAAAGTCGCCACGGGACTCACGACTGAGTAACCTGCCGGGGCTGCGCGTTGGGCCCGTGCGTGTGGGCGGCCCGGCGCTACGCTCTTGGGAGACTCCATGCCAACTTGCAGCGTTTGCGGACGGCCCCATGCCGCGGGCCAGCCTTGTCCCAAGGCAGAGGAGGCCGACCGCACGGGGCAGGTGATCGGCGGGAAGTACAAGGTCGTTCGCCACATCGGGGAGGGCGGCATGGCGGCCGTGTACGAGGCCCGCCACGTCGAGATCCAGCGCCCGTTCGCGCTCAAGTTCTTGCACCCTTGGCTCACCGGTGACGAAGAGTGGCTCGAGCGATTCCGGCGCGAAGCCGCTGCGGGCGGCGCGTTAATCAGTGAACACATCGCGGCCATCGTCGATATCGGCGTGACCCCCGACGACGCGCCGTACATCGTGATGGAGTTCCTGGTCGGCGAAGATCTGGGGCAGCGCTTGTCTCGCGAGTGCACGCTCAAGCCGCAGGAAGCGATCGAATTGGTGATCCAGACGTGCTCTGGGCTGAGTGTTGCGCACGCGGCCGGCGTCGTGCACCGCGATTTGAAGCCAGAGAACCTGTTCTTGGCCGAGCGTGAACTCGGCGGCACTACCGTCAAGATCTTGGATTTCGGGATCGCCAAGTTGCGGGCTGCGCACCTGGCGCAGGTCACCCGGCGCGGCATGGTGATCGGAACACCGTTCTACATGTCGCCCGAGCAAGCGGGGGGACGTTGGGACGTCGATCACCGCACTGACATCTATGCGCTCGGAGTGATCTTGTTCGAACTGTTGTCCGGCGACAAACCGTTCGTTGGCGAGAACCACACGGCGCTGCTCAATCAGATCATCGGCGGCCCGCCCCCGTCGCTGAAGGAGCGCTGCCCGACCATCTCCGATGAGCTTTCTCGGGTGGTTCAGCAAGCCATGGCGACCAGCGCTCGCGAGCGCTTTCAGACGGCTGCGGAGTTTGCCGAAGCGCTGTGCGCGTTCGCGCCCCAAGGACGCCGTTCATCACGCACGGCAAGTGGTTTCGGATCGCGCGCTTCTTGGCGCGCATTGAGCGCGCCGTCGATGACCGTGGCCGAGCCGAACCTGACGGTGCGGCTGCAGGGTTCGCGTGCGCGCTCTGCGTCGCTCGGCGCCGCCCCGAATGAGCTGGATTTCGCCGCCCGAGAGGCGGCCGGCAGAGACGCTCACGCCGAACACGGCGCGAGCCCCCTTTCCAGCGGGCATTCGCTCGGCTCAAGTCTTGGATCTACGGCGGAGAGTGATTTCGACGACGCTACGTTCGTCGATCAGCCGATGCTGGACGCGCAGTACGAGAGCGAGGAGCCGCGCCCGCGCTTGCGTTCGATGGCAGGGGTTCACGTGTCGCCGGCTCACGACCCGCGTGCGGAGCTGGACTCGAACGATCAACGACCCGATCGAACTCCTTTGCCGCTAGCGGTGCACAGCGTGGGTCTCGGGCGAACACTATTGCCGTTGGCGGCCGGCCTGTTTGCGATCGTGTTGCTCGTGGCATTCTTGGGTCAACGCTCGTCGGTCGAAGCCGAGGCCGGAAATGACCGGGGCCACACCGAGCGTGCCCCGGCAGTGTCTCCGACCACGGCGCCCCCAATTCCCGTCAGCGTGCCCAACGTTGGCTTGGCCCTCGCTACGGCAGTCGCAACCTCGGAAGCGGCACCGTCAGCCACGGCGATCGGCGCGGCGAGCGCTTCGGCAAGCCCCACGGTCGAGGCACCGGGCTGGCTCAGCGTGACCTCTTATCCAACGGCAGAGTTGTTGATCGGCGGCAAATCGCGCGGTCAGACTCCGATCGTCGGCTTGCGCTTGGACCCCGGCGAGTATCAGCTCGTGTTGGTCGAGCCCACGCGAGGTCGGCGCAACAAGACGGTGCGCGTGCAATCGCAGCGACTGACGTCGATCGCCGTTCACTTCGACGATCAAGCGCCGATCCCGCCTGCGCCCAGCGCCAGCTCGGCTCCAGTCGCGCCGCCTGCGCCCGTAAAGAATTGCTCGCCGCGCTTCTATCTCGATAGCGACGGGGTGCGTCGGGTCAAACCCGAGTGTCTGTTCTGACTCGCCCGAGTGACTTCGGGGGCTTGGCAAACGCAGTTCAGTGCGGCTTTTGAGTCAGCACGCCGCGCAGGATCTGAAAGCCAATGGATAGCGCGAAGTCCGCCCCGCCCGTCGGATCCTTCGGAACCGTCTTTGCGACACCCAAATAGGTTTCGCTCGACGCCGCGTTGTCGCTGCCGCGCAGCTTGCCGGGCTCGCGCTGGGTCGTGGGGTTGGTGCTGCCCTCCGCAGGCAAGTGGTTTTCGAGGTCGCGCTCTTTGAGCACTCCAAAGCTATCGTCTTCGACGTAAGCCGCTTGCACCTGGACGTCCGGAGTCACGCCACGCGCTTGGATCGCCGTGCCGTTCGGCGTGTAGTAACGCATCGTCGTCAAACGCAGGCCGGCACCCCCCGGCAGCTCGATGATCGACTGCACCGAGCCCTTGCCGAAAGTGCCCGAGCCCACGAGCGTCGCGCGCTTGTTGTCTTTCAACGCGCCCGCCACGAGTTCGGCCGCGCTCGCGGAGTATTCGTTGATCAGGGTCACCATTGGCTGCTCGATCAGCGCGCCGCCGCGATGAGCCTCGGAGCGATCGACGACCTGTTCACGGCGCCGTGTGCTGTAGATTCCGCCGCTGTCCAGCAGTTCATCTGCTACGGCAACGGCCTCCCGGACCAAGCCGCCCGGGTTGTTCCTGAGGTCCAAGATCACTCCGCGCGGATTGCCGCCCTCGCGCAACCGGGCGATGGCCTCCAGCAGTTCGGCGTGCGTGCCGTGTTGGAATTGCTTGATGCGCAGGTAGCCGATGCCATCGATCAACATCTGGGAGCTCACGCTCGAGACGGTGATCACTTGGCGCTCGAGGGTGAAGTTCTGGATCTTTTCCTCGCCGTTGCGCCGGATCCCAATCTGCACGCTGGTGCCAGCGCGTCCGCGCATCCGTTGCACGAGGTCGTCGGCGGATTTACCTCGCACGCTGAGCTTGTCGATTGCGACGATCACGTCACCCGCGCGGATCCCGGCGCGCTCTGCCGGCGAGCCCTCCAAGGCCGCGATCACGACGACCTCGTCCGAACGGAAGTCGACCTCGACGCCGATGCCGCCGAATTCGCCTTCAGTATCCGCTTGCAGAGTCTCGAAAGCGCGCGGCGGCATATACGACGAATGCGGATCGAGTTCGGCCACCAAGCCCTTGAGCGCTCCCTCGGTCAAACGCGAACGATCCACGACGTCGACGTATTCGTTCTCGACCAGCACGAGCACGCGCGCCAACTGGTTGAGGATTGCATAGGGACTAGACGTCTCGTCGGTGGCTTGCGCCAAGCGGGTGCACACGGCCCCCCCAGCGAACGCAGCGACCACCAACAATACCAAGCCCGAAGTTCGACGCCACATCGTTGAATCCGCTCGAGCGCGCAGCATGACACAAATCGCGATGCTGCAATGCGGCGGAGTGAGCCATTGCGCGCTCATAACCAGCGCGTTGGCAACTCGAACCCAGCGGCGAAATGGGCAGGAAATCCCGAGGCCAGAGAAAAGTTCTCTTGCGTAGATCTGCTGATGGCGCAAGTATCGGGACGCGGCAGCGGGCTTAGTGAGGTGAACTCCCAGCTTTGATCCGTTGTCCAAGCCGCTCGGTTTTCCAATCCCGGAGCCGAACGGAGTCTCACCGCTTTGACGGTGTGGCGCGTAACTCGGCAACTGCTTCGCCTACCCAGATCCTTCTGTCTCAGATTTCCTCTGCTACTGAGTTCTTCTGATCCAGGCCTGCGTCCAAAGTCCGTCGAGAACGCTCTATCCGTCTCAATCCAGCCGTACCCATTACAGACAAAGGCGACAATCGATGGCCGACAACCAATCTGCAACCCGCGGAAGCGATAAGCGCAAGCAAAGCCTCTATTTCCCCGAAGCCATGCTGCAGGAGATCAAGGACGAGGCGGCACGCTTGGATCGCTCCCTGTCGTGGGTGGTCCAGCGCGCGTGGAAGATGGCGCGGCTCGAGATCAAGAAGATCCCCAGCGTCAACGAAGTGGACGAAGAGAACGCTGGCGGTGCGGGATTGGATTCCAAGATCTGAGAGCGGCTGGGCGATGGGGTTTGGTCGAGGCGCAGCGCCGAACGATGAATTTACGCTGCGCTCCTGCTGAACCCCAACCTTAGGCGCCATCAGCAGGCCGTTCTTGCGCGGTGCAGCTCTGTACGAGCGCAAGACTGGTCCAACGGCGGCAGGGTACCGACGGACGCAACCCAATCCGCGAGGTTGGGCGAGGGGACTTGTGCTGCGGAGCGCTCTGCCCGAGGGCAGGCTGTGATCGAAGGCACGCGAGGGGGGAAGTGCTTGAACAAGGACCATCCAAACCATGACTGACGTAGCGACTTGGGGGCAGTTGCTTCGGCTGGTGACTCACGACCTACGTAACCCTTTGGCGGTCATCATCAGCAATCTGGGTTACCTCGGAAACGTGTTGTCGGGTGCGTCGACGGACGTGGGGGAGACCATCACCGATACGTTGGCCTCGTCCGACGACCTGAAGCACATCATCGAGAACCTCGATCTGGTCGCGCAAACGCTCGCAGGCGCGTTGGTTCAGCATCCGCGGATGATCTCGTTGTCTGCGCTCGCGCATGACTTGGTCAACCGCTCTCAACAGTTTGCTGCCAGTCACGGGGTCGTGCTCGAGGACGAACCCGCCACTGAATACAGTGCTCAGCTGCGCATCGAGTCCACGCCGGAGCTCGTCGAACGTGTGGTCTCGAACTTGATCCGCAACGCGATTGCTCACTCGGCGGAGCGGGCCAAGGTGTTGGTGCAGGTCGCCGGAGACGCTGGCGAGTGCACGGTATTGGTTTCCGATTCGGGATCGCCCTTCGATGCTCAACACCCCGAGCGCATGTTCGATGCTCGCGGACAGCTGACGGCAAAATCCGAAATTTCCGGGCGCTACAGTCGCGGAGTCGGTTTGCTTGCGGCCAAGCTCGCCGCGGACGCCTGTGGCGCACGGCTGCTCGCGCGGCCTGCGGAGGCGCCGTTCAAAAACACGTTCGAGCTGAAGTTCAGGCGCGCCTGAGGCCCCAACCGAACAGCGCCGATCTCGTCAGGGTTGAACGATTGAAACGGTGTCGGGTGCACGGAAGAGCACCCGCCCGGTTTCTCCCAGGCATCCCCAACACGTGCTGAACAACATGCGCGGGCGGATCGACGCGCTGTAGCCGAGGATCACTGGTCCGATCTCGTCTTTCATGACGAAGCTCGAGGCCAGCGCGTACTCGTCGTCCCCGAGGGCGTGATACGCGAGCACGAAACTGGTTGTCTTGCCGCTCTTGGCGGCGAGCACGAGGAAACGAACGCCGACCGCAGGCCGCCAGAGCATCGCGCTCGTCGTCAGGTCGAAGCCTTGGCGATCCCCTGGGCCGCGCGACAGCACGGTGTTGATCGCGTCGGGTTCTGCGAACAAGGTCAGGTCCTTTGCCAAGGGCGCAGTGAGCGGGTCTGTCTGCAGCAACTTGACGATTGCAGGCCCGTCCAAGCGGGCGCGCTCGAAGACTGCGCCGTCCACTGGTTCGTGCACGTGCTCGGCGTTGGGGGCGCCATAGCAACAGCGAAACATGGCTTCCTTGCTGAGCTCTGGGCTTGCGCTCAGCCGATGGGCGCAGCGCCGCTCGAAACTCGGGGTGCTGCTGCTGGTGCTCGCGCCCCGCATCACGGAGCTGCCTGCGCGCGGTGAATCGGCGCCGAACAGGCTCGCGGTCCACTCGGGCTGTGAACCCATCTCGGCAACGCCGAACGTCGAACGACAAGTGCGGCCGTTGCAGCCCGGTTGAGTGTCGTCATTGCCGGCAAAGGGTTTACTCTCGAGGCCACTGCAGGCGTACTCCCACTCGAGTTCCGTGCACAGCCGACCGCCCGCTTCGGCGCAAGAGCGCGTCGCTTCTTCGAGCGAGGCACCCACTCGCGGCGGTTTGTCGGGGTGATTGGGGTAGGGATAGCGATCGATCTCGAAGCTTCCGAGCTTGGCTTCGAACAGGGTCGGCTCGAGCTCGGGTTGACGTGTGAAGCGGCCGGGGCGCGTGCCGGCGTTGAATTTCCCGGTGGGTAGCGCCACCCGGGCGGGCTCGTTGGCAGAGGCGGTTTCGGTCTGGCTCGACGCCGCGCTGGGTGTGTCGAACGTCTCGGCTGCTTGCTCTTTGCAACCCGGGGCAATCGCGAGGCCGAGGCCGAGCAAGAGCCGGCGTCCGCAGGCCGAGGGTTGACCCGCCCCGAGTTTTCTTCCAAAAGACCGAGCCCAGTGCCCGAGCAGCCTCTTTTCCAGGTGGGTCCCGATACCGTCGTCCACTTTTCTTATCGCTTGTACGACGGCGAGGGAGAACTCGTGGAGGGGTCTTCGGATGCAGCGGTGTCGTTTCTGTTTGGCTACGGCCAGTTGGCGCCGGCGCTCGAAAGCGCGCTCGGGGGTCTGCACCGCGGGGATTCGAAGCGCATCAAGTTGCGCGCGCGCGATGCGTTTGGTGAACGCGATCCCCAAAAGGTGCTCGAGCTCGACCGCAGTGAGTTTCCGCCGGACATCGCGCCGGGGGACGAATTCGATGCCGAGGACGATCAAGGAGACAGCGTCACTTTGGTGGTGCTCGACGTCGACGCCGAGCGCGTCGTAGTCGACGCAAATCATCCGCTCGCCGGACAGAGCGTCGAGCTCGAGGTTCAGATCGAAGCGGTACGACCGGCGCTCGCCGCCGAGATCAGCGAAGCCTCCGAGTTGCTCGATGCGTCTCGGGGTCAAGCGCAGGGCTTGCTCCCGGCCACACGTTTGCTAAGACGCCCCTCCCGGGCTGCGGACGGCACCGAGCCCGAACCCGATTGAAGCCGTGGAGCCTAGCCGATGAACCGACCCCAGAATTTCAAGTTTGACGTCCGCGTACGCGAGCGCCTGATGGCGCAAGGTGGTTTGACCGCGGAGGATCTCGAAGTGCACCTCGGCAAACTCCAGGATTGCGAGGATGACTATGACGTCGTCGATCTCGAGCAGCCCGCGCTGGTGACGGAAAAGGCGCCGCCGCCGCCCGTCGCGCCGATGCCTGGCTTGCCCGTTTCGGGCCTTTCGCCGATTCAGAGCTCTTCACCGGTGCGTCCCATCGAAGCGGGCGTTGGTTTGGTTGGAGGCCGCGTGTCGCCGTTCGAGCCGGCGCCGAAGGTTTCGCCCTTCGAGGGCATTCCGCGCGTGTCGCCGTTCGAGCCGGCGCCGAAGGTGAATCCCTTCGAGCCCGAGCCGATCGCTGCCAGTCGCTCCGCCTACGAGCCCGCGCCCCGCATTCCGGTTTTCGAGCCCGCACCGCGCGTGTCGCCGTTCGAGCCGGCGCCGAAGATCAATCCCTTCGAGCCGGCGCCCAAGGTGTCGCCCTTCGAGGGTGGCCCGGCGGTTTCGCCCTACGAGCCCGCGCCGCCATTGCCCCCGACGCAGCCGAATCGCGGCGTGCCCGGCGGTTACGGCGCGCCCAATCCCACCCCGATGACGTCGCCGCTTCCCGCGTACCGTCAGCCCCAAGTTCACGCCGAACCCCCGCGCAACCCGGGCCCCGCGTTCCCGACGTCGCCGTTCGCCGTGCCGCCGGTCTTCCCAGGTGGCGGTCCGGTATCGCCGATGCAACCCTCGCCGTTGGTTTCGCCCTTCGAGCCCATCGGTGCACCTGCGCCCCGCACCGATAACCCGGCACCTGCAGGCTTCGGTCCCGACGGTCTGCCGCGCCGCCCCGGTGGCAACGATCCGCACAATCGATGACCACCGAGAGCTCGCTTCGCGCTGAAGATCAGGTCCGCGAGGCAGCTGCTCGATGACATTCGCGCCCAGCGCCAACCTGTTGCTCCGCGTGTTCACACGCTGCAGCATGTGCGCGTTGGGCGCGTTTGCGTGTCAGGGGGGCCAGACGACCACGACGGCGGAGCAAACCCCCGCGCCGAGCCTGGCCCCACCCCAGAGCTGCCCGACGAGTTTCGCCGATCTCGCGGAGCGCTCGGACTCGGCACTCGCCTTCATCGAGACCGTCCAGGCACCGCCCGAAGAGGAGGGCACGCATGGGCTCGGCAGTGGCTTCGTCATTGAGCCCACCGGGTTACTGCTCACGAACTACCATGTGGTGCGTGGCGCGCTGGCGGTCTCCGTCAAGATCAAGGAGCGCGACTACGCCGCCAAGGTCTTGGGTTTCGACGCTCCCACGGACGTCGCGGTCTTGAAGATCGAAGCCAATGGGCTCGACTCGCTCGAGCTCGGCAACTCTGCTCAGATCCGGGTCGGCGATTGGGTGATCGCGATGGGTAATCCCTTTGGATTATCACACACGGTGTCGGCGGGCATCATCTCGGCCAAAGGCCGCACGCGACACGACGTGGATCTCGATCCTTCGGGTTACTACAACTTCCTGCAAACGGACGCGGGCATCAATCCTGGTAACTCGGGGGGACCACTGCTCGACTTGGGCGGCAGGGTGGTGGGCATGAACACGGCGATCCGCGCGGGTGCGAACAACATCGGCTTCGCGATCCCAATCGACATGATCAGAGCGCTCTTGCCGAGTCTGGTACGCGAGGGCAAGATCCGCCGCAGCCAACTCGGTGTGGTCGCCGATACGCTCGATCCCGAGCGCGCGCGTCAACTCGGCATCAGCACCGGCGCCACGCTGGTCGGTCAAGTCGTCGCGGGCGGGCCGGGCGACGAAGCGGGTCTACGCTCGGGCGACATCATCACCGAGTTCGACGGTAAACCCGTCGACGGCAAAGAGATGTTGCGTTGGCTTGCGAGCATCGGCGGAGTCGGACGCAAGGTGCCGCTGAAAGTGCGGCGTGGCCCGCGCACCCTGGAGCTGTGGGTGGTCCTGACCGAGTTGCACGGCGACTGACTCGACTCGAGCACGCCGATTAGAGCCGTTTGGCCGCGTATCGGGGCCGTGCTCATGAGGCCCGGCCGTACTCGCTAGGTGCCTGCCGGGGTTCGCTAGGGTCCATCGCAGCAGCCCGGGGAAGGCGCCGCAGGGGGGCGGCGTAGGAGGGGGCATGGCATCTGCTTCCCAGCTCGTGGCGCCCAAACCCGTCAACGAAGCCTTGTTGATCGACCGCGCTCGGCACGGGGACGGCAGCGCCTTCGCGTCGTTGGTGCGGGCGCACCAAGCGCGTGCCCATGCGCTGGCGGTACAGCTCGTCAAAGACGAACACGACGCGCGTGAGATCGTACAAGAAGCCTTTTTGCGCGTTTACCGCGCACTCGATCGCTTCGAGGGCGATTCGGCGTTCTTCACTTGGCTGTATCGCATCGTAAACAACCTCGCGATTGACTTCATGCGGCGTCCGCAGCGGCGGGAATGCGAGAGCTTGGAAGTGCTGTTGGCTGAACACCGACCCGAACTCGCACCACTGTCCGACAATGGCGATCCGTTCGAAGCCTTGGCCAACAAACGCCTCAAGTCGACCTTGGAGCGTTCGGTGAGAGATCTGCCAGATTACCACCGCAGCGTGATCGAACTGCGCGAGTTGCAGGGCATGTCGTACGAAGAGATCGCCCAAGCGACGGGCGTGTCGAAGGGCACGATCATGAGTCGCTTGTTTCACGCTCGGCAGAAGCTGCAGCGCTCCTTGCGCCAATGCGCCCTCGAAAGTTGAGGCTGGCGGCAAGCGCCCGATACCTGCGCGATCTTGGCCCCGACCGTGCTCATGGTCAGTAGACCATTGCGCGCGCTCGTGACCAACCTCGCTTGGTCTCGGTCGCTTGCCATCCAGCCTCGAGTTCGGGCTAGTCCTCTGGCTCGGCGGCAGCTCCGCTTGGTGTGTCCGCAAAGTCTTCGTTGGGTCCGCGTGACTCGTAGTCTCGGTTCGGATCTTCGACCGAACGCTCCAAGTCCAAGATCTGGGCTCCGCCGACGTAGGATTTCGTCTCGTAGCGTGTGATGCGGCCGATCTTGCGCACGATGTTGGCCATGCGCTCGGCTTCGCTCACCAAGATCGTTGCCGCTTCCACCAAGCCGGAACTCGGGTCGAGCTTTCGCAGCAAAAGCTCGGAATAGGCCATCACCGTCGTCAACGGCTGATTCAATTCGTGTGCAGTGGCCCCTGCGAGTTGGGCAACGGCCATGCTCTTTTCGTGATCGCGGATCCGATCCTGAGCTTCGCGTAGATGGGCTTGCATCCTGAGCTGATCTCGAATGTCGGTAAAGATACCGACCGAGCCGATCGCTTTACTGCCTTCGTAAATCAGGCCGGCAGAGATACTGACGGGGATCAGGTTGCCGGAGCTCGACAACATGTTCACTTGGTACCCTTCTAGACGATCTCGGCCGCCGAAGTCGTCACTGCGGATCAGCCGCATTACGGTTCGAGCAATGCCCGGCGGATACAACTGGGCGACGTTCATGCCGCTCAGCACCTCGCGCGGTTCGTAGCCGAAGATGCGCGCCGCTGCGCGATTGAAGAGCAGGACTCGGCCGTTCAAATCCGCCGACACGATGGCGTCCACCGAGCTCTCGATCACGCTCTCCAGGAAGTTCTTGGTCTTGGTGAGCTCTTGCTCGGTATGGCGGTCCTGGGTTACGTCACGGAACGTCAACATCACCGCACCCTCGGTGCGCAAGGTCGCGCTGAAATTGACGTTGACGGTGCGCACTCCGCGGGCCGCGTTGACCTTGAAATCGACGCCCTTCGGGTAGTTGCCTCGGGAGAACCCCTGAGCGAGTTCTCGGCCTCGCGTGCGTTCATCGGTCGGCAGAAAGTCTGCCACGTTGGCCCCCTCCAGAGGGATCACGCTGCCGGCGAGCTGTTTGGCGAGCGGATTGGCGAACAGGATGCGTCCCGTGGGCTCCATCACCACCATCCCATCGGCGGAGTCTTTGAAGAACTCGGCGTAGGGTTGAAAGACTCGCATCCGGCGCTCGGCTTGTTGTCGCGCCTCGGTGCTGTGCTGCGTCTCCGCCTGTAACGACTGCACGCGCTCGGCGTTCATCACCGCCACGCCTGCCGCACGGCCCCAAATCGTCAGCAGTTCGACCAAGCCCGCGTCGATGCGCGCGGGTTCTTGGCAACGCAGGAAAAGCACGCCGACAGTGCGCGAGCGATCGCCGAGCGGGATGCACGCCGACGATCTGAATTTGAACCCCAGTTCGCGCCACAAGGGTTCGAGCTCGAGATCGAGCGCAACATCCGCGACCAAGACCGGTGAAGCGCTGTGGATGCAGCGCATGAGCTCCGGATAGTTGGCGAGTCGAATCGGGAGCTCGCGCAGCCCCGGAGCGTCACTCGACGTCAGAACGAAGGCGTGTTCGCCGCCGCTGCGCAGAAGCACGACGCTGACGCGCTCGACCTTGGACAGGCGCGCGATGCGCTGTGCGGCTTGCGCCATGACCGCGCGCAAGTTGGCGCCCGTGACCAGTTCCTGGACGAGCTCTACCATTGCGCTCAGTGCGAGCTCACGGTCGATGCTCGGATCGGTCATGGTTTGGCTCGGATCATCGATGCGAGGGCCTCATCCAATCGGAGTTCACTGATTCAATCGCCGCCGTCGAGCCACTGAAGCCCCACCGATCGGCGCTGCTCGGCGAAGGAAGTCAGATCCCCCATCTTGCTCTGGTCTCCGACCACCGCGATGACAGCGCCCTGAGTGGGTACATACTGAAGCTCCTTGCCAATCTCGGCTGCTCCCGTGTGAGCGAGCGTTTCCGGCAGCTTTCCGAAATAGTCAGCCTCTAGTTCGTTGACGAAGATCTCCTCCAATTCTTCGAGCAAGCTGCTGGTGTGTTCGAGGTGCGCGGAGGTTTTGTAGATCAAGTCCGAGCGTGACCGGGCGATCTCGTCCTCCTTGATCGTGCCCTGTCGGAGCAGCCCTTGCCACTCAGCCAAGAGTTCGCTCAAGGCCGGCACGGTGACATCGGTGCGCACGCTGGTGGCTGCAGCCCACAGACCCCAGTCACGAGTCCCGACGAACGTGGAGAACGCGCCGTAGGTGTACGCGTTGCGCTCGCGCAGGTTTTGGTTGAGGCGCGAAGTAAACAAGCCGCCGAACAAACCGTTGAGCACCTCGCGTGCCTCGTGCCCCGGTGCATGCAGCGGGGGGGCTGTGCCCGCGACGAACAGCGCCGTTTGAACTGCATCCGGGCGATCGAAGACGTACAGCGTCGTGCGCGCCGGCGCAGCCAGCGGCGCGGGCGTGCGACCGCTCTCGCCTTTGCCCGGCTTCCAGCTGCCGAAATAAGAAGAGGCGATGCCCTCCAAGCTATTGGCCGAGGTTGGACCTACGGCGAGCAGTGCGCAGCGTTCGGGGGTCCAGTTAGCCGCCCAGAATGAACGCAAGTCCTTGCTGCTGATGTCGCGCACGTCGCTGGGCGTGCCGTTGGGCGGTATGCCGAGACGTGGCCCGAGCAGTGCGCGGTAGCCGACGAGCCAAGCCAACAGGGCGGGATCGTCGCGTTGGCTCGCCAGGTCGTCGAGCCATTCACTTCTAACACGCACCAAGTCCTTTTCGAGAAACGAGGGATGGCGCACCACCTCTGCCAAGAGTGCGACCGCGGCCTCCTCGTCACCTGGCAATACTTCGAGCTCGACGCTCGACGCGTTGCGGTCGCTGCCTTCGTGCAACGTAGCGCCGAGGGATTCACTCGCTACTGCAAGCTCGAGCGCGCTCTTCTGCTCGGTTCCCTCGGTCAGCATACGCGCCGTGAGCGCCGCGAGCCCCGACTTGCCCTGAGGGTTGTCGCGCGCACCAATGCGGCAGCTCACTCGCAAAGACAACGTGCCCGAGTCCTTGGGCATGACCCAAACCGAGAACGTGTTGCCGAGCTGCACCGATTCCGCAACAGGCCTCACCACGGGCAACGCAGGCGCCGGGTTGGGCACTTGGGAGCGGAAGCCCTGATCGAGTGGAGCAGGGGCCGCCGGGACTTTGACCTCGGGAGCCGATTGCTTGGCGCAAGCGCTCAGCAATCCAATGCCGATGAGCAATACCAACCTGCGCTTCATTTCGTCTCCTTCGCCGTGTTCGCCGTGTTCGCCGTGTTCGCCGTGTTCGCCGTTGCGGGCGGGGCGGGCGGCGCGCTCGAGGCGGTGCCGGGTGAAGCGGTGCCGGGTGAAGTGGGGTTGGGTGATGCTGGGCCGGCGGAGGTAGGGCCCGAGGCAGCGGGGCTGGCGGATTGAGCGTCCTTGGGCGGGACTCGCACCCCAGGTTCCGTGATCACCAAGGTGCGCTTTTCCGCCGGCAAGAAGCTCGCGACTGCAGCCGTTATTTGCTCGGGCGTGACCGCATCGTAAGCAGCCATCCAGTGCGTCAGGGCCCCAGGATCGCCGAGGTAGTGGTTCATTCGCTGTAACATCCCCGCACGCCCGCTCTCCCCGCCATCCGAGTTGAGACGTTGCAGTAAACTTGCGACCTCTACCTTGAGCGCGGTTTTTGCGCGCGCGAGCTCTTCGGGGCGAGGCGCTATCTGGGCCAAGCCCAAGACTTGCCGTTCCAGCTCGTCGATCAATTCGCGACTGGTGTGTCCCGAGGCTGCGCGGGCTTGTAGTTCGAACGTGCTCTGGACTTGGTTTGCATCCATCGAGGCGCCCACGGAGTTGGCGATGCCGCGTGCCACCAGAGCTTGGTACAAGCGGCTCGCTTTGCCTTGTGTCAGTATGCGCGCAGCCAGATCGAGCGCAGGTTCGCTTGCGGAGTACGCAGGCGGCACGATCCAAGCGCATACGACTTGGGGTAGTGTCACTTCTTCGAGCACCGTAGCTTCGGCGGGCAGCGCGAGCTTGGGCAACGGCTTGTCGAAGGCCGTCGCCCAGGGGCCGGATTTGTGCGTCGGGTTACCGCGTGCGGGTAGGGTGCCGAAGAACTTGTCGACCATGGCGCGGGCTTTCTTCGCGTCGAAGTTGCCCGCGATCACCAACGTGGCGTTGCTCGGCGAGTAGTACTTCTGGAAAAACGCTTGCACGTCGGCCAGCGTGGCGCGCGATAGATCCTCCATCGAGCCGATGACCGCGCCGTGATACGGGTGCCCCTCGGGGAACAACAGGTCGTAGAGCTTCAGCGTCGAAGGGCCATAGGGCTGGTTCTCGTAGCTTTGGCGGCGTTCGTTCTTGACGACCTCGCGCTGCAGATCGAGCTTCTCCTGAGTCAGCGTATCGATCATGAACCCCATGCGATCCGCTTCGAGCCACAGTGCCAGTTCCAGCTGTTCACCTGGAACGGTTTCATAATAGTTGGTGCGGTCCCAATTCGTAGTGCCATTCATGTTGGTTCCGCCCGCTGATTCGAGCAGCGTGTCGAAACGATCGCCCACGTACTTGCTGCCCTCGAACATCAGATGCTCGAACAGATGGGCGAAGCCGCTGCGCTGCGGCGGTTCGTTCACCGGCCCCACGTGATACCAGACGTTCACCGTTACCATCGGCAGGTGCACGTCCTGGTGCAAGATCACTTCGAGCCCGTTGCCGAGCGTGTACTTGGTGAACGGAATGTCGAACGGGTTCTGAGCCTGCGATGGGCTCTTGGGGCCAAGGGGTGGCGTGGAGGGCGGCGCGGGTGACGCGTTGGTCTCGGGTGCGGCGGCGCCTCCCGTGGCCGTCGCACAGAGCGCGAGTGCAGCGAGAACGAATGTTCCAAACCTCATCGCCGTCGAGCCTAACTGGTTGTTGGCCAGGTGGCGAGCGACCCGAGGTCCGGGAACGCGTTTGCTGGAGCTTCGATCGCTCGCCGTTTTCGTCCTTCTGGAGCGCTGCCGCCTATTGGTTTGTGGCCTCACGCAGGCTATGCCCCCACTCCTATGTTGGGTCTGGTATCGAGGGTTGCGCGGGTTGCAGCTCATAGGACGTTGATCGCCTTGGGTGTCGTAGCCTTGGGTGGTGCAAACGCGTGCGGGGGATCGACACAGGAGGCGCCCAAGACGTCCTGTGACGCGTCCGAGGTGGAATCTTTGCCGCGCTACTTGTCGGTGGAACTGCGCGAGGACGGGCCTTGGGTCGACGGACAACGGGTTTCGCGCGTAGAGCTCGCGCGCGCACTGCGCGATGCTGCTGGCGATCCGAGCATTCGGGGTGTGGCCATCGTGCACCAAGGTGGAGAGATCTCGCTGCAGGAGCTGCTGTCCGAGGTCGCAAAGGCCGGACTCAGTCACGTCGTGATCTCGGGCATGATCCCCGAAGCGCTGGGTGAGGGTGGCGGCGTCGCGGTTGCGGCGGTCGACGAGTCTCCAAAGGCCCAGCCGCCGGCACCCGTCGAAACGGCACCTCCAGTCCCAGCCACCACTGCCCCCGTCCAGCCCCCGGCTGTGCCGGCCACCGCCGAGAGCGCCGCCGCGCCCGCGTCGAGTGCGCCGTCGTTGTTACCCGATGCCAGCGAGCCCCCGCCGGACGACGTGAGTGTGCGTCACTACGGCTTGCACATCGGTGGCATCAAGGACATCGAGCCGATCAAAGACAATTACTTGAAGCCGATCGAGAAGCACTTCGACGAGTTTCGTCGTTGCCATGCACTGGCGAAGAATCGCGGTCTCAAGGCTTCGTTCGGGGTCGATCTGTTGCTCTCACCCAGTGGGGGAGTGCCGAAGGTGAAGGACTATCGGACGCTGATCAAGGGCAAGGATTTTCAGCTGTGTGCGCTCGGCGTGTTCGCGGCGGTGCACTGGCCCTTGCCCGAGAAACCCACCGTCATCAGCTACTCGGTGCTGTTCAAGCCCCGCGGTAGCGAGTGAACGCTGCTAGCGCGCGGGTCGCAGCGCCGGCTGCGCTCTCGATCCTGTATCGGGACGAGGCGCTGATCGTCGTGAACAAACCGTCGGGCTTGCTCGTGCATCGCGGTTGGGGGACTGACCGCGTCACCGCCATGAGCGAACTGCGCGATCTGATCGGTGCCTATGTCTACCCAGCTCATCGTTTGGATCGCAGCACGAGTGGTGCGCTGGTGTTCGTCACCAAGCCCGAGCTCATGACGCCCGTGCAGGCAAGTTTCGAAGCGGGTCTCGTCGCCAAGAGTTATCTGGCGCTGACGCGCGGCATCACGCCCGAGCAGGGACTCATCGATCACGCGATCGCCAAATCGAAGGAACACGAGAAACGGCCAGCGCAGACGGCCTTTCGTCGCTTGGCCAGCTTCGAGCGCTATTCGCTCGTCCTGACACGGCCGTTGACGGGACGTCTGCACCAGATCCGTCGGCACCTCAAATTCATTGCCCACCCCATCATCGGGGACACGCGGTACGGCAAAGGTGAACACAATCGGTTGTTTCGCGAGCGCTTCGCTTTGCACCGAATTGCGCTGCACGCCTTGCAGATTCGCTTCCAGCATCCCCTGCGCGAAGAGACGATCGACGTGACGGCGCCGCTCTGGCCTGATCTCGGCGAGGCCTTGTCGAAGATGGGATTCGACAAGGCGCTCGCCGAGCTCCTGAGCGAGCCGTTGTGGCAGCCCGACGTCGAGCGGCTTCCGCGTTACGCCGATCCGTGAAGGGTTCGCTACCCGCGCGCTGGCGCCTCGAGCCGCTCCGCCTGTCGAGGCTGCAGGGGTCGCTGCGCGGCAAGTTCAGATAGTGCGCGCCCGAGGATCTCGAGCATCAGCTCGATCGCGGTGGCGTCGACGGCGAGTTGAGGCATGAAGCGCACGAGATTCGGCCGTGCCGCGTTGATGAGCAGGCCGAGCTCGAAACAGCGATCCCGGATCGCTTCGGCTCCGTCGTGGTCGAGGCGTAGGGCGTACAGTAGTCCCGCGCCGCGCACCTCGACGATGCCCGCCCCGGGCAACGCGTCTCTCAGCCGCGCCAAGCCGTTGCTCAATTGCTCACCCCGCTCGAGCACGTTGCGCGAAAACTCCGGTGTGGAGATCGCTTTGACCACTTCGAGGGCACAGGCTGCGGTCAGCGGGTTACCACAATAAGTCCCGCCGTGATCGCCGAGTTCGAAACAGGTCGCGCGCTCCGACGCGAGCAGCGCCGCGACGGGTACGCCTCCGCCGAGCCCTTTGCCGAGCGTCAAGATGTCGGGCACGACGCCTTCGGCTTGGCTGCGCAAGAACGGCCCCGTGCGACTACAACCCGTCTGGATCTCGTCCAAGATCAACAGAATGCCTGCGCGCTCCGTGATGGCGCGCAGCTCTGCCAAGTAGCCGTCGGGAGGCACGACGACTCCCGCTTCACCTTGAATCGGCTCCAGCATCACCGCACACGTTTCGGCGTCGATCGCGTTCTTTACTGCCAAGGCGTCCCCAAAGGGCACTTTGCAGAAGCCCGGGAGATTCGGTGGGAACGCTGTTTCCCAGCCTGGTTTGCCACTGGCAGACACGGCGGCCAGGGTGCGGCCGTGAAAACTGTTGTGCGTGGTGATGACTTTGTAAGCCCCTGGGCGATGTTTTTGAGCCCACTTGCGCGCTAGCTTGATCGCCGCATCCGTTGCCTCGGCGCCGCTATTGCATAGAAACACGGAGTGAAGCCGTGACAATCGGCACAATAGCTCCGCCAGTTCGAGCGCCGGGCGCGTGAAGTAAGCGGGGCTCGTGGTGAGCAGAGCACTCGATTGCTCTAGCAGCGTCCGGCGAATCAATTCCGGAGCGTGGCCCAAGCTGTTGACGGCCCAACCCTGCACGAAATCGAGATAGCGTGTGCCGTCCTCGGCGAACAACCAGGAGCCCGAACCCCGCGCCATGATCACGGGCGGACGGTTCACCAAGCGCATGCAGTGATTGTGGCCCAAGTCGATGCCGGAGTTGGCGGATGCGCCCGCGAACGGCGGCGCAGGTGGCGGCCCTTGCAAGGGACCCGGGCTAGACGACAGTTCTGAATGGGATGATTGCAGATCGAACACGGTTGGCTCCTTTGGAATTGCAGGAGCGGTCCGTGTTTGAAGCATTCAATTCACCAGCGCCGCTCCGGTTTGGGTCGAGCGGTCTTTGGTGAGGTGCTGTCTGGTTGCCGTTATTGGGCGTTCACAGAGCACGTCGGGCCAAGCCGCTCGCGTCTAGCGCGTGCGGCTCGTCGAGCGAGAGCACTCTGGGAACCCAAAAACACCAACATGAAGGCGCAACGGTATCAGAGTTGTCGGCAGCGTCAAGTCGCTCGTCCAAAGCTCGGACGGCAGCGCACGGGTCGGTCAGCGTTCACTGAGCACACGCTTGCCGCACGCAGTCTGGCGCGTGAACGCCGCCCGTGACGGCGCAACAACGGCCGCAGGCTTCGGCTGCCATGCCAGCGCACTCGGCTGCCCAAGCGGGAACACAGCAATGGTCGGTGCAGGCTTCGTCACCGATGCATTGATGATCGCTCTGGCACGAGCGCGGGCAGGTGCCCTTTTCGATCTTGAAGGCTGCCGAGAGCCGACCCCCGTGTCCCAGCCGGATACCGCGTTCCGTCGGGATCGAGGGCGCCGTGGGCAAACGCAACTCCAGTTTCCAACTCGAAGGCAAAGGCCAGCCCTTTTCGTACGTGCACTCGACAGTCGTGGCAGCTCTGCTCAAGGCTACTGGTCCTACGTGAACATTGGCTCCGGTGGTGCCCGTCAGGCTGACGGGCGAAGCCCCGCAGATGCCGGTGTGGCGTACGCCGCCGTTCTGGCGCACCAGATCGAACTCGACGCTCTGAGCGCCAGCGTTCGACGCTACCGTTTCTGCGCTTCGAAACTGGCAGGCGACGCGAGTGGTGCGTCCGCCGTCGAAAGACCATTGGCCGGCGCCGCTACTCGGATTGCGACAATCTACGTCGACGCTGCCCGCCGCCGTCGCGAGTTCGACCAAGTAGTCTTCGACTTCACCATTCTCGAACACGCCTCGGCCGTCCCAATCGTCCGCCACGCGTTGGTCGGTCAGCAAGACGCGCATCCAGGCAGCGCTCGGGACGCGCGCCCCGCTTGCATAGGCGAATTCTCGATTGATGGTTCGTCGGTCGGCTTCGGCCAGAGCGATCGCGAAGTTGCGTACTGACCACTCTGGGTTTACATCGCCGCCGTCGCGCCAGCGTCCATCTTGATCCAGATCGACGAGCACGTTCAAAAACAGATCGCGCCGCGCGCCGCGTGTCCCGATCTCGAGCGTGATGCTCGCGCGTGGAGGACTCCCGGTTCGATCGAGCGTCATGGCGACCAGGCCGTCATCCCGGTCGCGATCCAAGTTCGGATGCCCATCGGGATCCCGGGAGTCGTCTGCGTCGTCTTCCAAGCTCGCAGGTTGGCCGAGCCAGAATTCGCGTTCATTCAGGACACGCACTCCGTCACTGCTGGCGCGCGTCGGAAAATGGCCGACCGCGCCGTTTTCGTAGCCCGCCCTGGTGCCGTCGGGCGCGTCGCCATAGTCTGCGCGCCCAGAGCCCGCGCTGGGACTCGCCGCGGGGTTACACGCGAGGCCCGCACAGTAAAGAGCGACCCCACCCCCAACCCCCAAACTCGAAACGGGGCGTTTCCTCGTCCTCAGCCAACGCTCCATGCTGGGCACACTAAGTGAACCTCGCGCCAGAAGTCAAAGCTCACGGCTGCTTGCGCCCGAGCCAAGCGTCGTAGCCTTGCATCAGGGCGCGGTATACCCAATTGCCCATGACTTGCGCGCCGTAGCCCGTCGGGTGCGTGAAGTCGGCTTGGCCCAGCCCGCGACGAAACCACTTGGCCATCGAGCCTTTGCCGCCCATCGCTTCGTAAGTGTTGAAGAACGCGCAGCCGAGCTCTTTGGCGGTCGCCTCCTGCTCTTTGACGATGTGTGGAATGATGGGCAAGCTGACGAGCACGTCGTTCTCTTTGCGTGCGCGATCCATGGCCGCCAGAACCAAGCAGCCTGCGTTTGGGAGCGCGCGTTTACCTTGCAAGAGCACTGCGCGCATCGTGTCGTGGTAATCAGGCATCGAATAAGCGAAGCCGTCACCACTCTCGTTGGCACCAAACTCGTAGACCAAAAGGTTCGAGCCCCTTAGCGTCAGTTGTTCGGCCCAGTGTTGATCGTCCTGCTTGTCCAAGAAGCGGATGCGAGCACCCTGGATGCCGATCGCATCCAGGACGACCCCCGGCGTGTCGCGTTCCAAGATCACGCCGAAAGTGCGCGTCATCCCCCCCTTGGTCACGATCTCGAGCAGGTGTTCACCATCGACGGTCGTAACGTCATAGGTGCCGGAGCCCTTGACCGCTGCACTGGTGTCGACGTTGCCGTACTCTTTGCCATCCAAGTTGATCTGCAAGGAGCCGCCATTGGGCTGCGCCAGATACAACACGCGGAAGCGCGAAACGGCTCTGCCGTGCTTGCCTTCGATTGCCGTGCCGAAGCGCGCGCGCACGCCTGGAGGCGCCAAGAACGACACGCCGCCGAGCCCGTACAGGCCGTCTGCGGCGTAAGGACCCACGATCCGACTCACGTCGAAGCCGCGCGACGCGAAGCGAAACACGTCGTTGTGGAAGTAAGAAGGCCAGGCGTCCGCCATCAGCACGAAGCCGTGACCTGCATCGCCGAACCTGTCCTGCAGTAGACGCCTGAGAGTACCGGTGACATAGTCGCTGGCGACCAACGAGTCCCCGAAGTACGTGATTCGGGTGAGCGGCCCGGTCGTCGCGGCGGCTTCGTGGGATTTGAAGGTTTGCGCCAAAGCGGCGTAGAAGGGGTCGAGCGAATGTTGCTCGTCGACGATCGGTACCGGGGGCGCTTCCGCATCGGCGCGCGGGACGACGAAATCGTCACTGGCTGCGCCCGGCGGCAACGCCTTTGCGACGGGCGCTTCGACGACCTCGGGTTGGGCTAGCTCACTGCGCGTGCGAGTCTCTTGCTCCAAGCGTCCAACGCCAACGCTCGGTTCCGGCGCAACTTCGGTCACCTGTTCACTCTTGACCGCAACGGGGCGGTGCCACAGGTGCCAACGCTCCAAGCGCGGGCTCAGCTCGAGCGCGGCCGCCAAGAGCAAGACCACGCCGCACGCTCGCGCGGCTTTGCTATTCAGCGCGCGAATCGCCGTGGGCGTGGACGCAGCGCTTCGTGCGCGCGCCGATTCAGGGGCTGCTGGAGGTGACACTCGGAGAAGGTTTGCGCGCGGGGTCGCCCGGGAGATCTTCGGAGACGTCGAGCGCTTTGGGATCCAGCACCGGCGCGTTCGAGGGGGGACTCTGCTCGAGCTGTTGCCCAGCGCGGGGGGGCTTGGGCGGCCTTCCGCGCTTCTTCTGATCCTGGGCCGTGGGCTTGCTTCCGCGTTTGTCGCCCTTGCTACCGTGGTTGCGGGCTCCCGCGTCTGCACCCGGCTGCAGCGGAAGCTTGCTCGGATCTTGTGCGCCAAGCAGCGCCAAGCGATCGGACGCTTCTTTGCGGCGTGTCGATTCGACGGACTCCGACGAGGCGACTGCGCCGAGGATCTGCCTACGCGACTGCACGTCTTGCACGGTGTCGGCCAACTTCAATTGTCGATCGGCCCACGCTTCTTCGATTTGGCGAAACAGTTTGGTGTTTCTGAGGTTGCTCTCACCCCGAATGACTTGCACGGCGGCGTGCGCCGCGTCGATGTTGCCGCGCTGAAACTCCGTGCGCGCGAGTTCCAAGGCCTCCGTCGCTGGACTGCCTTTGAGCGGGTGCTGCGGTGTGCTCGGCGTTTCTGCTAGGCCCCAAGCCAGCACCGTGCCGAGGCACGCTAGTCCAACGCCTATTGCGGCCCAGCGTTGGGCGCGTGAAAGGTGCCCGAAGCCACCGTGCTTGACCGAGGCGAGAACGGCTTGTGGGTGATCGCTTTTGGTGAACGGCTGGCCTTGCGGAACGTACTGCAACTGGACGTCCCCGAGCTCGATGATGTCACCGGAGTACAGGGTCGTGCTCTGCACGTCCACGCCGTTGACGCGCACGCCATTGGAGCTTTGTTGATCGTTGATACGGTAGCGGCCGCCCTCGTCCGGCTCGATGTCGGCGTGCACGCGACTGACGGAAGTGTCGTTGAGCGCGATGTCGCACTCCTCACCGCGGCCGATCAGCAGACGTCGCTCCGCGAGCGGATACTCGGTGCCGATGTTTGGCCCTTCGAGCACCACCAGGCGACTGACGAGCGACGCGGCGTGGTCGGCCGGGGCGGGCTCGGTCAAGGCGAGATAGCGACTCTCGTCGGGGGCTTCACCCAGAGTGCTGTCGAACAACAGAATGTTGTAATCACCGATGCGGATCCGCGTGTTGTGTCCGAGCACGGCTTGCCCGTGCACGAGCTGGTCGTTGATCAGCGTCCCGTTGTAACTACCGCTGTCAGTCAGCAGCCAAGTGTCGTTTACTCGCTCCAGCAATGCATGCTTGCGCGAGACGTTGCGCTCAGTCAGCCGAACTGCATTGTCTTCCGCTCGTCCGATCTCGTACTGCTTGCGCACCAGGTTGACGACCGTGCGGTTGGACTGATCGTCCTCGATGCGCAGCTTCCACATTGCCTAGCTCGATCCTGCCGCGAAACCGTGGGGCTCGCCAAGAGGGGGGTGTCCATCCGATCCGCTTTGCGCGCGAATTGGCCCCTCGTTCGGAAGAGCGCTTGGGGCGAGCGTTCGACGCAAGGCTTCGCCAAGCTCGACCAAACGGTCATGTACGACGGGCCGCACCTGGCGGATTTTCAGATTGTCACGTGTGGGGCAGACCCGATTGGTGAGCAGCGTCAGCGCCAGACCCCGATCGGGGTCGCACCAGAAACCCGTGCCCGTGAATCCATAGTGCCCAAATGTATTCGGGCCGAGCTTATCACCCAACGAAGAGCGCTCGGGGTTCTTGCCATCGAACCCGACACGCTCGGTGCCGCCGGGACGGGGCGAAAACAAGATTGCGCGGCTTTGGGGGGTGAGCCAGGCCGTCCGCCCTTGCATCTCGTCGAGCATGCTGGTTGCAAACCGGATCACTCCGTCCACGGTCCCGAAGCAGCCAGCGTGTGCCGAGATACCCTTGCCGCTCAATGCGAACGCATTGTCGTCATGCACGATGCCCTGCACCAAACCCCCACGCCACTCCAGCCGCTCGGTTGCGGCCACCGAGCGTGCGGCGCGCGCCTCCAGCTCGCTAGCGCTGGCGAGCTCGCTCACGCCGATCGCGGCCAGCTCGTCCAACAACAGTTCACACAGCGGACGCCCCAAGGTTTCGCTCAACGCCTGTCCAACCAGCACATAGCCAAGATCACTATACACGGCATGGTGGGTGTTGCCTTCCAACGGCTTGCGGGCGGGGTTGGCAGCGTCGGCGGCGAGTTTGAGCGCGTCTTGTTGCCGCCAGGGTTGGCCCGCGCGCAAGGGCCCCGCCAGATCGATGTGCGCGGCGAGCCCCGAGCGATGCGCCAAGAACGACTCGAAGGACGTGTGTTCACTCCACGTTCCCTTGGCCCATGGGACGCGCTCGCCCAACGTGTCCTGCCAGCTCGAGCTGCCGCGATCCACGGCTCTCGCGAAACTGAAGGCGAACAGTGATTTGGTGATCGACGCCAGATCGAAGAACGTACCGAGCTCGACGCGCGTTCGACTGATATGCGACAGGGTGCCACTCGAGCCGCACAACGTCCACCACAGCCCCCCGTTACGGATGCTCACCGCCGCTGCCGCACCTGGCGCGACACCCGCATCGATCACGACCTGCTGCAGCAGATCGCTTATGGCAGTGGACTCGGCTTTGAGCATGTTCGCGCTAGATTTGTGCCCGCACTCGGAATTCTGGCAAGCTAGGGCTGAGACCCGTATTTGCTCGAACGGGGCATTGTTTGATCCGAACTCCTTGGAAGTCGAGCACTCTACGCACGACAAAGTTGCATGGCTGAGTACGCATGGGAAGCGCGAACCCGCACCGGTGAGGTCAAGCGCGGAATCATGGACGCCGAGACCGAGGCGGCTGTAGATGCGCGCCTCAGGCAGCAGAACCTGAACCCCACCAGCGTCAAGAAGAAGGGGCGCGATTGGAAGAACCTGCAGTTCGGCAGTGGCGTCTCGGTGCCCGAGCTCGTGACTTTCACGCGCTTGTTCGCGACCATGATCGATGCGGGTCTGCCCCTGGTGCAGTGCGTCGACATTCTATCGGGCCAGCAGAAGAACAAGATCTTTCAGAACGTGCTGCGCGACGTGAAGAATCACGTCGAGCAAGGTTCGTCCTTCAGTGATGCGCTCAGGCGCCACCCCAAGGTGTTCGATGAGTTGTTCGTAAACCTGGTACAAGCAGGTGAAGCGGGCGGTATCCTCGATAGCATCATGAACCGTCTGAGCATCTACCTCGAAAAGAGGCAGAAGCTGACGCGGCAATTGAAGGGCGCGCTCACCTATCCGTCGATCGTTGCGGTCGTCGGTGTGGGCGTGATGACCGTCATGCTGACGTTCGTGATCCCCGCGTTCGAGAACATGTTCAAAGAGTTTGGCGGCGGCGCCGACGCGTTGCCTTGGATCACACGCGTGATGGTGCACGTCTCGCACGGCTTCGTCTCGTTCTTGCCGATCATCTTCGTGGTGGTGTTGGGCCTCAGTGGCGGCGTGCGCTACATGTACAAACAGCCACGAGGCAAGCGTGCGGTCCACAAAGCGATGCTGCGTTTGCCGGTCATGGGCGACGTCTTGCGCAAGATCTCGGTGGCACGTTTCACGCGCACTTTGGGCACGCTGCTGCAGTCGGGTGTGCCGATTCTCGACGCGCTCGAGATCTGCGCGCGCACGGCGGGTAACGTCGTGATTGAAGAAGGCATCATGCTCGTGCGACGCCGCATCGCGGAAGGCAAGAACATCGCCGAGCCGTTGATGGAGGCCGCGGTCTTTCCGGACATGGTTGTCCAGATGATTGGTGTGGGTGAACAGACGGGCGCGCTCGATCAGATGCTCAACAAGGTGGCCGACTTCTACGAGGAAGAGACGGACATCGCCGTTGCAGCGCTGACCAGCATGTTGGAGCCGATCATGATGGTCGGTATCGGTGGCATGGTCGGGGTCGTGCTGGTGGCGATGTACCTGCCGATCTTCAGCTTGGCGGGCAACATCAAGGCGGACTGAGGGTCGTGTCCGACTCCGGCCCCCCCCACAGCAACCCTGGTGACGCGAGGCAATCCGAGCGCCCCTCGCAAGCTTCCTTCGCGCAAGTGCCGCTCACACCCATCCCCGCGTCGAGCGCGGGCTCGGTGCTGCCCCTGCCAAGACTGTTCGGCGCGTTTGGCCTGAACCGGCGCTTCGCCTGGGCGACCGCGGCGCGCTTGATTCTGTTGTCCGTGCTCTTGGCGGTAATCCTGAGCGTCAATGTGCGTGGCAAGGTCACGCTCGAATCGTACACCGTGCAGGCGGCCTCGCTGACCCTGCTCGTGGCGTTCGCGCTGAGCGGCACTTACGCCTGGTTCCTGCGTCTGGGTAAGCACTTGCAGCTGCTCGTGAACCTCCAATTGATCGTGGATCAAGCGATTTGGACGGTCGTCGTTTACTTGTCGGGTGGGGTAACCAGTGGCGCGACGAGCTTGTACGGCATCAGCTGCTTGTTCGGCGCGATCTTGGCAGGCTTTCGCGGTGCGGCCTTGGCCGCACTATCAGCGGCCGGCTTCTATCTGATTCTAGTCTTGGGCTTGCAATACGATTGGATCAGACCTCCGCCCGATCAGCCTTCGACACTGTACGTGCTATCGGCAGACGAAGCGCTCTACGGCGTGGTCTTGAACTTGCTCGTATTGATCGTGGTCGCGCTTCTTTCCGGTAACCTGACGGAGCGACTGCGAGCAACCGGCGGGCAGCTGGCACGGGCCGAAGCGCGCGCCGATCGCGCCGAGCAGGAAGCCGAACTGGGGCGCCTCGCGGCGGCGCTCGCGCACGAGATCCGAAACCCTTTGGGATCGATCGCCGGCAGTATTCGCATGCTGCGCGGTGCCCCCGGGCTCGACCTCGACGATCAGCAATTGTGCGACATCGTCGATCGCGAAGCCGCGCGTCTCAACGATCTGGTTTCGGACATGCTGAACTTGGCCCGCACACGCAAGCCGGAGCTGCAAATCGTCGACGCGGCACAAGTCGCGCGCGAAGTCGTCGACTTGGCGTCACATTCCGGCCGTGGCTTTCAAGATGTGCCCATAGTGTTTACTGGGAACGATGAACTGCGAGTGGCAGCCGACAACGCCATGTTGCGCCAATTGCTCTGGAACTTGGTGCGCAACGCGGTCCAGGCCAGCACCGCGGGTTCAGTGGTTCGAGTTAGCGCCCGACAGCGGGCGGGCAATGCCGAGATCGAAGTCGTCGACCGCGGCGAAGGCCTCGACGAGGTTGCCAAAGAGAAGCTCTTCGATGCGTTTTACACCACGCGCTCGAAAGGGACTGGAATTGGGCTCGCCGTCGTGCGCCGGATCGTCGACGACCATGGCTGGGAAATCAGCGTGCTCGATACCGAGGGTGGGGGCGCGACGTTCGTGGTCACGCTCGGCCCGCTTCAAGCGGGAGAGTTGGGCACTTCTGCCCCAAAAAAGCCCGAGCGCTGGACGCTCTCTCCGGGCGCGGGTTGATCGCGGTGGTTGGGGTCTCTTGCGAGCCCTGCGGGTTTCGCCAAAAACCACTCGGCCAGCGGTCGCCAATTGGGCCAGCGTGCCCCATGTTCCCAGCATGTGCGTCGAGAGCAGGCTAGCCGACCAACTGGCGATTGCACCGCCCAGTGAGGAAGGGTATTGGCGCTGCTGCGTACTGCTGGTGAGGCATAAGCCATGTTCCGTCGAGACTTTCTAGCCGCTTCCTGTCTGTTGCTCACACTCGCTCCGGTCGCCGCGCATGCGGCGGAGGGGGCTGACGCAACCGAGGCCCGCGGCTTCATCGTGAATCTGCACCGCGAGTTACTCGCTGCCATCAAGGCATCGAAGAACCCGAAGACCGATCCGGCGTTGATGGCGATCTTCGATCGCGCGCTCGATTACACGTACTTGACGACCGAGACGCTCGGAAAAAACTTCGACGCTCTGACGCCCGAGCAGCGCGCCACCTACGGCGACATCCTCAAGCGTCTGGTCCAAGCCTCGTACCGCAGGAACCTCAAAGACCCGTCCGGCTTCGAGGTGGAGTACGCAGGTGAACTCCCGGTCGAAGGCGCCGTGCTCGTTCAGACCGTGACCAAGAACAAGAAGAACAAGCGCGACAAGCCCCTGAGCGTCGACTACCAGGTCGCGCTGGTGTCCGGCGCGCGCCGCGTGCAGGACATCGCCACGGGCGGCGTGAGCATCGTCCGCAACTACCGTAAGCAGTTCGGTAGCATCATCAACAAGAAGGGCGTCGATGAGCTCTTGAAGATGATGAAGACGAAGTTGGACGAGCTCGACGGCTGAGTCGGAGACCGTCGCGCTCGGGCGCTCCGAGCCGTCCGTTTCCGACAATTGACGGGTTTTTTGAGCGGGGGTGGCCTCGGCTGGTACGCTGACGAACCCCGTGCCGAGTCCTCCCTCACCGCTGCCCGCGTCCGACGGGAATCAGCCGAATGCCATGCCGCTTCGGCTGACTGCCGCTCGCGGTGGCGTCGGGATCGAGCTGTACGAGACCTGGAGCGCCGGTCCGCTGCAACTGTCCGAGCTCGAGTGGACGCTGCCGGGGCTCGCCTTTCCCGTGGACCTGTCCGGGGGCGTTCGTGAGTTTCGCCATCGCCGCGGGCAACTGCAGCACGTGCGGCTCGACTTCGAGTTGAACGCCCTGGCGCGCTGGCTCAACCGGCGTTGGCGTCACGCGTTGGGAGGTCTCAGCGCTCCGGTTGCCGTCTGGGGTTTACCGTCTGGGGTCGGAGTGGGCGTCCAGGGGCAAGCGGGCGTGCTCGCGTTCGATTGCTTGTGGGCACCCGACGGCGAACGCGCGCGCTGGGTCGTATCGAGTCCCAGGGGGGTGCTCGACACGGGAGCTTTGCCGATCATTTCGATCATGACCCTGCTCGACTCGGCGATCGCCAAGTTCGGGACGCGTCGCGGACGGATCGTCGAACTCGCCGACGCCGCTTACAAGCTACTGTCCGAGTTTCTACCTCCCCTCGGAGTGCGTGTTCCAGATACACGTGGGACCTGGTGGTCGGAGATGCTGGTTCAAAATGAACGAGCCAGCGTGCGCTTGGGGACCACGCCGCGCGCGGGGGCGCTCGGCATCGCCGCCGTTCGTCAGCTCGAGTTGGCGCAGCTGATCATCGAGGCGGACGACGCGCTCGTCGCGGGCAAGTCGGAGGATGCTCGCAATGGCTACCTGGAGGCGCTGGAGCGAGCCCCGCGCCATCCGGAGCTGTGTTTGTCGGTTGCAGCGATCGACAAGGATTACGCCGAGCGCGCAGAGGCGGCGCTCGGGCTTCTGGTCGAGTCTTTGCCGGCAACCACCTTTGGACTCGTCGGCGCGGAGTTGTTGGTCGAGGTCGGTGACGAGGCAGGCGCAGAGTTGGCGATTGCGCAGTTTGCAGCGCAAGAGAGCTTTGCTCCAGTCGCGGCGCGCGCTTGGCTGCGCTTGAGCGAGCGCTGCAGCGAGCCGCTGCGCAAGTTGCAAGCGCTCGATCGTGCGCTCGGCTGCAGTCCGCGCGACGTCCGCGCGCGACGCGCACGCTTCCAGTTGCGGCAGCACCAGGGCGACGTGAATGGTGCGCTAGCCGACGCCGAGCAACTCGAGGCTTTGGAACAAGGCAGCCTGAACAAGCACCGCGTGCTGCTCGAAGCCGCTCGCGTGCTCGAGGCCAGTGGCTACGTGGGTCCCGCTCGCAGGCTCTTCGAGCGAGCGCTGCGTTATCACCCGACCGATCCGGTCGCGACTTTGGGCCTGGCCAAAGCGTTTGCGCGTGAAGGAAACGCGGGCCGCGGATTGGTCTTGCTGCAACGCTCGGCTCAACGCTGCACCGACGAGGATCCGGCGTACAGCGAGATCCAGCTCGAACTCGGGCGCGCTCTGGCCCAAACCGTTGGCGACTACGCCGCCGCGATTGCGCGTGTGCGACGGGTGAACGGTGCGCCCCAGTTCGTGGTCGAGGCGCGGTTACTCGAAGCGCGTTGGCGGATCGTGCTGGGTGACGTGGCCGGCGCGAACATCGCCTTTGCGCGGATGCGCGAGGCGATCGAGCTGGCTCAGCTGCCCGATGTCGGCTGGGCGCAGTGGTTGCACGAAGCCGGTGCTTGGTCACGGCAGAATGGCGAACTGCGCGTCGCGGAACGCTACTTGGCGCTCGCCGAGCGGGTACGACCGAACTTGCCAGGCGTGCGGCGCGAGCTGCGTGCAGTCGCCAATGAGTTGACCGAGCGAGGTCGCGCCGAAAAGAGCCCGGGCCATGCCTTCGAGAGCGTGCAGAGCGACGCCCCCGCTGAGCTCGTCGACGACGCTCACGAGACGAGCGAGGCGCTCGAGCAGCCCGTCGATCCCGAGGAGCGCGCGGAGCGGCTCAAGTCGGAGTTCTTGGCTCGCGGTCGTCTCGATGATGACGATTTCGCGACGCTGCTCGACGACTTGTTACAGCTCGGGCGGGGCACAGAGCTCCTCGCACTGATGCTCGGCCGCTACGAGGACGCCCAAGGCGTCGAGCGAGACGATCTGCGTCACGAGTTGATGCAGGTGTTGACGCGCTTGGCGGAGCAGGCTGAACGCAGTGGCGCCAGTGACGACGCAGGCTTGTATCGCATGCAGCTCGACGTGGTGTCTCGCGAACGGAGCTGAGAGCAGCCGCGCGAGGACGGCGGCGCGTCGTGGGCTCAGGCCTCCAAGCGCTTGAGGGCGATCACTTCTTGCTGGGTCAACAAGTGCAACGTTCGTTCGCTAGCCGCCCAGCACAAGTGCACTTGGCTTGCTTGTGCGTTCGGCATTTCGAGCTCGTGGATCACCGAAGCGCTCCCCGTCGCGAATTCGAGCTCGAGCAGTTCGATCCGGCCGTTTTGTGTGGAGCGCGCCAGCCAAACCAGAGCCTCGTTGCCCGCAAGCCCGACCGTCAGCGCCAATAATCCGGAGCCAGCGCTGAACCAGCGCACGGGATGGTCCGGTCCGCTCAACAATCCGAGGCGACCTTGGCTCGAGTAGAGCACACCATGATTCGCTGAGCCTGCCAGTCGCCAAGCCAAATCGGCGCGCTGCCAGCCCTTGCGCTGCCAGTCGATGTTGATCTCCGTGTTGTGTATCAGGTGAACTAGACGCGGCCCCGCCAGGGTCTCGTGCAGGGCGTACTCGCCGTTGGGCTCGGCCACCGCACGCACCCGTTCGATGCTAGGGTCGCGCACCAGTTGGGTGGCGCGCCCAACCAGATCCCAGAGCATGCCTTGGGCCAGAACCTTGGGTTGATCTTCCAAAGTGAAGAAGCAAGTGTCGCCTCCGGTCTTCAAGCCCTTGGGTAGGGGCAGGGGCTGAGGTTGCCAGGTGCCCTCGGTGATCCGGTACAAGGCACTGCCCGCTTGCACGACCAGCCAACCTTCGCGCGCTTGCAACAGCATAGAAGTCGCGAGCGCCGGCAGACGATGCAGTTCGCGCAACACGCCCTCGCTGCTGCACGACACGAGCGACTCACCCGCCAGCAGAATCCCGTCACGGAAAGCCGCCGCACACGCGAAGCTGCCGGCGACTCGATAACAGACGTGGAAGCGGCCCTGACGTTCGAGCGTCACTCGGGTCAGGTTCGATGGTGTCGTCGAAGCGTCTCTGAGGCCCTCTTCCTCGTCACTCGAAAGCGAAGACTGGGAATCGCCCGAGGATTCCGCAGGCAACCTCAGGTCGAGCGGCACCACCAATTCGTGGCTCTCGCCCTGTTCGTCCAGCTGTGCGGTCTCGAAGACCGCGGCCGAGATCAACTCTGAGAATTTGGAATCTTGCAGTGGATGCAAAGCTAACTCGCCCGGTGCGGCAGGATCGTCGCTGTCTGGGCTCTCGAATGGTTGCAAGTGAACACCAAAGCTCGCAGGTTGTTTCGGATCGCTACCAATTGGTCCGAGCGCTGCTTGGCCGAGCGCATCGAGGTCCTCCGGTGAAAAGTCCGCGTCCAGCGGGTCCAACTCGTAGTTCCCCGATTCGTTCGGCCCTTCAGCGTGGTCGTCCTTCGGTTCGGTGCCGAGCGCGGGCGTTCGCAGCATGGCGGCCAGATCCAATTCGATCGCGCCCTCCGCATCATCGGCGTCAGGTTCCTGATTGTTCCCGATCGGTGCGACAAGAGCTCGATTTGCGGGCGAATCGAGCACTAGATGTGAGGGCTGCATGGGCCCCAGTCGGCCAGGCATCACGGGTCCAAGTCAAGGTCATCGCGAACTGGACGTTCGATCTGGCGTCACCGCCCAAAATTCGCGATAGGCACAGCCCCGCCATGCAAGATGAACTTCTGCCTTGGGCCAAAGACGACTTGGAAGCGCGTCGACTGCTCTTACCCAAGGAACAGATCGTCTACGTGCGCGGGATTCTCGAGGCGAGCGACGGTGTGGCATTTCTGCTTGCGATAAGAGGTGGTGACGTCACCATCGTTGGGTCGAAGTCGCGTGCACATGAGCTCAATCAGATCTTGGAAGATCTGAGAGCAGAATTGGGTTCGGACTGGATTGAGCTCGAACCAAATTTCGTCGAGCTCGCGCAAGCCGATACGTTTCCTGGGACACCTTGAACCACCGCGGCACACATGAAGACGCGACAGCATATGCCGAGTCGTGTGAGTAACTGCGATTGGATCAATCCCTGCATGTTGCGCGTGCTGGCGCACATGGACGCGCAAGTTCGGTGCGTGGACAAATTGATCGCCGGAATTGCGAGAGCACAGTGCTGTCCCCAAGCGCCTGTGGAGGAGTTCTGGACAACGAGTGTTGAAACGCAATGCGCTGCAAACGCAATGCGAGCGATCGGGACGAACAAGTCGCAGCGCTGTGTTGCGAGCTTGGTTGCGATCCTGTAGGTTCCGCCTTCCGAGCACGGCAAGCGCGAGGACCGCACGGAGCAATGATGCGATCAGTTGTCAATGTCGAGCGTGCCCAAGAGCGAGATTCGTCTCCGATAATCTTTGGCGCGTATGTTGATGGTCTCAAGTGTACACTTCCGGCGAGTGACGCGTCGGACGTTGGTGCTGCCAGCCGAAGGGACTCGCTCGTGAGTTCGGTTCAGCTCAGGATCGATGCTGCGGCCGTCGATGAGGCCACGCGCGCGTTGAGTGGGACCGAGGGCGCCGCGAGTGCGGTGGGGCCGATTGCTTCTGGACCGATCACTTCTGGGATGGGCGGGGAGGAATCGACCATGGCGAGCGATCCGCGGGTGACACGCGCTTGGCGGGGTTGGTTGGAGGCGTTGGCCCGCGATCCCGAGGCGGCGCTCGCAGCCGCTCAAGCGTATCAACAGCTCGATGCCGACGGGCGTTCGCAGTGGCTGAGCGCCTTGGAGACGGACATCGAGAGTTTGGGCGTGCCCGCTGTAGCGGTTTATGCGCCGCTCTTGGCGGTCGAGTCCGATCCGCAACGACTGCGCCAAATCAAGCACGCTTTGGCGCAGGGGCGCGAGGTGGCGCCGCCCTCCGTGCATCGGCGCGCTCTACTCGGGCGTTTACCTAGCGGCATACGCGTCGGCGTGCTCGTCGACCCGGTCTATCTCGATTTCGTGCAGGTTTTGGCCTGCGCTTACGTTCCCGGGCAACGCTTCGTTTGGGTTCGTCACGACCCCATCGCCACGGACTCTCCCGTCTGGGCCACAGGGCGACATTTCGAGGGGGCGTTGCTCGAACGCGTGCCACTGCGCATGTTGGTCGATGATTTGGCGCGTACGATCGTCGCGCAACGGCGTCACGGGGGCGTGTTGCCAGACGCGTTGTGTTTGTTCGCCGATCTGTTCGGTCTCGATCAGATCGTAGGCGCTGCGGACGACCCTGAAACGTCGCGCTAGGCCGAGTCGGTTGCTACTCGCCGTGGCTAAGACGTTATCGTCACGAACCCGCAGCAGGTCATGCGCGTTCTTCGGTGCATTGCTGGGTTTTGGACTTCGACGCTGGGCTCGCCTGGCGTTCACGTGTTCACTTGCTGCAGCGTGTACCCAAGAGGGACGGCCAGCGGTCGATGCCACGACGCGATCGTCCGGCGTCGCACCCGAGTTTTCGTGGTTGACGATTGACGGGCAGCGACTGGGATCCCGCGAGCTTCAGGGCCGTCGGACGCTGCTCGAATTCATCACCTTGCACGAAGCCGCCTCTCAGCTCGTGGCCAAACAAGGTGAAGACTTTCTGCATCAGAGCACCCCGCGCATCAACGTCATCGGAGTGATCATGGAGGGCTCGGAATACCAACAACTCGCGCCGGCGTTTCGGGAAGGCGTGGGGATCTCGTACCCGTTGGTCATGGCCGACACTTGGCTGCTCGGGGGTCACAGTCCGTATGGCGAGATAGATTTTCTGCCTCTGACCTTGGTGCTCGACGAGAATGCCGCAGAAACCGAGCGATTTTTGGGACCGCCTTCCGAAGCGCAGCTGTCCGAAGCGCTGGCCCGCGCCCTACGCTGAGCGGGATCCAGCTAGCAACCCCGGCTGTTTCCGACGACCCAGCTCGAGCGGGGCCGTGGTTTTGATGGTTTCGCCCCCAAGGGCTTCGTGTTACGAGCCCCGAGCTCCCACCAAGCCAAGCCCCAGTCTGGAACCGCTCGTGATCAAGTCTGCCGCCGTCGTAACCGCCTCTCGAGTTCCACAGCAGACGTCCACTTCGGGCGCGCCCAAGCAGCGTTCACGCGGCACACCTCGCTCGGGTCGGGCTGCCGCTGCCTGGTTTTCATTCGGAGCATTGCTGGCAGCGGGTTTACTGCATGCGAACGAGACGCGTGCCGACGTCTCGTCATGGATGACCGTCGCTGGCGGAGTGGCATCATTGTCGCGGCCCGCTGAGAGCAACGCCGTGCCAGGGGCGCTTCAGTTGGACACAGGGCTGGGTAGCAGCCCCAATAGCTCCTTCGTCGTCGGTGGGTTGTTTCGCAGTTTGACGTATTTCGATCACGGCACCGACTTGGCCGTGCTGCTCAGGATGTCCAGCGGCGGCTTCGCGCGTGGCGATTGGGGCTTGGCGCTCGATCTCGGCCCGTATCGACGCTGGTGGGGTCCAAACACGACAGGTGGCCTTGCCACGCTCACGCTGGGCGGCCCTTGGGGAACCCAGCTGGGCATCAGTGGCGGCTATGGCTCTGGCCCCGAACGCACGGTGGCAGTAACTTTTGGCATCGATTGGGCGCGCGCGACGGCGCACCGGGAGTCGGGCGGCTCGTGGTGGACGAACTACGTTCTCCCCCTACCCACCAGAGAGTAGGTGGCTGATGTTTTTGGGCGATACCGGCGGGATCTTGGCGGCGAGCGTGCTCACGAACAGTAGTTCGTTCCGCGCCTCTCGCCACCAACCTCCCTTGGTCTCGCCCAAAACCATTCAGCCACCTTTGGGTTGACTGGTTGCGGTTGTGTTCGGGCTTGCGCTTCGCGCGCGCGGACGGACTCGCTACGCGGCGCGAGTGTGGGGATGCGCTACGCGGCGCTTCGCTCCGCGGCGCGAGTGTAAGGGGTGCGCTACGCGGCGCTTCGCTTCGCGGCGCGAGTGTAAGGGGTGCGCTACGCGGCGCTTCGCTTCGCGGCGCGAGTGTAAGGGTGCGCTACGCGGCGCTTCGCTCCGCGGCGCGATTGCTTTCGCGCTCGCGGTTTTGGTTGGCGCGTTAGGCGTTGTCTAGGGCTGTGCAGAGACGATCGAGATCGGCTCGGGTGTGCTTTTCGGTGACTGCGATCAGGAGGCGATCGGCTTGCTTCGGATCGAGGGTGCCGAGCGCGAGTCCTGGGAGGATCCCGTGGCGTTGGGCGACTTCGAGCACTTGGGCCACTGGCGCTCGGGTGACCTTGATTGCGAACTCGTTGAAGAACGTGTTCGAGCTTGCGAGCTCATAGCCCCGTAGGCTGCAGATCTTTTGTTGGGCGTAGTGCGCCAGACTCAGACAATTGCGCGCGGTCTCGGTGAAGCCTCGCTTGCCCAGCATACTGACGCGAATAGCTAGCGATAGCGCCAATAGGCCTTGATTGGTGCAGATGTTGCTCGTGGCGCGTTCGCGTCGGATGTGTTGCTCGCGCGTCGATAAGGTGAGCACGAAGCCTCGCTGACCGTTCTTGTCGACCGTCTCGCCGCAGATGCGTCCGGGCAATTGCTGCAGAAACTGCCGCTCATTGCGACAGGCGAACAGTCCGACGCCTGGGCCGCCAAAGTTGGGCGGACACGCCAGCGCTTGGCCTTCACCCGTCGCGATGTCGACCCCGACACTGCCCGGTGCTTTGGCTAGCGCTAGGGCGTACGGTTCCGTGGTGCTCGACGTCAAAAGCGCGCCGGCTTTGTGCACTTTGTCCGCGAGCGGCGCGAGATCGATGATGCCGCCCTGGAACGTCGGATAACCTACGACGCACACCGCGGTTGTCGCGTCGAGCACGGCTGCGAGCGCGTCGACGTCGGTGCGACCTTGCGCGTCCGTCGGCACTTCGATCACTTTGGGCGCGTCTTTGGTTCCCACGCCGAGCGTCGTGCGGATCACTTCGCGGTACTGCGGATGCACGCAAGCGCTGACGACTATCGAATTGCGCCGCGTGAGACGCCGAGCCATTTGCACGGCCTCCGCGCAGGCAGTCGACCCGTCGTACATGCTCGCGTTGGCCAGCGGTAACCCAAACAACTCACTGACGATGGTCTGAAACTCCCAGATCGCCTGTAGCGTGCCCTGTGCAACCTCGGGCTGGTAAGGGGTGTACGAGGTGTAGAACTCGCTGCGCAACAGCAGCTGATCGACAGCCGGAGGAATGTGATGCGCGTAGATGCCGGCGCCCAGAAAGCTCGTCAGCTTGGCGCCCTCGTTTTGCGCCGCCAGACTCTGGAGATTCTGCATCAGAGTGGGCTCGTCGAGCCCTTCCGGAATGTTCAAGCGTTTGCCGAAACGGGCACTGGGGGGCACGGCGTCGAACAAGGCGTCGAACGAATCGACGCCGATCGCGTCCAGCATTTGCCGGATCTCTTCGGGCGTATGGGGCAGATAACGCATGGGATGTGGTGCGGCGGCTCGACTGATTTCAGTGCGCGGAAGCTTCGGTGTGATCGTCGTAAGCTTTGTTGTCCAATAGGCTAGCGAGGGCGCTGCTGTCCTTGCAGCGAACCTTCAGCATCCAGCCTTTGCCCCAGCAGTCTTCGTTGACTAGTTCCGGCTGGTTTTCGAGTGCTGGATTCACCTCGAGCACTTCACCGCTGATGGGTGCGAACAAGTCACTCAGCGTCTTGACGCTCTCGATCGTGCCGAAGGGCTTGCCCGCTTGCAGTTGATCGCCCGCTGCGACGTCGAAGTTGACCAGGGTGACGTCACCCAGTTGATCGACCGCGAAGGAGGTGATCCCGACCACGAGGACGTCACCTTCGAGCTTCGCCCATTCGTGCTCTTTGGTGTACTTGCGGTCTGCGAGGGAAGGGTGCTTGCTCATGCTGGACTCCTTGACAAAACGAAGCTGCTTTTGAAGGTTCGGCGCGTGACTCGATGATCACGCACGGCGATAGAACGGCGTCTTGATGACTTGGGCCGTGATGTTCTTGCCACGACAGTCGACCAAGAACTCGGTGCCGATCGCAGTCATGCCAACCGGCAAATAGCCGAGCCCCAGATTCTTGCCCGTCGTGGGGCAGGGGGCACCCGAGGTGCAGTGTCCGACGACCTTGCCTGCGAGGTCGAGCAACGGATAATCGCTGCGGGCGATTCCACGTCCGGTCATCTCGAAGCCAACGAGCTTGCGCGACGGACCCTGCGCCTTGCGCTGGACCAGCGCAGCCTTGCCAATGAAGTCGCTCTTGTCGAGCTTGACGGTCCAACCGATGCCGGCTTCCAGCGGATCCGTGCTCTCGTTGATCTCGTGCCCATACAGGCACAGGCACGCCTCGAGCCGCAGCGTGTCACGCGCAGCCAGGCCGCACGGTGTGCCGCCTCGGGCCATCAACTCGCGAAATAACGCGGGCGCAATCGCATTGGCGCAGAAGATCTCCACCCCATCTTCGCCGGTGTAACCCGTGCGCGCCACGCGCACCGTCGACTTGGGCCACAGTCCCGCGCGCTCTGCCAAGACGAACTCTCGCGTGCGAAACGGCGGCAGCTCGCGCCCCAAGTCAACGGCGCCCGCGTCCGCAGTCAAAAGCGAGCTTACGGCGCTGATGGCTTTGGGGCCCTGCACGGCGATCAAGCAACGCTCTTGACCGTGATCGGTCATGCGCACCCGGTTCGACAACTGGGCTTGGAAATGGGCTACGATCTTGTCGTGGTTCGAGGCGTTGCACACGATCAAGATGTGTGCGGGATGTAAACGGTAGACGATCAGGTCATCCAGCAACGTGCCCTGCTCGTTGCAGCAGCCGGTGTAAAGGGCTTGCCCGTCAACTGCGCGCTCCAGGTCGTTGGTGATGAGGCGATTGACCTCTGCCAAAGCGCCGCTGCCGGTGACTTCGAGTTGACCCATGTGCGAGACGTCGAACAAGCCGATCGCGCTGCGCGTCGCTAGGTGCTCCTGCTTTACACCCTGATATTGTACGGGCATCTCCCAACCCGCGAACGGAACCAAGCGTGCGTCGAGCGCTTTGTGCAGTTCGAACAACGGAGTGCGTGCGAGGCCTGAGGTCACCGCACTTCGGCTATCGAAAACCGCGCCGAAACTCAACACAAAGCCGTCCCGGGTCGCTCCCGAAACGCGCGTGACGCGTGCTTACGGGCCCACCAACCCGGACGGCCTCACGAATCTTCCAAGGTTGACCAGCGCTCTGCTCTGCGGCTGACTCGGGGGCGCCGAAATCCCTAGTACTGCTGTAGGCGATCCTTGACAGTTCCGTCGGGGTTCATTCCGGCACGTTGCCAGCGGTCGGCGTCGCTCAGCCCTTGGACGCGCGGAGGCGCCGTCACGTCCTTCATGCGCACGTAGCTCGTGGTTCCCTCGCGGCTGATCTCGATGTCGTAAACGTGCCCGCTCGTGTCGCCCTTGAGGCTCACGCGTGCAAAGCGTGCGCCGGAGGAGGTCATCTCGACGGCCACGACGTTGGTGTGCTTTGCGAAATAACTCACGAGTTCACGCACGCCGGTGGGACCGCTGAGTTGAACGAGATCGTTGAACTCGGCGTTGACCTGCATTGGCGGAGGAACTTCGATGCCGAAGGCCAAGGGCCGACCGGGCAAAGCCTCACCGCGCACCAAGCGATCGGCGGCCGAATTGCTCGGGCTGACTTCTGGCACCGAATCGCTCGGGTCACTCGAGCGATGACAGGCGATCACCCAGCACCCACAGACGAGTGGGACAGCGAGCATCAGGGCCGAGAGTCGTCGCGCGCCCATGGGTTTACTCGAAGATCGGCGCCCAGGAATCGACCCAGACAGAGTTGCGAGGCGGGGTGAGCTCGACCTTCGTCGTCGTCACTTTGTTGGAGCTAGTGCTCGAGACGCCGCCCGTTTGGTAGACCAGGAAGAACTTACCGGGGCTGACCGTGGAGATCGCGGTGTGACTGCCGTAGCCGCCCAAGTACGGATCGCCCGTGTATTGGTCGAGCTCGGCCGAACAGCTCGGCTGTTGTTCGATGCTGACGCCGAAGACGTTACCACTTTGCAGCGGGGTGGCCTTTTCCGGAACCGTGCTGTTCGCCAGCGCGGGCAGACCGCCGTAAGCGCCGTTCAAGGGGTTGATGCTCGCGGCGGCCGCGGCTTCGTCCGCCGACATGATGTAGTGCAAACCCCAAACGCGACTCTGGCCGCTGGCGCACTGCTGATTCGTTGCTGGTGCTGGGTTACTGCTCGCGAAGTACAGCGTCGTGCCGAACAGCGACATCGGGCCGGTGACGCGCTCGCCGGCATATTGCCCCGCAGCGCAGGTGCCCGTCGGACAACCCAAGTTCTCGATCCAGTTCACCTTGGCGTGGAACGCGTGGTCACTCGAGTCGAAGGTTTCCGTCAAACTGACTACCCGGTGCAGCATCCCGGTGGTCGCGGTTTGAACACGCTGATCACCTGACGCGGCATTGACGGTGATGCGGCCCGAAGTGTCGACGCTCACCACCGGTGCCAACTGGACGGGCTGGCGCGTCGAGGCTGCTTGCCCCGTGTAGAGATCGAAGAACACGTCCATCGTCCAATCGGCGGGGCTGCTCTTGGAAACGTCGATGCGCCAGATGCGGCCCTCGCGGTCGCCGACGAAGATGCGGTCCGCGACCGAACCCGTGGCCCCCGGAAACGCAGCGGGCGTGCCGACGATCGGCGCTGGGATCACGATCTGCGCGATGCGCGTGGGATCGAGTGTCGTGCCACTCGTCGTCGAACGGAAGCTGCGCAGAACTTCGCCCGTGTCGAGCCGCACGATGGTCAGCGAGCGGGCCGCCTCGGCCCCGCTGTAGGCGTTTACCAGTGTCGCTGAGTCGAAGTCACTGCCGACCACGTCCATCAATGGACCCGCCGCGGTCGTCGTCGTCAGGCGGGTGCCCTTGTCGCCTCCGGGTAACACCGCGACCGCAACCTCGGTGCCCGGATCCGTCGACGACGTCTTGATGAAGACCGTCGTGATCAGCGGCACGCCGCCATCGCCGAACAGCGCTTGCTTGGCCGTATCACGCGTCAATTGCCACAGGAATTTCGGACCGCCGGCAGTGGATACGGGGTTGGTGACATCGAGGGCGTAGAAGCCCGAGCCGACTTGCCCTTGACCGTAACCTTCGACCAGGATCGTGCTCCAAGAGCCAGCACCCGCGGTGGCGTCGCTGCGGGTGCGCTCGAAGAAACGACCCGTGCTGGTCGTGCGCACGGGCACGTCCCGCGTGACGATCGGTCCATCCAGGAGCGTCGCGGGCGTGTTGGGGTATTGGGTCTGCAGCGCTGGCAAGACCGCCGGCGGAAAGAACGACCACAACTCGTTGTTGGCTTGGCTTTTCACCTCTTGGGTGGCATCGGCCGTGTGGGGTGCGGTTTTCAATGCGTGCAGCTGTCCGTCGATGGTCGCGGCATACAAGACCGAGGGGCGCGCGCTCGTATCCATGCTGCGCGCGAACGCTGTATAAGATTCGTCGCGCAAGAACTCGTTTGGGGAACCGGGGACCATGCGCGGCGTCGAGTGGTAAATCGCGCCGAACAGGTTGCAGCCCGTGGAGGGGCAGCGCGTCTCGCCGTCGCTGTTCGTCTGCGGCACGACGGTCCAGCCGAGCACTGCATCGCGGCAGGCGCTGACAGTGTGTGCATCGCAGTCGTTCTGATCGACTTCCAGCGTTTCGGCGGGTACCGCCGCCACGAAACTCGTATCACCCAGCAGATCGGTTTGACTGCCGCTCTGCACCCCCATGCCGTCGGGATCGCTGCTCAGATACGGCCGCAACGTCGCGCGTGCGTCTTTGCTCGTCGGCAAGAAGGTGATGAACTTGCGGGTCGGGCTATTGCTGTTCACGTTCGCCGCGAAGTCATCGCCCAGCGTCGCGTCGACGGCCTGCTCCACGGGCGCGCCGTCCTGGCACAAGATCCGTGTGCGCGTGAGCTTGCCCGCCCAGGGTTGCTGCACTAGGGGAACGAAGCTCGAGCTGAATTGCTGTGCGCCGCCCGACGCCGAGCTGCTCGCGCGCGCAAACACCGGTGACGTGCGCGTGGTCAGCGAAATGGTGACGTTCTTCAGGATGCTCGAGATCGTCTTGCGCAGATCCTTGCCGTTTTGCGGGAAGAACGCATGCCGGGCCGAGCCATCCGTGTTGGCAGGGCCGCCGCCCGCTGCGATCTTGTTCAAGGTGCAGCAGGCTTGCAGCTGGCGATTGGTCGGGTTCGCAGTGCATTGTGCGTCCGTCAGATCAGCGCAGGCGATTTGAGTTCCGCCAGCCGGCGTCACTTTGTCGAGTGCAAAGCCGATGACGACGGTTTCGACCTTCTGATCGGGATCGTTCTCGGGCGTGTGGTAGAGCGTGTACGCGATGTCCTCGGGTTTCTTGTAAGGACAATTCGGGTCATCTGGCGAGGACTCACAGTAGGGACGCAGATCGAGGTTCGGCTCACCGTCGCTGAGCAGGATGATGATGTTGCGTCGGCAGTCCCCGAGTTTGGTCAAGGGATCGTTGTAAGGGCCGAAATCAGCGGCCGAGGTCGACGTATCGGTCGGATCCTTGGACTTGTCCTCCCATAGAAACACCTTGGCATCGTCGAGCATGCCCGCGAGCGGAGTCGCGCCGTAAGGACGCGTTGCCATCAGCACTTGCTGAATGCGTGCGTTGCGCGTTTCCATGTCGGCAGTCGTCGAGCTGCCGGCGCCAAACGCGACCATGCGACCTTCCCACGGCGGAGCAGCAGCATTGCGCGCTCCGACTTCCATGGGCTGCATCTCGGAGCAATCCACGGGTTTGCCTTGCTTGGCAGTGGTCAAGAAGTAACTCCATGTGCCCGTGGCGCCGTCGCCCGTGTCCATGTGGTTGCTCGCATCCAGACCGTCACCGCCGCTCGGATGCGTGTCGAACGTCATCAGACCGAAGCGCACCGTGTCTTTGAACACATCGAGTAAGCCGTCGTCGGCTTGACTGAAGCCCGAGCAGCCGGTGTGCGTCGTGAGGTTCGACGGACGTGTCACGGTCGAGGGCGCCGCGAACGCGAAGGTATTGACCGTCTTGTCGGGGAATTCGTACGGATTGTTCGTGCTCGGCAGTACACCGGGCCCCACCACGCAGTTGTTGCTCACAATCCGGTGGTAGGCGTTGACGTAGTTGAAGTCGTAGGGGTCGGTCGTGCCGATCTTGAACTCGGAACGAAACGCTGCCGACGAACGGTCTTGCGCAAAGCAGCTGTAACCCGAGATGGTTCCCGTCAGCACTTCGACGAGCTCGATCCAGCGGCTCTTTTCGTTGGTCAACGTGGGACTGCCGGGATGACATACGGGTTGCCCGTTGTCGTCTGCGCGAAACTCCATAGAGCCCGAGCTGTCGACCAACAACAACACGTTCGGCAGCGGCCGATCGACGTCGGCCTGAGCGTGTACGTCGCCCGCACGCAGAGCGACGGGCAACGACAGCAGCGCTGCGAGCAGCGGCGCCAGCCGCGCCGGGCGATGCGAGCGCACGGCGCTACTGATGGGTACGCGTGGAGAGCGGAGCAGGGTCATAAATCAGTTCACCGGTCCGAAAGTAACTTGCGCACGCAGCGTCTCCAGGCCCGAGGTCTTGGACAACGAATCGTTACAGGTGGTGGAGCTGCTACCAGAGGTGTCGATGCGCGGGCGCACCTGAGCGGTTGCCGTCAACAGCACCTGCATGAATCGGAATTGGTCCATGGCCACATCCTCGCCCGCGATCGGACCTCCAGCTCGAGCCAAGTCGGTCATTTCGACGATGAAGGCCGCTTCGGTTTCGCCACGCCCCAGAGTCCCGAACAACTCGGTCTTGCTACTACCGATGTTGCCGGGAAACACAGCGTTGAAGCGCGACCACATCTCCTGCGATTCGAGGCGATAGCAGGACGGACGATTGGGGGCGATCATGGCGGCGAGCTTCTGATTGGCGCGGCAATCGTCGCGGCCGGTGGCAATGTAGCTGAAGTAGAGTTGTTCTTTGCCGACTAGCTCGGACATCACGCTCTTGGCGGCAAATTCACTGATGTAGCCGGCCTGCACGCCTTGACGATCGTAACCGGTGGCTTGCTCGGCCATACTCGCGGCCCGCATCGACACGACGCCGACGGCGGTCATCAGCGAGATCACCATCACCACGATGAACAGCGTGTTGCCGCGTTGCCCGCGACGTCGCCGCACGCGCTTGCGCCACTGGCTCTCGGCCTGGGGGGTAAGAGGAGCGGTGCTGGGTTTCATTGCCAAGTTACCCCAATTTGATTCTGCAGCGCGATGCGCGCTTGCACGCTGCGCACGCGCGCGAACGGGGTCGTTCCGCCCGAACCCAAGCCAACTCGGTAGACGGGGCCATCACTGGTTAGTGTGACCCCACTGGTGCGGTCTGCCTCGCGAGAACGCACGCTCAACCACGTCTGAACTTCGCGCACGAGCTGCGGACCCTTGCCCGCGGACAACGTCGCTGGATCGCCTGCCCATTGAGCGACGGCAGCGCCTTGTACGTATTGCAGCGCGGTGCGTTGACTCGGCGCCACTGTGAGTCGGAAGCGTAGATCCACCGCATATTCTGCAATGAGCTCGCGAGTGCCAGAGATCGCGGCACCGGTTGGGTCGAGTTCGTCGCGCACCAGCTCCACGCGATTGGCATCGTAGCTGGGCCCTTGGGTATCGAAGATCGGCTTGTAGTTCGCGTCGGAGCTCAAATTGACGAGCGAATAGCGAATGAAGTTGACCGTGTTGATCATCGCTCCGGTCTCTTCGCCTGTTAATCCACAACCGCTCGTGCTGGAGCCGCGGAAAGTCAGTGCGGGCGCGCTGCCTTTGAGCGTCAGCGTGGGATCGGGACTGATCGCGGTACTCTGCAGCGTGGCGTAGTGGTGGCGTCCGGATTTGTCGACGATGCGCACTGCGCGACCCGCCGGGAATGCCGCGTCGAGGATCGCCTGTTTGTCTGCCCCCGTGCTGTTGTAACCAATGCGCGAGAGCGGCCCCGTTGCGACCTGTAAACTTACGACGAACACGTTGGTCTGTGCATACACGGCGCGGATCGGGAACGCCTCGGCCGAGGAGTAGTTGCCGGCCATGATGATCTGCTGCGGCGCGATGTGGTTGTCGGCGAAGAACGCCGGCAAACTCGAGCTCGGGGTGTCTTGTATCCAAATGCTGCTCAGACTGCCGAGCAGCGCGGGCCACGAGCCCGAGCTGGGGCTGCCGCAAACGAACGGATCGCGGCGAATGTTGGGCGAGGCCATGAACCCGGCGCGCGCAATGTCCGCACGCAAACGCTCGAAGCCAACGACGCTGCCGAGCGTTGCCGAGGCGGCCCGGGTTTCGCGCTGATAGAGCGAGGACGTATGCTTGGCTAGCAGAAACACGGTCACGGCCAGCGCCATTCCGCCTGCCAATGACGCCATTAACTCGACCAACGTGAAGCCGCGTGCGCGGCGCTTGGCTGCGTCGCGCGCGGTCCGGCTGCCGGCGAGAGTGGCTGCCAGGCGTGTGCTCATTCCGGTGCTCCGAGCTGCTCTCGCAGTGCTGTCGACAGGTAAATGACGTGATAGAGCTTTTGACCGTCCGCGCCGTCGAAGGCCGCTGGATCGATGTCGCAGACGTGCTTGGGCGGTGCGCCGGAGAGGCCCACGACGCCTTCGCGCCGCCAAAACACGCGCACCTCTGCGCGGATTAGCCCTGCACCCTTTTTGACGTTGGCTTGACCGTTCATCCAGCGCAGTCGTAGATCGCTGCAGAATTGGGCTTTGGTCGCGATGTCAGCGGTGGCCACGGGATTCCCCAGTGCATCGAACGCAGACCCAAAGTTCCGACCCGAGACGTAATCAGGCCGAAACCAAGCTGCCGAAGGGCTGCCCTCGGCGCCCACTTTGGTGAGCCATGCCGTCTCGTCGAAGTCGCCCGTGTCGTTCCATTGACCGGCATCCGCCGCCAGTTCGTCGAGCCACGACTCTGCGATGCGCGTTGCGAGCGCGAGGTTCTTCGCCTCGCCGTTCGAAGCGACCACGACTTTCTGCATCGCGATCACCCCGCATACTCCCAAGCCGAGCACGCCGATCGACATCAAGAGCTCCACGGCGGTGTATCCGCGCGAGCGTCGCTTCATAACGAAATCCTCGCAACGCCGTTCGGCAACACGAGCACGTTGCGTGTTCGCCCAATGCGCTGAGTACCTTGTGAGCGATAGATCTCGGCTTGCAAGGTTTTGGTCAGTGGCGTGAGCGGCACGCCCGTGTTGGTGCGCGCGAAGGCGCGCCCCATGGGTGTGAAACAGACGTCGAAGTTGGTGACGGCGCCGCCCGCCTGATCGAGCATCCCAATCGTCAAAGTCTCGTACTCGGCACGATTGGATAGATCCAAGAAGCTCACGGCGCGATACGAGTCGGTGTTGTTCGAGTTCCAATCGGGCGCAAAGCAGCTCGAGATCGGCAAAGCGGCGCAGGCCGCGTCACTCGAACCAACGGGCGCATCTGCCGTGCCGCGTTGCGCTTCGTAGATGTCGAAACGTCCGCGAGTTCCCGGGCTGAAACGCACCATGACCGCGCTGCCTCGGCCCATGGCGCGCATGCGCGCGTCCCGATAGACGGCCGCCACGCGTTCGGCGGCCTCTTGCACTCGGCGGTCGCGCAGTTGCTCGGCGACCAGTGGGATCGCCAACGTCGCCAGCACGGTGATGATCACGACCACCACCATCAACTCCACCAAAGTGAAGCCGCGTGGGGGACGCCTCACGACACGGACGGGGGTCTGCATTTGAAAGCACGAGCTCACGGCGAGTGAACACACAGCAAATCGTGTGCCGAGGCATTGGCGGTCGCCAAAACCCAGGAAACGGGCGTTACAGCGCAACCCGCCCGGCGTGGCGCGTAAGCATTTCCAATCGTCGCAACTATTTCATACCTCGCCTCGGTACTTCATCGTCCGCTGCCCGTTGCCCATGCACCTACATTGCTGCTGTGTGGAGCAGGTTAGCCCGGCGCGCTGCGAGGGGAGTCAGCCGCCGAGATCCGCGTAGGCGCCGCCGATCACCGCTTCGTCTCGGCCTTGGGCGAACGCCTGTAAGAGCACGCGATTGCCCTCCTGGTAACCCACAGTGCGCAGCGTGTCTCCCGGCCAAACCGGTTTTTTGAACTGCATCGACAGGCTCGTGATCTTGCGCGCGTCACCCGCGCAAGCCATGCGCGTCACGGCTCGACAAACGAAGCCGAAGGTACACAGTCCGTGCAGGATGGGTCCCTGCTCGAAGCCCACCGCTGCGGCAAAGGCCGGATCGGCATGCAACGGATTGAAGTCACCACTCAAGCGATACAAAAGTGCTTGTTCATTACTCACGTGATCTTCAGCTACCCAATCCGGCTCGCGCTTTGGGGGATTCACTTTTTCTTCTTTGGGTCGGCGTTCACCACCAAAGCCGCCTTCGCCGCGGAACAGGATCTGCCATTCGGTGCGAAAGACGGGTTCGCCATCCAGCGTAGTCTCGGTTTCCATCACCATCTGGGCCAAGAGCTTCAGATCGTAGATGCCTTTGATCGTACCTTGGGTCTTCAGCGTCCCTTTGGGGGGCAGCGGCCGCAGCATGTGAACAGATTGACCGCCATGGATCACGCTCGCGTAAGGGCCTTTGCTGATGGCCAACAACTCGCCCAAGATCGCGTAGGTGGGGACGACCGCGAAGCTCGGGAAAATTTTCGGGCCGCGCCCCTCGTAGAGATAATCGAGCTCCTCACGTTTGGCCCCGATCCCGAGGGCATACAGCACCAGGGTTCGCCAGTCGTACTCGAGTTCGTGAACTTTGGTCTTGGCGCCAACGCATTGCAGATCGAGCGGCATCGTGCCCGGCCTTTACTGTGCTAGCGTGCGCGGGTGCAAGGCATCTTGGTGCTGCTGCGAGCTCTAGCGGATCTGGGCTTCGATCTGCGCGCGTTGGCGTTGGCGTGGGCGCGCTTGCTGCCCACGCTCGTCTTACTGCCCGCCTTCGGTGCGCGCGTGTTGCCTACCGCGGCCCGCACCGTGCTCGGACTGGGCCTGGCGGTTGCCATCGTGCCCGCGCTTTCGAGCAGCCAGCACGCCATCACGGACGCAAAACCATTGGCGATCGCCTTCGCGCTGGAAGTGCTGCGCGGGTTACCTCCCGCCTTGGCCACTTCGGCGATCTTGTGGGCTGCCATGATGGGCGGGGGCCTGATGGATGATCTGCGCGGCTCTCAACCCGGCTCCTCGTCGGTTTTCTCCGAAGCCTCGACCCCGATCGGGACTCTGCTCGGGCTCTTCGTTTGCTTTTCGTTCCTCGAGCTGGGCGGCGCAGAGCAGCTGGTTGCGACGCTCGCCGACGGGGACGGGGTTGCCCACGCGGGTTCGGCGCTCGTGATCGCCGAGCGAGCTGTGGCGCGTCTCGGTTCAGCGTGTGGGATGGCAGTGGCGCTCGCGACGCCCATCGTCGCAGCAGTGATGGTTTGGGAAGTGGGAGCGGCATTGATCGTGCGGGCGGCCAACCCCGCGCACGTACAAGCCGCGCTGTCTTCGGTGCGTGCGCTGGTCGTTTTGGGTGCGCTCGGGCTGTCACTCGAGGGGATCTTGTCCTTGCTCGACGCCATGCTTGCCGTTGGCTGAGAAGAGGTCTCGCCTGGTTTTTTCGCTCGCTCGCCCCGTCACCCGGTCGCCGTCTCGGGGTTTTGAGACCCGCTCAAAGGGCTGGCGCCAGTTGCGGCATTTCCGATTTGGCTCAGGCCATGCCGCGCCTGCCGGCCGGAGTGACGTTGCGTGGCCGAGGCAGGGGTGAGGTCGCGGCTCGGGCATGGCGGTTTGGGGGGCGACCCACTATTCTGCGCCCCGTGTTCGACCCGGCCCGGATCGTCCTGAATCTCATCCCCATGGCGCTCTCTTTGAGCGTCCACGAGTACGCTCATGCGCTGGTTGCGGATCGGCTGGGCGATCGCACGCCCCGCATGCAGGGGCGTCTCACGCTCTCGCCGCTCGCGCACTACGATCTGTTCGGCACGATCATCGTGCCCGCGGTCGCCACTTTGCTCAGCGGCTTTGCCCTGATTGGCTGGGCGCGACCGGTCGAGTTCGTGCCCGCGAACATGACGCGCAAGCTGTCGATGCGAGCCGGTGGAGCGCTGGTCGCCATCGCTGGGCCGCTATCGAATCTACTCTTGGCGTTTCTAGCCGCAGCAGCGCTTGGTGCGGTCAACACGTGGCTGCCGGCACAGGCCGATGGCAGCGCTTTGTCCGAGCTGTTGCGCGCGATGTTCTACATCAACATCGGCCTGTGCGTGTTTAACTTGCTGCCGCTACCACCGCTGGACGGAGCGCACCTGTTGCCGCGTTCGTTCGACGATCTGAAGGCCAACATCGCGCCATATTCGTTCATTTTGATTTTGATCCTGCTCAACGTGTCCGCGATCCGCACGGTGGTGTTCGATTTCCCCGTCTTCTTCTTGGGTCGAATGCTGGCCTCGTTGTTCCACCTCTCGGAGGCCCTCGGGTGAACGAACCCCGGCAGCCCGACAACTCCAAAGAGAAAGATACGCTTACGGAAACGGCCGCGGGCGACGATGTCGCTCGGCCAGAGATAGGCGACAAGAACGCTTATCGCGTCGTCTTGCCGACCTTCGAGGGGCCGCTCGATTTGCTTCTGCACCTGATCCAGAAGCACGAACTCGACATCCTCGATATCCCGATCGGCTTCGTCGCGCAGAAGTACGGCGAGTACCTGCGCATGATGCAGGAGCTCAGCATCGACATTGCCAGCGAATACCTGGTGATGGCGGCGACCCTCGCCTACATCAAGTCACGTTCGTTGCTGCCTCCCGATCCAACGCAGGCCGATGAAGAAGTCGCCGACGAGGAAGAAGAGGATCCGCGACTCGAATTGATCCGGCGCTTGCTCGAATACCAGAAGTACAAGCACGCCGCCGAAGAGCTCGGGTCACGCAGCGTGCTCGGTCGTGATGTCTTTCCGCGCGGCATAGCGATCGACGCCTCGGTCGAGCCCGCACCGCTCGCGCCGCTGTCGTTGTTCCGCTTGGTGGATGCGTTTCAAGACGTACTCAAGCGCGCCAAGCGCGTCGAAGAGCATCAGATCGACTTCGAGCGAATCTCGATCTCCGACCGCATCGGGACGATCAACGAGCTGTTAGCCAAACAGGGCAGCCTGCGTTTCGAAGAGCTGTTCGTCGATGATCGAACGCGCGCCGAGATGATCGTGACCTTTCTGGCACTGCTCGAGATGACGAAGCTGCGCATGGTCCACCTGCGTCAGGATGACTCATTGGGGCCGATCGTGGTCGAACTGCGAGTCCGCGAAGACGATGACGACGAACATTCGTGGACCGCTGAGCGGGCTCCTGGGGCCGAGGAGCCGCGTCCCAAGTTCGTCTCCGAGTTCGATCTGGAAAGTGAACGAGCCCAGAGCGCGCGCGAGGAGTGGGACGACAACCCCGAGGACGAAGGCGAGCCGCTCGAGCGGACGGATGCAACGCGTGACCTCGACGCCGGTGAGCAGGACGCTTTCGAGGAAGAGCTACCCGAGGAAGAGCCACCCGAGGAACACTTGGGCGGCGAAGACATCAGTGAGGCGCTGGGCGAGTCCCTCGGCAATGAGATCGCTGAACCGTTGCGCGAGAGCGTCGCTACTGCTGTTGCAAGCGACTCCGAAGAGCCGCTCGACGAAGCCGCGCAAGACCACGCTGATTCTTCCTCTAAAGAGACGTCCAATCCGCCCGACGCGTTGGACGCGCCTCAGGTGAACGAGGTGAGTACGCCCGAAGCCACTCCCCACGAGAGCCAGGAGCCAGCTCCCGCAGGGGCGGACCCAACCGCCGACGCGACGAGTGAAGCCGAATCGAGTGAAGCCGAGCAGGAGCCCGAGGTGCGCGTGACGCTCCGTTCACCGTCGAGGCCCGAGCAGGACGCCGCCGATCTCGGCGTTGCGAGCGAAAAACAGCCCAACTTGGATGTCGAGGATGCCGATGATTCCGTCGGCTGAGCTCAGCTTGTGATCGAACAACATGGCAAAGAAGACTGCGAAGAAAGCCACGAGCAGCGGCAAGGGAAGTTCCAAAGGGAGCAAGAGCGACGCGCGCCCGGCGCAAGCGCCACAGCAAAAGCGTGGAAATCGCAAGCCTGCCAAAGCGGAGTCCTCGCAGGTGACGCCCGTGGCAACAGACGCCGCCGAGACGACCGCCAAAGAAACCAAGGCCAAGGGATCCGCACGTAAAGCCGCACCGGGTAAACACGCACCCGCTCAGACGATGGGCAAAGCTGCGACCCAGATTGATGACGGGTCGCAAAAGGCTCCGGCACAAGAGCATCTCAAACTCAAAGGTCGGGCTCGCAAACGAGCCTCCGATCCCCTGGGCGACGCGACGGCTCTCGTGCCGTCGGATCCCGGTTCAGCCGAAGAGGCGGTGTTAACTTCAGTCACTGAAGGTCGGGCATCGAGCGACAAGGACAAGAGGGCATCCAAGAAGAGCAAAGCCAGTAAGGCAACTCAACCCGCCAGCACCAAGGCGCGGGGCGCCCGTCCCAAGAAAGGCGAGGCCGCGCAGACCGAAGGCGCGGATGGTGATGCCGCGCAACAAGACGGTGCCCGGGTGGTCAGTCTGGATGACGTGCGGCGCCGGGTGCGCGCCCGCGCGACCGAGCCCACGTCGGCCAAGGCCGCCGAAAGTGACGGCAGCGGCACAGGCGACGCAAGCGCCGAACCTGCCAAACCCAAACGCGGGCGTAAGCCGCCAGCGCCTCAAAGCGCTGCCAAAGCCGCTGACGAAGAACGCCCGGGCGGCAGGCGCAAACGAGCCGGCAAGGCTCAGGCGTCGGTCGATGAAAGCGACGACGTTGAGCGCTCGTCGGAAGCGCCAAACGATGTGCAAGCAGAGGACAGCGAGGCGCAGGTCTCGACGACGACTGCCACGGGCCACCAGGCTGGCGATACCGGCGTCGTAGGCGACGCCGATGACGATGCCGACCTGCCGGAAGGGGTCGAGGTCATAGACGGAATCGAGCCCATTTCGCTATTGGGAAGCGAGGACGCGGAGGCGGAGCCCGAGCTCAGCGAGGCAGACGAGACGCGCCGTTATCTGAAGGGCGTGATTGAGGCCGTGTTGTTCTCGAGCGATCGCGCGCTCAGTTTGCGTGAGCTTTCCCGCTCGGCCAAGCTCGATCGCAAACGCACGCTCGAGCTGTTGAAAGAGCTCAGGCGCGACTATCGCTACCGCGGCTTGAACCTGTGCGAGGTGTCGGGTGGCTTCTGTTTCCGCTCCAGCCCGCGTTACGCCGAGTACGTGCAGAAGGTGCTCGCGCTGCGCCCTGTTCGCTTGACGCGGCCACAATTGGAAACGTTGGCGATCATCGCGTACCGTCAACCCGTGACGCGCCCCGAAATCGACGACATTCGTGGCGTCGATTCCGGTCCCGTACTCAAGGGTTTGATGGACCGTGAGCTGATCAAGATTCTCGGCAAGAAGGACGAAGCCGGACGGCCCATGCTCTACGGCACGGGGCCTGCGTTCTTGGAATTGTTCAGCCTCGAGTCGTTGAAGGATTTGCCGAGCTTGCGCGAATTCGCCGAGCTGAGTGAAGAATCGCGGAGCACCTTCGAAGCCAAAACCGGCGAGGTGGCGCCCGCGGGCGCTGCGGCGTTCGAAGAAGCCGTCGAAGGTGAATTCAGCGAATTGCCGAATGAAGTGAACGAGCTGATCGCGAGCGAAGAAGCGGTCCTCGCACCCGAAGACCCAGGAGCGGATGAGAGTGAGCCCGCGCCGGGTTCTACCGAAGCCGAGCCGCTCGACCCAAGCCTGAGCGAATCGCCGGTCTCTGACGACGCGGACGATGACGACGCGGACGATGACGACGCGGACGATGACGACGCGGACGATGACGACGCGGACGATGACGACGCGGACGATGACGACGCGGACGATGACGACGCGGACG
>DATAHU010000114.1:0-56949 GCA_036263015.1 Polyangiaceae bacterium | reverse complement strand
GCGCGTGTTGGTCATGTGAACCTGCACGCCGCTCGCGCCGCGAAACGTCGCGCCTGCGCCCGAGCCGCCGCCAATGGTCTCGTAGTAAGCGAAGCGAGAATTGCCGAACGTCAGATTGTTCATGGTGCCCTGTCCGGCTGCACTGACTCCGAGCGCGCCGAACAAACAATCGACGAGTCGTTGCGAAGTCTCGACGTTGCCGCTGCTGACGGCGCGCTCTGGGCTCGGATTGAGCAAGCTGTTAGGTGCGACCGCAATTCGTACGTCCCGCAGGCACCCAGCATTCAGCGGCATATCGCGTCCAGCCATGCAGCGCAGGACGTACAGCACCGCCGAGACCACGACGGCGTAGGGTGCGTTCAAGTTCGAGGGGTGCTCTGGGGTTGGAGCAAATGCGATTCGCATCGAGTCGGCATCGACCTCGATCTGAACGGCCAATTGCGTGCCGTCGTCCAGGCAGTCACTGAAGTCGAAACGACCCTTGCCGAGCTGCTGTCGCAGCGCCGCGATGCGGGACGCGGCGTAGTCTTCGAGGAAGCGCGTGTAGCCTTGCAGAAGTTCCAGACCGCGCGTGTCGATCAGTTCGTTCACCAGCTGAACACCGAGTTGATTGGCGGCGATCTGCGCTTCGAGATCCGCCATATTCTGCTCCGGCGCTCGAGCGGGGTAGGAAGCGCGAGTCAAACGCTCCAGAATCTGCTCGCGCAACAGCTGACCATTCTGCACGAGCCGCAGTCCCGCTAGCACGACGCCTTCTTGTTCCAAGGTCTCGGACCACGGCGGCATCGAACCGGGCGTGATTCCACCCACATCAGCGTGATGCCCGCGGTTGGCGACGTAGAACGCTAGCGCGTCGTCGAAGAAGACCGGCGTTACGACGGTGATGTCCGGCAAATGCGAGCCCCCGTGCGCAGGATCGTTGGTGACGAAAACATCGCCCGGCTTTGCGTCGGGATAACGCCCCGCGATGTCTGCGACGGACTCGCTCATCGCGCCCAAGTGCACGGGAATGTGCGGCGCGTTGGCGATCAGCCGTGCCTGGGCATCGAACACCGCGCAAGAAAAATCCAGGCGTTCTTTGATGTTCGTGCTCAGCGCGGTTCGCTGCAGCACGCCGCCCATCTGCTCGGCGATGCTCATGAAGCGCTGTCCGATCAGTTGTAGCAGTACCGGGTTAGCGCAGGCTTCGGGTTTAGCAGCTTCGATTGTTTGCGGCGCCTCCGTGGCTCTCACGTCGAGAGTGCCGTCTGCGAGCACGCCGAGGCGAAATCCGGGATCGATGACGATCGTGCCAGTGGCTTCCAGGATGCAGGCAGGACCCTCGAGCACGTGGCCGGGTGCCAGAGCCTCGCGTTCGACGATGGGGACCGCGTCGACCCAGCGACCACAATGGATGCGCTCGTAGCGCAGCACCTTTGGCGGATTCGATGCCCGCGCCGCTTCGGGCGCTTGGCTGCGTGTGGCTTGTGAACGAACGATGGCCGCGACGCGAACGCCCGTGATCTCGATCGGGTGCCCTGAGCGAACGTATCCGAAGAGGCGCTGATGGCTGGCCTCGAAGTCGACGATGGCTCGCTCGAGCGCGTTTTCGGGTGACACGCTGACGTCGTCGATGAGTGCCGGACGCAACACGGTGTCACTGCCCTGGTAGCGCAGCTCGAGCTGCGTCTCGTAAGTTACGGAGCCCTCTTCAGCGCTCGGAGCGAGTCGCTCGAGCGCGTCTCGTTTCAGTTGCTGCCTCGAGGGCTCGAGCTGCCTCAGGGTCGTCGGGCTGAGGGCGGCAGCAGCGAGATGTTGGGCGGCGTGCTCCGCGCGATCTGCGACGGAGATGCCATACGCCGAGAGCACGCCAGCCAGCGGGTGGAAGAGCAAGCGGCGAATACCGAGATCGCGCGCGATAGCGCACGCGTGCTGCCCACCGGCGCCGCCCAATACGACGAGTGCATCGTCTCGGACGTCGAAACCTCGCGCCGCTCCGACTTTGGTGATGGCGCGCGCCATGTTATCACACGCGATCGTGAACAAGCCTGCCAACAGCTCGTCCCGCGTCAGCGGCCTACCGCTGGTCTCGACTCTCTCGAGTAGCGCTGTCGCTGCGCGCTCTGCACGATCGCGATCGAGCGCGAAGGGGAAGCGATCGGGCTGCAGCCGCCCGAGCAGCAAGTTGACGTCGGTGACGGTGAGAGCGCTTGCGCCCTGCTTGCCATAGCAAACTGGACCCGGATTCGCGCCCGCGCTCTCGGGACCGACGCACAGGGCGTGTCCATCGAAAGTACAGATCGAGCCACCACCCGCGGCGACCGTGTGGACGTCGAGCATCGGCGACAGGACGCGCACCCCCGCCAACTCGGTCTCGTAACAACGGGGCAGCTCACCCGCGTAGCGCGAAACGTCAGTGGACGTCCCCCCCATGTCGAAGCCGATGGCGCTGGGAGCGTTGGCTCGTGTCGCAACGTCAGCGTAGCCAACGACTCCGCCCGCTGGTCCCGATAGCAACGAAGCGTGGCCGCGCAAACGCTCGGGCGACGTGAGCTCACCGCTCGACTGCATCAGCGTGAGATTGCTGCCTGGAAGCTCTGCTCGCAGCTGCATCAGGTAATGGCCCAGTGTGGGCGTCAAGTAAGCATCGAGCACGGTCGTGTCTGCACGACGCAAGAGGCCCGGTTCGGCTGCGATTTCGTGGGACAGTGCAACGTGCTCGAAACCCGCGCTATGCGCTAGCTCTCCGAGTTCGCGTTCCAAAGACTGTTCGCTATGCGCGTGCAATACGACGATCGCGATGCTGCTGATACCCTGTTGCCTCAGCGCCTGGAGCTCGACCTGGACCTGCTTCGGCTCTGGTCGCTCTAGGATTACGCCTGACGGATCAGCACGCGCACCGACTTCGACCACCGCTTCGTAGAGCCTCTCGGGTTTCTTGATTTCGAGGGCGAAGATGTCGGGCCTGGCTTGAGTTCCAATCTCGAGCACGTCGCCAAAGCCGCGTGTGATTAACAGGGCCGTGCGCGTGCCCTTGCGCTCGAGCAGTGCGTTCGTTGCCAGCGTCGTGCCGAGGCGCACGTCACACGCAGGGATTGGCGCGTCAGGGGCCAATCCCATCAATTGGCGGATCCCGATCAATGGCGCGCGCGGCTCAGTCAGAACCTTTGCCACGAGCAGCTTGCCCGTCTCTGGATCTTCGCCGACCAAGTCCGTGAAAGTGCCGCCGCAATCGACGGCGAAGCGCCAGCGCTTCACTGATCGGAGATCCGCGACGGCTGCTCGAAGCGGAACTTGATCTCACCGTCCACGACGTCGACCACCACGTGGCCGCCTCGCTCGAGCGCGCCGAACAGCAACTCGTCACTGAGCGGTCGCTTGATCTGATCTTGCAACAAGCGAGCGAGCGGGCGCGCGCCGTTGTCGCGATCGTAGCCGATCTCAGCGAAGTGCTTCACGGCAGCCTCGGTCAATTCGATGCTGACATTGCGCTCGTAGAGCAATGCCTCCGTCTCTTTGACGGCCTTCTCGACGATGTTGATCATCACTTCCGGGCTGAGCGGCGCGAAGTTGATCTTGGCGTCCAAGCGGTTGCGGAACTCGGGGCTGAACGTGTTCTTGTAAGCGATGTCCACGTCGCCGCGCGACGTGGACTGGCCGAAACCGACGCGCGCCTTGGCCAGATCTTGAGCGCCTACGTTGCTCGTCATGATCAACACGACGTGGCGGAAGTCCGCTTTCTTGCCGTTGTTGTCCGTGAGCGTGCCGTGGTCCATGACTTGCAGGAGCACGTTGAAAATATCGGGATGCGCTTTTTCGATTTCGTCGAGCAACAGCACCGAGTGCGGCTGCTTGGTGATCGCGTCGGTGAGCAAGCCGCCTTGATCGTGGCCCACGTAGCCCGGCGGAGCGCCGATCAAACGCGAGACCGTGTGGCGCTCCATGTACTCGCTCATGTCGAAGCGGATCAGCGGGATGCCCAGAACTCGCCCCAACTGCTTGGCGACCTCCGTCTTACCGACGCCGGTGGGTCCAGTGAACAGGTACGAGCCGATGGGCTTTTCGGGCGGACGCAGGCCGGCCCGCGCCAACTTGATCGCGGAAGCGAGCTCTTTGATCGCCGTCGCTTGGCCATAGACCACACTGCCGAGATCCTGTTCCAACGTCTTGAGCGAGCTCTTGTCGTCGGCCGAGACTTGCTTGGGCGGCACTTGAGCCATGCGCGCGACGATGGTTTCGATGCGCCGCGTATCGACGCGACTGCCCGCACCGTGTTCCAGCTTGGCGTCCGCGCCGGCTTCATCGAGCAGGTCGATGGCTTTGTCGGGCAGCTTGCGATCCCTCAGGTGCTTGCCCGCGAGCTTCCCGGCGCTTTCAATCGCGTCGTCGTCGTAGGTGACCTGGTGGAACTCTTCGTAATGCGGTTTGAGGCCGCGCAAGATTTGGATTGTTTCATCGACGCTGGGCTCGCCGACGTCGATCTTCTGAAAGCGCCGGGCCAGAGCGGCGTCGCGCTCCATGTGACGGCGATATTCGTCGAACGTCGTCGCGCCGATGCAGCGCAGTTTGCCGCTGCTCAAAGCGGGCTTGAGCAGATTCGACGCGTCTACGGTGCCGCCGCCAGCGGCTCCCGCACCCACGACCGTGTGCAACTCGTCGATGAACAGAATCGAACCAGGCTGTTCTTCCAGAGCACGCATCACGCCCTTGAGGCGCTCTTCGAAGTCCCCCCGGAACTTGGTGCCCGCGAGTAACGCGCCCATGTCGAGCGAATAAACCTTGGCCCCGAGCAGCGGCGCGGGAACGTCCTTGGCCACGATCTTGGAAGCCAACCCCTCGACGATCGCCGTCTTACCGACGCCTGCGTCACCCACGAACAATGGATTGTTCTTGCGTCGCCGCGCCAGGACTTGAATCGCGCGTTGCAGCTCCTTTTGGCGACCGATCAATGGATCGAGCTCGCCGCGCTGGGCGCGCTCGTTGAGATTGACGGCGAAGCGCTCGAGCGGTGTCTTGTGGGCGCTACTGCCTTCGCTCTCGTCCGTGGTAGGCCCGGCAGGTGAAGCCGCGCGCTCGAGCCCCGTGCCGTCGCGCGTAACGCCATGCGCCACGTAGTTGACGAGGTCGTAACGGGTGATGCCGTGATCCTCGAGCGCCTTGACCGCCAACGAGTCGTCCTCGGAGAAGATCGCGACCACGACGTTGTAGCCCTTCAGCTCGGCCTTGCCGCTCGATTCGACGTGAATCGCCGCGCGTTGCAACACTCTGCGAAAGCCGTTCGACGCGGTGGGTGCGCCGGTGTGATCATCGCCCACTCGGGGGATCTCTTCTTCGAAGATGCGCTCCAGCTCGTGTTTGATGGCGTCCACGTCGCCACCGCCCTTGCGCACGTAGGAGGCCGTCTCTTTGTCCAGCAACAGCGCGTAGAGCAAGTGCTCGACGGTCATCAGCTCGTGGCCACGCCGCGATGCTTCGCTGGCAGCAACCGAGCACGCGATCTCGACCTCGGAACTCACTTTCATTCGTCGAATCCCTCCGGCTCGGCGCTAACCCGGAGCGGATGTCCGTGTTGACGGGAGTAATCCATCACTTGGGTCACCTTCGTTTCGGCGACGTCGCGCGGAAATACGTCCACCACGCCGTAGCCCTTGTGATGCACGTTCAACATGATGTGAATCGCCTCGGTCTCCGACTTCTGGAAGAAGCGGGTGATCACATGCACGACGAATTCCATCGTCGTGTAGTCGTCGTTGTGAAAGACGACCAAATACCGCCGCGGGCGCTTGGTCTTTCGCCGTTCTTCGAGCTGGAGGTCGCCCTCCTGCTCTGGGCTACTGCGGGGGATTTCGGGCATCGGACGTCAGTTAGGAGTGTTGTCACATCCCGGGGTCCTGTCGACCCCATGACGCTGAGAATTTCCACGGCCTGGCCCCCGCACCGCGCAGCTCTCGGATTTCGCAACCTGCGCTTTGGGGCACGAGCTAGCGCGTGCTCCCACTCAGTGGGAACACGACTGCTTCGGCATCCGCTCGAGCACGCTCAAAACGAGCGAGTTCCGTCAGGGCGACTCAAGTCGTCGTCTTCGCGGGACTCTTGGGCTTCGCTGCTTCGGCGTTCTCCGCCGCGCGGCGCAGCTCCCAGTCTGCGTTCTTGCGCGCACGGCGCTTCTTCTCACGACGACGGGCTCTTGAATCTTGGGGGGTGGACATCGGACGAAATCCTCTTGGTACTTTTTGGGGAGGGTACGATTGGGGGCAGGGGGTTTAGCGGAAACGCCTCACACCGTCCACGTCTCTCCGGAGTTGAGCAACTTTTTCAGGTCACCCCTGCCGGACCGCTCTTGACTGGCGCGTAGCTGCTGGCTGAGGCGGCTGTCGTAGCTTTCCTGCTCGTGGGCGTAAAGGACGCCCAGGGCCACCGGGAACGGGCCAAAGGGCATACGCGCCAAGAGCAGAGCCAAGTTGGGGTTGGTTTCGTCGTGAACCAGGATGTCATTCTCGGTGATCCCGTTCTCGCCCACGGTCACGACTTCCAGACTCAAGCGCGCCGGGTTCAGGCGCAGGCCCTTTTGCCGATGCTCGCCAAACAACAGGGGCTTGCCGTGCTCGACCAAGAGCTGCTTGTCGGCTTTGACCTCGCGTGCTCGGAACATCTCGAACGCGCCGTCGTTGAAGACGTTGCAGTTCTGGTAGATCTCCGTGAACGTCGTGCCCTTGTGAGCGGCGGCGCGCTTGATCACCTGCGCCAAGTGCTTGGCTTCCACGTCGATTGACCGCGCGACGAAGCCGGCGTTGCAGCCCAAGGCAAATGCGACCGGATCGACGGGGTAGTCTGCCGAGCCAAGCGGCGTGCTCTTGGTTATCTTCCCGACCTCGCTCGTCGGCGAATACTGGCCCTTCGTGAGCCCGTAGATGCGGTTGTTGAACATCAAGATCTTCACGTCGACGTTGCGGCGCAGGCAATGCATCAAGTGATTGCCACCGATGCTCAGGCCATCGCCGTCGCCAGTGACCACCCAAACCTGGAGTTCGGGATTGGCCACTTTGAGACCCGTCGCGATCGCTGGCGCGCGCCCGTGGATCGTGTGAAATCCGTACGTGTTCATGTAGTACGGAAAGCGGCTGGAGCAGCCTATGCCGCTGACCCACACCATCTGGTGGGGTTGCACGCCAAGTTCGGGCAAAGTGCGCTGCACCGTCGCCAGGATTGCGTAATCACCGCAACCTGGGCACCAACGCACGTCTTGATCGGACTCGAAGTCCTTGCGGGTCAGTTTCTCGCTGGGAATGACGTCGGTCATTTTCAAGCCTCCAACACTTGGCGGATCCGCTCTTCGAGTTCGTCGATGGTGAACGGTTGACCCTCGATTTTGGCGAAGCTCTGGGCAGGGATCAGGAACTCGCTACGCAGCATCTTCACCAGCTGCCCCATGTTGAGCTCGGGCACCAGCACGCGATCGAAGCGCGATAGCAGCTGCTGCAGATTCTTGGGGAACGGGTTCATGTAGCGCAAGTGCGCGTGCGAAACCTCGAGGCCGCGCGCGCGGGAGCGCCGTACGGCCTCACGAATCGCGCCGTAAGGTGAACCCCATCCCAGCACCAACAATTGGCCGCTGTCCTTGCCTTCTTCGATTTGAAGGTCCGGAATGTCACGCGCGATGCCTGCGATCTTGGCCGCGCGCGTTTCGCTCATTTTCTGATGGTTCTTGGCCGAGTACGAGATGTTGCCGCTGTCGAAGTCCTTCTCCAACCCGCCGATGCGATGAGTCAGTCCAGGGCTGCCTGGAATCGGCCAAATGCGCGCCAGCGTTTCGGGATCACGCATGAACGGATGGAAGCCCTCGACGGGCGTCGTCTGCCGGTGCACTTCGAACTTCGCCAACTCGCTGACGTCGGGGATGCGCCACGGCTCTGCGCCGTTACCCAGATAGCCGTCGGTCAGCAAGATCACCGGCGTCATGTATTTCAGCGCCAAGCGCGCCGCTTCGATCGCCATGTAGAAGCAATCACCGGGCGTCGCCGCAGCCACGACGCAGACTGGCGCTTCGCCGTTACGGCCGTAAACCGCTTGCAGCAAATCCGCTTGCTCGGTCTTGGTCGGCATGCCGGTGCTTGGACCTGCGCGCTGGATGTTGACGATGACGAGCGGCAGCTCGGTCGTGATCGCGAGCCCTAGACCCTCCGTCTTGAGTGCCATGCCGGGCCCGCTCGTGGTCGTGATGCCCAACTTGCCTGCGTACGAGGCTCCGATCGCGACGCAGATGGCGGAGATCTCGTCTTCGGCTTGCACCGTCGAAACGCCGAAATTCTTGTGACGGCTGAGCTCGTGCAACACGTCACTTGCGGGCGTGATGGGGTACGAACCCAAGACCAAAGGCACACCGCTGAGCTCCGAAGCGGCAATCAATCCCCATGCCGTGGCGATGTTGCCGGACATGTTGCGGTACTTGCCGGGGGCAACCGTGGCGGCACCGACTTCGTAACGCTCGTGGGAGACCTCGACCGTTTCGCCGTAAGAATGGCCGGCCTTGAGCGCCGCGCTGTTGGCGAGCGCCACGTCCGGCGTCTTGCCGAACTTCTTCTCGATCCAGTCGAGCGTGGGCTCCAAGGGTCGATTGTAAATCCAATACATCAACCCGAGAGTCCAAAAGTTCTTGCAGCGGTTGGCTTCCTTGGTGCCCAGTCCCGCGCTCTCGACCGCCAACAACGTCAAGCGGCTGATGTCGACACTGAGAACTTGGTAGCCGCCGAGCGAACCGTCTTCGATCGGATTCGTCTCGTAGCCAGCCTTTTTGAGGTTGTTGGCGTTGAACGCGCCGCTGTTCATGATCAACAGCCCGCCGGGCTTGAGCGCAGACAAGTTCACCTTGAGCGCGGCCGGGTTCATCGCCACGAGCACATCCGGCCTGTCGCCGGGAGTGAACACGTCTTGAGACGCGAAATGGATCTGAAAACCACTGACCCCGTAAAGCGTGCCCGCCGGTGCGCGAATCTCTGCCGGAAAGTCTGGGAATGTGGCGAGATCATTGCCGAGCAGCGCGGCGGTGCTCGTAAACTGCGAGCCCGTGATCTGCATGCCATCGCCAGAATCACCGGCGAAGCGCACAATCGCTCCAGTCAGTTTGTGAGGTGCCTTGTGCAAAGAAGACGAGGCCGGGGTACCCGCGGGACTTTGTGTGGTCATGATCTGGTCGTCACCTTTCAGGGGACGGGTGGTGCTCCAGCGATTGTTTCGAAGGCGAAACTCTGGGGGAGACGGCCGGTCTGTTGCGATGGGCACTTGGCTTTGTCAAGCCTTAGCGCCCCAGCGCCCAGCGAACGGTAGTTCTTGGCGGCTGTAGTCCGGCGTTTCAACTCGACGTCGAGAGCGCGGCCCGAGCGTAGGCGCCGCTGTCCGGCGCGGCCGCGAGCCTTCGGGCTGACGTGAAACGTTAACGACGCAAATCAGGCCGGCAGGTGCTTCATCACCAGCCCCGCGAGCCGCGGGACGGAAGCCTCGACGTTCTTCTTCGCGGTCGGACGAAGCTTTTCGTACGTCTTCTTCACCACCGCGCGCTCGGCCTTCTCGGCGCGGGCATCGGTAATGGCGAGCAATCTCTCGGCTACTTGGTCGGGATCGCGACGGAAATAGTCACCCAAGGGAACCCCTTGCTGTTCGGCTTTCTCGCGCAACGGGTCCAGCGCATCGAGAAAGTCGTCCAACAAAGCATCGACGACGTCCGGGATGAAGCCGGACTTGATGCCCTTGACCACACTGTACGCACCTTTGATCGCCATGCCCGACAGGCCGCCCTTGTCGGCAACTTCCTGATCGAGAACCTCACAAGCGTCCTTGACCAATTGCGGGCGAATCGTGCTTCCGCCCAATAGCTCACGCAGCTTCGTCATGTTCTTAGTGGCCTCCAGAGGTGGCGTTCCACGGCCATTTGCCGGGTTGAGGATGCAGTGTCAATCGATGAATCAGCGTCGGCATGCGGTGCGGCCGTATGGCCCGCTAACGTTTCTGCGTGCAAACCATTAGTGCAAGCGCAAGTCTGTCGTAAATAGAGTGTGGGCAGGGGAGTTCGGCTGCCCGTCATCGGCTCGAGCTCGAATGGGTTTCGGAAAACATAGTGGCAACAAGCGGAGCAGCTAAGGCGAGGGATCACCAGGGGGTGGTCGACGTCGGGGTCACTGGCAAGATCCTGATTGTCGACGATCAGCGCAACATGCGCGCCACGTTGGCCATGATGTTGCGCGGCAGTGGCCACGACGTGCACGAGGCGGACTCGGGTGAACGCGGCAAAGAGATGGCCGCCACGGGTGCCTTCGATGCCGTCTTGACGGATCTGCGCATGGGCGGGGCGGACGGCATCGAGGTCTTGCGTTCGATCAAGCAGACTCAACCGCTCACCGAAGTGATCGTGATGACGGCCTACGGCACGATCGAGAGTGCCGTCGAAGCCATGCGCCTGGGAGCGTTCGACTACATTCAGAAGCCCTTCACCGAAGAAGAGCTGATGGTGAAGGTGTCGCGGGCGCTCGAGAGCCGTCGCTTGCAGGGGCAGGTTCAGGCTTTCGCTCAAGAGTTCAAAGAGAAGTTCCACTTCGACAACATCGTCGGCCGTTCGCAAGCCATGCGCGACGTGATGAGTCGCGTCGTGCGCGTCTCGCCGACGGATGCGATCGTGCTCATCACCGGGGAAAGCGGTACCGGCAAAGAGTTGGTTGCGCGCGCGGTGCACGCCAATAGCCGACGTGCCAACAAGCCGTTCGTCACCGTCAATTGCGCCGCGATCAGCGAGACGTTGCTCGAAAGTGAACTGTTCGGGCATGCGCGCGGCGCGTTCACAGGCGCGATTTCCGCGCGCAAAGGCTTGTTCGAAGAAGCCGACGGCGGCACGTTCTTTTTCGACGAAATCGCCGAGACGACGCTGTCGTTCCAAGCCAAGCTCTTGCGCGCGATCCAAGAGGGCGAAATCCGCAGAGTGGGTGAGAACCGCCCCGCGCGGGTCGACATTCGCGTCGTGGCGGCGACCAACGTGGACCTCGCTACCGCGGTAACCGAGCGCCGCTTCCGCCAAGACCTCTACTACCGTCTGAACGTGGCGCGCTTCAACCTGCCCCCACTGCGCGACCGTCGCGAAGACATCCCACTGCTCGTAACGTTCTTCCTCGACAAATCGAACCGCAAGATGGGCACTCAAGCGCGCTTGGGTGATGGCGTGATCGAGCAGGTGGTCCAACACGACTTTCCTGGGAACATCCGCGAGCTCGAAAACATGGTCGAGCAGGCAGTGGCGTTCTCGGGGGGCGGCGTGATCTCGGTCGACGACATCCTGCCCGAGGTGCCCGCCAAGCGCAGCAAATCGCGCGGTCGCTCGTTGGCGGACATCGTCGATGAGGCGGAGCGCCAAGCCGTTACCGCGGCCTTGACGGCCCACGAAGGCAATCGCGAACGCGCGGCCGAGGCCTTGGAAATCAGTCCGACGACCTTGTGGCGCAAAATGACGAGGCTCGGCATCAGTTTCGACACCCGCTGAGCGGCTGGCGACAATCAGCCGATATCTTCGCGATCTTGGCCCCGACCGTGCTCGTTGGCAGCAGCCAACTCCGCGCGCTCGTGACCAACCTCGCTCGATCTCGGCCGATTGTCATCCAGCCGCGGCTTGCGCGTTTGGGCTTCGCAGCGGCGGCAAAAGCTGAGAGACACGCGGACTCATGTTGGCTTGTGAGCTCGATTACTCGCTTCCTCCGGAGTTGATTGCTCAGCATCCCCTTGCGGCGCGCGATCAGAGTCGCTTGCTCGTCGTGGGCGAGGGTGCGCTTTCGCATCGCTCGGTGGCGGAGTTTCCCGAGTTGCTTCCAGAGGATGCTCTGCTCGTGCTCAACGATACTCGCGTGATGAAGGCTCGGGTGTTTGCCGAGCGCGCTAGTGGGGGGCGCATCGAGTTGTTGTTTCTCAATCCCGTCCCCGATCAGCCCGAGGGCACTTGGGAGGCCCTGGTGCGCTCAGCGCGGCGCGTGAAACCCGAGGAACGGCTGCATCTCGGGGAGGCGACGCTAGCGCTCGGGGCTCGCACGGAGCGGGGCACGCGCTTGGTCCAGGTATCGAGTTCGGTCCCCGAATTGCTCGAAGCGCATGGGCACGTGCCGTTGCCGCCCTACGTTACGCGGCCCGACGATGCGGCCGACGTCCAGCGCTATCAGACCGTGTTTGCGCGGCATTGGGGCTCCGCGGCAGCCCCAACTGCGGGCTTGCACCTGACGCACCCGATGCTCGAGCGGGCGCGGACACGCGGCATCGAAGTGGGCTTCGTCACGCTTCACGTCGGGGCCGGTACGTTCAAACCCGTTTCCACCGAATCTCTCGACGAGCACCCCATGCACAGCGAAAGCTACCGGGTTGGCCCAGAACTCGCCGCGAGCGTCGCACGCGCCAAGGAACACGACCGGCCAGTGGTCGCCGTGGGCACGACGGTCGTGCGCGCCCTGGAAAGTGCGGCCGACGTCGAGGGGGGCTTGCGCGTCGGGGAGCACGAAACACGACTCCTGATCCAGCCGGGTTACCGCTTTCGGGTAGTCGATGGTCTCTTGACCAACTTCCACGCGCCCCGTAGCACGCTGCTCGCTTTGGTTTACGCCCTGGCCGGCGCTGATCGTATCCGCGCGGCCTATGCTGAAGCCGTACAGCAGCGCTATCGATTCCTTTCCTACGGAGACGCGATGTGGATACCCCCCCGCTCGAACTGAACCGCTTTGCCGTCGAGGCCCGCTCAGGGCACGCGCGCGCGGGTACCTTCCAATCTGGGCACGGGCCAGTGCGCACGCCTGCGTTCATGCCCGTGGGTACACAGGCCGCCGTCAAAGCCGTGACTTCCGAGGAGGTCATAGCCTCGGGGGCAGGGATGTTGATCAGCAACACGTATCACCTGTGGTTACGGCCGGGGGCGGAGTTGATCGCCGAACTCGGGGGGTTGCATCGTTTCATGCGCTGGCCGCACGCGATTGCGACGGACTCCGGCGGCTTCCAAGCGTTCTCGCTGGCTTCCCGAACCAAGCTCAGCGAGGCGGGGTTCGAGTTCAGTTCGCACTTGGACGGCAGTCGGCGAATGCTGACGCCCGAGGAGTCGATGCGGGTTCAGGGTTTACTCGGATCGGACATCGCGTTGCAGCTCGACGTGTGTTTACCCGGAGGCTCGAGTCATAGCGAGCTGGTGCAAGCGCTCGAACGCACGACGCGTTGGGCTGAGCGTTGTCTCGAAGCACGCACCCCGGGCCAAGCTTTGTTCGGCATCGTGCAGGGTGGCACGGACGTCGGATTGCGTTTGGGTCATGCCGAAGCGCTGGAGCGCTTGCCAGTGGACGGCATTGCCCTGGGCGGCTTCAGCGTTGGGGAACCCAATGCCGACATGCACCGCACGTTGGCCGAGGTCGTGCCGGAAATCGACCAAGCGCGGCCGCGCTACCTGATGGGGGTGGGGACGCCGAGCGATCTCGTGCGCGCGATTGGCGTAGGGGTCGACATTTTCGACTGCGTCATCCCCTCCCGCAACGCGCGCAACGGACAGGTGTTCACGCGCGCTGGGAAATTGGCGATTCGCAACGCCCGCTTCCAGCGCGACCCCGCCCCTTTGGAGGAAGGATGTGCGTGTCCTGCCTGCAAGGGCGGGGTCAGCCGCGCCTACCTCCGCCACCTCTACATCAGTAACGAGATTGTGGCGCACCGTTGGCTGACGCTGCACAATTTGCATCACTACGGCGCGCTGGTGCACGATGCTCGCCAAGCCATCGTCGAAGGACGCTACGAGGCTTGGGCGGGCGAGCGTTTGCTCGCGATGGCGAGCGGACAATGAGGGCAAGGCCCATGCAAGCGTGGTAGTGGTGAGGTCGATGGCGGTGGTTGTGTTGGGTTGTCCGGACCGATGGCGATGAAGTTCAACTGTCCTCAGTGCCAGATCGCTTACGAGTTGCCCGACGTCGACCTGAGCGCGCGTCCCAATGCGCAGCTGCGCTGTCGCAAATGCCTCACGCTGTTTGCCATCGCCGACGCGTTGGCCAAGAGCGGCAAAGCCGCCGCGGGAACTGCTCCAGGAGCGGCAGCAGCTGCTGTAGGCGCACCGGCGCCAGTTGCACCGCCAACGGCCGCCGCGTCAACGGCCGCTCCGGCCAGCCCTGAAGTCCCTGCGCTCGAACTGGGGAAGTTCGGCAACAAGTCTGCGCTCGAACCAAAAGTCGCTCCGCTCGATGCGAGCGCGGTTCGGATTGAGCGTGGGGGGTCGGTAGTGCCGCGTCCCGTCCCACGCCCAGGCCAGCTCCATGCTGGGGCTTCAGTCAGTGCTGCCGTGGCGACTGGCGCCTCGCCGCCAGTGCCGCACGGGGCTCAAGCCGTTGCTCTGCCGTCCGTTTCACGAATGCCGCAAGTGAATGCCCCAGTCGCCGCTACACGGCCGGCTGTGAACCCGACTTCGGATGCGGCTCCCGCGCGTGCAGACGGTGGCTCTCGAACTGCGGCTGTACAGGCGCCGAGCCCGCCCAAGGTGGCTCCCGGCGCTTCGCGCCTGCCCGGTTTGGGTTCTGGTTCGATGCCGCGAGTGGGCGCGTCGTCGAAGGCGCCCGTGGTGAACGCCTCGGCTGCGCCCAATGGTGTCGCGGTCTCGCTCCAGCCCGGCGCCCGCACCCCAGTGCCTTCGGTTGCGCCCCCGCTGTTGGACCCACTCGAGCCCCCGCGACCTGCGGCCGCGCCAGCCGTGGCCCCGCTGGCTCCGCCAATGACGAATGGAGCGAAGGTTCAGCGACCTGCCGTCAGAACTTCGATGCCCGTTCGGCTCGCGCCCGCGGTCAATCCGAGCGCGAACCCCGCTGCGCCCGAGGCCTCCGCCGCAAATCCCGCGGCCCCCTCGGTCACTTCGCTCGAGCCGGTCGACCGCGACGTTGGTTCGGCGCCGGCCGCCATTGCCGCGCCGAGTGAACTCGACGCGCGGCCCGCGGCGCCGCGCCCGCACAGGGTCGCCGCGCCGACACTCGTCGGTCATCCGCTGCCGCAGGCATTGACGCCCGTGCCCGACGCGCCGCCGCCCCCCATGTCGCTGGCTTCCGTGTCCGCCGACACGGTATCGTCCGACACAGCATCGTCCAAGGCAGAGGCGTCCGAGACGGCCTCCTCGGAGTCACTGTCTGCGGAGTTGGGGCTAGTCGAGTCGGTTCCGCCCTCCAGCGCCGGGCGCGCTCCCGGTGCGCTGCAGGTTACCGAGGCTGCTCCGGCGCCCCGCTCGGTCCGGCACGCGCCACCGCCTTTGCCGGCGAACGCGTTTGCGCTCAGGCCCGACGCGTCTCCCCAGTCGAGCGGGACGTCCAACGCCGTGCTGCAAGCGCTCGAAGCTGTGGCGATGGGGCCGATAGCGTCCGTGCGGCCAGTAAGCGAGCCGCAACCTGCCCGGCAGGAAGCTCATTTGCCGCCAGCAGCGGCCGAGCCCAACCCGGAACCTCTGCCCACGGACGCAGTTCCGTTAACTCGGGAAGCGCAGCCTGTTCGGGAAGCGCACGTTGCCCCGGCGCGCCCGAGCGACGTGGCCGCGCGCCCGGTCGCGGCTGCGGCAGTTTCGGCTTCGAGTGTTTACCCACCGGCTGCGGTGCCGTTGTCGCCCGTGCCGTCGCTGGCGCCCGATTACGATCCGTCGTTCAGGCCCCCGCCGCGGGGTCGCTCGATGCCGTTGTTCGCAGCGTTGCTGCTGTGTGTTCTGTTTGGCGGCGGCGGCTTTGCCGCGGGGCGGATGCTCGTTCCGACGCAAGCCCGCGCGGTGGTCACCACGATCAACACCTGCCCGGCGCCGATGGTCGCGCGCGATGCGCCTCCACCTCCGCCTCCCGCCGCAGTGCCCGAAGAGCCCGTCGCCTCCGCCAAGGCTGCGGCCCCCAGCGTCGAGGAGGAGGTCGAGTCGGCGAGCGCCATCGGGGAAGCGCGTCCGCGTCGCCCTGCGGCTGGCTCCGCCGCGCAGCCCGGTGGGGGCGCCGCTGCGAGTCCTGCCGCCGACGTGCCCGTAGCGCCCGAGCCTGCCAACAGTGGAGGTTTGTTGGCGGGACTCTCTGCTGCAGAGGCGCCCGGTCCGCACAGCGAGACGCCGACCGAGCCCGTGTTACCCGGTGGGTTACCGGCGCGCGAAATTCAAAAGACGGTCGCGCAGAACCAAGCCGGCGTGCGCCAAGTGTGTTGGCAAAAGGCCATCGCAGGCAGCTCGGTCGCCTCGGCCCGCAGCGCTCGCGTCGAAGTGACCGTGCAGATCGCCGCCAACGGCAGCGTGTCCTCCGTCACTCACGGCCCGGATCCGAGCGGCTACCCGGGTCTGGCCAACTGCATCACGGCGCGCATTCGCTCGTGGAAGTTCGCGCGCTCTACGACGCCCACGACAGCGAACATCCCGTTCGTCTTCGCCGCGCAGCAGTGACGTCCGAGCGGCTCGCATCCGTGAATCAATGACGCACAAAAAGAACCGGCGCTCTTGCGAGCGCCGGGTCGGTCCACGTGTAAGCCGGGTTCTGTTGTCGCTTGCGCGACGGCGATCATTCCTCTGAGCCGTCGGTTACCCGAAGGCTTTAGCGGCCTACCCAAAGGCTCGGGCGAGCAGCCCTCGAGCGCCTTCCTACATGGCCTTGCTCCGAACGGGGTTTTCCGTGCCGTTGTCGTTACCGCCAACGCGGTGGGCTCTTACCCCACCTTTTCACCCTTACCCTGGCGGCGAGCCGTCAGGGCGGTTTGTTTTCTGTGGCACTTTCCTCAAGGCTTACCCTCACCGGGCGTTATCCGGCGTTCTGCTCTATGGAGCCCGGACTTTCCTCTCGGCGCGTGAGCGCCAAGCGATCGCCACTGTGGCCCGACCCGGGCTGCATACCACGCTGAGGGGGTATCCCCAGCGTTTTCTCTGCAGCGAAACAGGGTCGGGGGGCCGCTAAGCGCAGTTGTAGACCCGCTCAGCTCTTGCCGTTGGCGGCGATGCGTTCAGGCCGCAGTTTGGGTCATCATGCGGTCGGTGAGCCACTCGGGCTTGGCCGAGTCTGGCATGGCGAGCAATTGATTGCGCAGCTTGAGCTTCGCGCGGGACTCGAGCTGACGTGCGCGTTCACGCGACACGCCGAGCGCGCGGCCAATGTCGGCGAGACTCAAACGGTCTTCTTCGTCGGCGATCAGACGGCTCTCGACGATGTAGCGTTCGCGCGAATCCAAGCCGCTGAGAGCACCGCTGACGACGCCCCGCAAGTGACGCTGGGTCTCGTCGTGAGTCAGCTTGTAGTCCTGCGAATCGTTGGGCGACACCAGGGTATCGACGAGCGAGCCGTTGGAGTCTTCGAACAGTTTGGCGTCCAAAGACACGTCCCGCGATTCGAGGCGGCGCAACATGCTGTCGAGTTGCGTGCGCGAGACCTTCATCTCGGACGCGAGCGCTTCCTCGGCCTGATCGCGATCGCCCAGCAAGTTTGCCAAGCGCACCCGTTCACGCCGCAGCTTGAAGAACATCTTCGAGCGCAGGGCACCCGACCCAGAACCGACCAGGCTCCAGGAGCGGATCACGTGATTGAGCACGTAGGCGCGGATCCAATACGCGGCATAAGTGACGAAGCGAAAGCCGCGTTGCGGCTCGAACTTGCGCAGCGCGTGCACCAAGCCGAAGTTACCCTCGGCGATCAACTCGTTCATCGGTACGCCGTAACGACGGTACTTGGCCGCAGTGGCCACCACGTAGCGCAAGTGCGCGCGGACCAAACGATCGGCGGCGCTGGGATCTTGATGGTCGCGCCAGGCTACCGCGAGCTTGGTTTCTTCCTCGCGGTCTAGGGGGGCAAACTCGCGCGTCTGCGCGACATATTGGGCTAGTCTCTGCTCGGACTGCTGTTGCTGTTGCATTGGGCAACTCCTTCGGAGTCCCGCGGCATTTCTGCGGGCTCAGCATCAGTACGAGACCTCCCAAGGGTCGGTTCCGCGCGCCGCGAACTTTTTTCGGGCTTCAGGGCCGAGCGTCAAAGGCCCCAAGCCCTCTGGAGGCGCCGCCCCGCGACGCCCAGCGCTCGACCCCCCAAATAGCCCCTCGAATCGCCAAATCAGGGGATCAGACGTTGAACGACGAGCCGCACCCGCAGGTGCTCGAGACGTTCGGGTTGCCGAACTTGAAGCCAGCGCCCATCGCACCTTCGACGTAGTCGATCTCGGTGCCGTCCAAATACTGGTAACTCAGCGGATCGATGAACAGATTGACGCCACGGGATTCGAATCGTTCATCGAATTCGGTGGGGTTTTCCTCGAAGTAGAGGTCGTATTGGAAACCCGCGCAGCCACCGCCGATCACGCGCAAGCGCAGGCCCTGGCCTTCCAGGCCTTCGGAATTGGCGATTTCGGTGACTTTGGCTGCAGCGACGGGAGTGATCGAGATCATGGCGGGCTCCCGCAGCTTAGTTCCCAAGCGTTGCACCAGCAAGGGGTCAGCGTCGAACCGTTTTGGAGCGCAGCGTCGGAATGCCGCTCGTTGCGGTGCGCCTCCCTACAATCGCTGGCTCAGAATCGACGTCGACGGATTGTTGAGCTTGCCGGCTTTGGCGTCGCCCGCGCGCTTTACGGCAAACGTGGCTTGCACGACTGGGATGAGCGCGCTGCCGAAAGGGCTCTGCACGGTCTGGCGGGTCGTCCCGTGGGCTTCGAGTAGCGTGCCTTTGTCGGCCGAGTAGCGCTGTGAGAGCAGGATCTTCGCCCAGCAGGGCGGTGCGTCACAGCCGGTCTTCACGTCGAGCAGAATCGTGGTCGCATTGTCCACGGTGCGCGACTCTTCCACGGTGCCCATGACGCTCACGGGCGCCTCGGTTCCGCCGCTCGCCGCAGCCAGGACGTCAGCATAGGCAGTGGCCGCGCCGACCCGCACTCGATCCGCTTCGGCCGCAAGATCGGGCACGCGACGAATCACGACGTTCACGAAGCGCGGCGCTTGGCCCTCCGCATCGGCGCGCACGACGATCGTGGTCTCGCCCACCGAGTCGATGTTCATCAGCTGATCGAAACGCCCCACTGGATCGACGGTCAATGGATAACCCGCGACGGATAACTTGGCGCCGGGTTGCGTTCTGCCCGCCAGCACGAAGCGCTCCGAGTCCGTGACCACGCTGGGACCGGGCGCTTCGATCACCAGCGGGGTGATCAGCGCCGTCAATTGCACTTCGCCCGCTTGCGGTGGACTGCCGGTCAAGGCAACGGAATACGCGACCTTGCGCTCGATACGCCCAACTTCCGCGACTGAGCCCGTCAACGAGCCCGGATCCAAGAGCACGCGCGCGTGACCTTCTACTAGCGGTACAGGGTTACCGTCGACGACAGCGCTTGCGCCCGGAACCGCATCCAATTGGAGAGCCAACATCGGTTTCGGTTCGGCCAACGCAGTCAGATCGGCGCGAATCCGAAAGCGCAGCGGAACGTCGAGGGTGACGCTCTCGTCGCGACCGAGCCCGGGGCGCGAAAGATCGACTTTGAGCCGATTGCTCCCGAGCTGCAACGCTTGCTTCGGAGTCAACAGGGCGCGTCCCGACGCAAACTCCGCGACCACGCCGTCCAGAGTGACGCGGCTGCCCGGCGGACAATCCGCACACGAAAACTCGAGGCGTTCGCTGCGTTGTTCATCCGTGACGGCCTTGGCTGTCAGTGGGGGCGGAGGCGTCCAGAGCACCCAGAACAAGGCCAGCGCACTGAGCAACAAGGCTGCGACTGCGAGCAGGATTCGTCCACCTTTGCGCTTTGCGCCCGCGGCCGCCGCCGGATTGCGCTTCGCCCGTGCCTTGGGCGGCAAGCTCGGAGGCTTTGGGACTCCCGGGTTCAAAGGCGCAATACCCGGCGTCGCCACCCCGAGCAAGGTGCGCTGCTGCGCCGGAAATTGCTGACTCGGGCGGCCCGAGTCGCGCGCCCAAGCAGCCGTCAGGTGTTCACCTTGCGCCTCTGGCGAGACATTGGGTTCCGTCTGCGGAACTGGCATACCGAGCAAGGTCTTGTTGACGGTCGCGGATTCACCCCCTGGGTGCAAGATCTGGGGGCTCGGCGGTCCGTTCGGCGGCTCGGAGCCAAACGCGGCTGCCAGCGCGTTCTGCGTACCACTGGAGCGCGCAGTCTGTGGCGCGAGCTCGTGCGCTGCAGGTCTCGGTTCAGACGCGCTCGGCGCTGGCGCGTCCAGCGCGCTGCGCCAGGTCGCGTCGTTGGCTTGGGGCAGCGACGGGCCAACGCCGCCCATCATCGTGCGTTTGGCATCGAACCCAGCTCGCGTGGGGCTGGCCGGTGAGGGCGCCCCAGCGGCGAGGGCAGGCGGCGCATTGGCGCGCGACGACTGGGCGGGCAACGGGTGCGCTGCCTGCTGTTCGGGCGAAAGGCCCATCAGAGTGTGTTTTGGGTTAACGTTGAGCGCTGCGCCTTGCAGAGTTTGTGGTGCAAGGTTAGCGCCCTCTTGCACGGCTCCGGGCGCGATGCCGAGCAGGGTCCCGGCTTGCAGTCGCGAGCGCTCGGAGAGGGCGGCGCCGCAGCGCGAACACTTCACAGTGTTTTCGGCATTGGATTCGCCGCATTGGGAGCAGGCTCGCATTTGCCCGCGAGTATAGCCGGGGGCAGGCGCGGCAATCCAAGCGCTCCCGCGCCCCGATGACGGAATTTGGCCCAAAACCGCCAGTCTGGTTATGACCCGCACGTAGTCGAATGTAAGCCTTGTGAATCTGCTCGAGCGAATCCAATGCCTTTCAGCCTCGAACAACTCCTTTGGTCGGTCCGCACTCAGAAGCTCAACGTCACAGCCGAAACGGCTGCCTCGCTGGTTCTAGCCCTGGCTGAACAGTTGGCGCTCGCGCCACGCGTGGTGGCATTCGGTAGTGTCAGCTTGACCCAATCGGGGCAACTCATGCTCGACGAAGGCCTAGCCACGAGCAGCAAGGAGGCCGATCGCAACTTGCGGCGGCTGCTCAAAGAGCTCATGCAGTTCGCGGGGGGCGACCACCCAGCGCTGGTCGCGTGCGCGCGTGGCGAATGCGCCGGCTTGGACGCGCTGTGCGCCGAACTCAGCAAAGCTCTGGTGCCCATGAATCGAGCGGCCGCCAAGCGCGGTCTGGCGCGTCTGCACCGGCGTTTGGAGCTGCTCGGGCCACCCGCGCCGGCGGCGTACGACGAGCAGCTCGCGAGCGAAGCGCAAGAGGTCGAGGTCGACATCGTGACGGGCCCTAGCGACTTGGCCGGCATCCCCTGTGTCGAGGGCACGCCAATCTGGGTCCACACTCCGCGTGTGCTGGCCGCAAGCTACCACCCGCTGGCTCCGGCTTGCGTGATGGAGGCCGCCGAAGCGACGGCGGTCGACGCGCGTTTACCCCCGGTCATGGCGCGCGAGGTCGGGGACAGGACGCCGTTTCTGGGCAGCATCGAATGCAGTGTGAGCGCGCGGCAGTCTTTTCGCGTTCCGCGCCCCGAGAGCGACGCCGAGGCCGCACCCGATCTCGACGAAGCCTTGGAACTCGCGACGGAGGATGTACCCACTGCGGTGCTGCCGCGTTCCTTGTACTTCGGTCGCTTTCGTCCTCAGCGCAGCCGCGTCGACGCGTTGCTGCAGGGCTTTGGGATCGAAAGCTTCACGCCCAGTGAGCGCGGGGTTCAACGCGCTCTGCGCCGGTGTGTGGGCTTGTCCGTCAGTGACGCGGAGACCAGCTGCACGCCGCCGCCGGTTAGCTCGTTGCGCGACCTCGAGCGCATCGACGGATTACCCGGCTGAGCCACTCTCACCCACGTGCGGTTCTCGTTTTTCCGTTGCCGTGGGTTTTGCGATCCGCTCTGACCTGGGACGTGCCATCATCTCTGCGATGCGAGCTGAAGACTTGGCAATCGTGAGGGGCCTGGTGAGTGTCGCTTGGGCCGATGGACGCGTCACGGACGAAGAGTCCGAGGTGATCGATGGCGTGCTGGCCGCTTATGCAGCGTCTCCGAGCGAGGAACGCGAGCTGAGGCGCTATGCGGCGAGCCCGCGCAAACTCGAAGACATCGAGCTCAACGAGTTGAGCGCAGCGGGCCGACGCGTATTGCTGCAGCACGCCGTGTTGCTCACTTTCGTGGATGGTGAACAGCACCAGAAAGAGAAAGAGCTGCTCGAAGATCTCGTGACGCGTTTGCGCATTCCACCGGCCGAGGCGTCACGGGTCGTGCTCGAAGCCGAGAAGCGCGCCAAGTCGATGCTGGGCCTGCTCTCTTCGGCAGCCGTCTGATTTGCTGCCCCGGGCGCCGACGCGCTCGGGGCTACGTGCTACGACGCGTGCTTGTCGAGGCGTTGCAAGTCTTTGAGCAGCGCGATTGGGCTGAAGGGCTTCGTGTAGAAAGCAGTTGCCCCTGCGGCCAGCGCCTGATCGCGCGTTTGGTCCTCGGCGAACGCAGTGATGATCAGCACCGGCAGTGATTCGGTCTCCGGGTTCGCGCGCAAGCGCCGACACACTTCCAGTCCATCGAATTGACCCGGCATCATCATGTCGAGCAATACGACGTCGGGACGCTCTTGGGAGATCGCTTCGAGCGCACGGGCTCCCGACGCGACCGCTTCCACCGAGTAACCCCTGGCCTTGACCAGAGCCTCGATCATGTGGCGAATCGACTCTTGATCTTCAACCACCAGGATCTTCATCCGACAACCCCCGACTCAGCCATTCTTGTTAGGTTTCGGCCTCACGCTGAAGGCCGCTGCGAGTCGAGCCGCAGCGTCGCTGGCAGTTCGCTCTAGGTCTTTGGGATTGGTCACCACCGCCGACGGTTCGGGGGTGCGACCGAGCGCCTGCAGCAAAGTGCGCAAGGGGCCAATCCCAACCGAGTTCGGACTCGAACGCTGCAGCTCGCGCAGCGCAAGCTCCAAGATTGGTACCGCTTCGGTGAGGGCTCCGGGCACACGGGGCGGCTCTTGCGAAATCACCGAGGCGAGTTCGCGCGCGTAACTTTCACCCAAGAGTTGGGCCTGCTCGAGCTCGCGCTGCAGCGCGACCACCTCTGCGTGCGCTGACGCATCTGCCGGTAGCAGCAAGCATTGGGTCCGGCCTCGAAGCTCGAAGCGTCCGCCATGACGGATCGCGGTGCGGTGCAACCAGCGACGCTCGGCCTCGTCGACCAAGCTGATATCGGGTCCAAGGTCGACACTGACGCGAATCCAATCGCCCTCGCGACGCACTTCGACGGATTTGTCTGCTGCCGGTACCCCGAAGCCCGTTGGGCTCTGCAGCACCATCAGCTGCAACACGCGACGAAGATCTTCTTCGTTGCCGACGACCTCGGTTCCCGATCCGGGTTCAATCGCGAGCCGACCTTGCGGCGCAAACTCGTAGAGCAATGCGGCCAGATCGATTCGACCCCGCCGCACCCGGCCTCGTGTTTGCGGCGCCAACTCCCCAGGCCGAGTGGCAACGACTTCAGCCTGTTTTTCGATCGTCGTCTTCGGATGACGATCACTGATGGGTGCGTCGATGAAGACGGGTTCCAGCGGAAGATCGGAAACCCGATCCAGAAGCAACAGGCTGGTCGACGGTCGATCTTCTGGTTCCAAGTCCAAACTTGGATCGGCACCAGTGTCCGAACGCAGCGAGCGCGCCGCTCCCTTGGCCTCGACGGCGAGCAACTCTTCCAGCTCGGTTTGACTCAGGCGACCACCAGCCACACGGGAAGCTTGCCACGCTGAGCCCCGAGTTCAACGCTGTTCTCTCGCCGTGGACTACGACTTTTGAGTACGGGCGGCGCCGGGTGCGCTCTTGCGCACTGCGGCGGAACTCACGCACACTAGGGTGTGGCAAGAAACGCCCGGTACTGCAAGGCTCACGCTCTGCTCGGTTTCACGCTATCGGCGGCTAGCGGCGTCGCAGCTTGCCAACCGCGCGTTGCGGACACTCCATTTCCTCACGCGAGCGCACCCGAGCCTGCCCTGTCCGATGCAGCCGCGCCGAGCGACACGATCATCACCGACGATGAACTTGGGCCGCGCAGCAAACCCATCGAACCGACCCTCGGGGGACGCTGCCTGGAGGACGCCCAGTGTGACGACGGTGTGGATTGCACCGTCGACCGATGTGATCTCGAGATTGGTCGCTGCCGCGCGACACCCGATGACAGCCTGTGTCAGGACACATCGTATTGTAATGGCAACGAGCTGTGCGCTCCGGCTAGCGGTTGTATTGGCGGTGACCCGGTAACCTGTGACGATCAAACTCCTTGCACGATCGATCACTGCAACGACTCGGCGCGCTCGTGTGAACACGTGCCGCGCGACGTGGACGGCGACGGGGACGTGGATCGGCATTGCAGCAGCAACGCCACCGACTGCGACGATCAGAATCCCGAGGTTTCGGGGCTGCACGCCGAGGTGTGTGGCAATGGCACCGACGACGACTGTGACGGGCAAACCGACGAGACCGGCTGCGTGGATCCCGAAGCGGACACATGCAAGAGCGCTCCCCAGGTCGACGCTTCGACGACCTTGCGCCTCGAGCTGGCAGCCGACCACGCCAATTACACTTCCACCTGCGGCCTCGACGGCGCGCGCGACGCCGTCGTTACCCTGGATCTCGAGCCCCACTCGAGCGTGTTCGTCCGAGCTGATACCGAGGCGACCGATCTCGCTCTGATGCTGAGCTCCGCTTGCGGACAACAAGACGAGTCCGCCGTCTGCGGTCCCGGTAGAGTCGTTCCCGGGCAGGGACACGCCGACCGGCGTGTGGCCGTGGTGGGTGCACGTGACGTCGATGGGCCGCTCTCGTTGCTCATCCAGAGTAACATCCGACGCTCGAGTGAAGTGACGGTGGCGATCGAAGTCGTGAGCTCCGCCGATGTTCCCGACAACGAGGACTGCGCGAGCGCACGACCGATCGAACCCGGCGATTCGGTGGCCGTCGATTTGCGCACGGCAAATGCAGATGCGGTCAGTCGTTGCTCCGACGCGCATCCGGCGAGCAGCGACGCGAGCATGGATCCAAGCGCGCCGCCGCAGCCTGCCGTCGGCGATTTGGTTTACGCCCTGTCCTTGTCGGAACCTGGGGACGTACAAATCTTTGCAGTCAGCCGCGACCCCGACGCGGTTCCCGTTCTGTCGTTGTGGGACGCTGACTGCACTAGCGATGGCGAGCGGGCCTGCGCTCGCAATGCGAGCTCTGCCTTGTTCGTTCGCGCCTTGCCCAAAGGCGAATATCGACTGGTCGTGTCGGCGACGAGTCCCGCGATCTTGGATCTGCGGGTCGAAACGGCGTCGCCAACCTCGGCGCCTGTGGGCGACGTGTGTTCGGACGCAATTGACTTGTCGCCCGACGAGCCACGGGTGATCGACCTCGCCGACTATTCCGACGATGCGTTTGCAAGCTGTTCACCTGCAGGGCGTGATGTGCTGGCGGGGCTCGAACTCGACGAAGCGAGCGACGTGCTGCTGCGCGCGCGCACCAGCGATGGCGATCGCGCCGCGCTCGCGTTCTGGGCCGAGGGCGACGCTTGTCCCGGCGCTGTTCTCGGTTGCTCCACGACCGACCAGGGAACCCTGCGCAGCGTGGTCCACGGTTTGGGCGCGGGTTCGTACCGCTGGTTGGTGGACTCGGAGTTGGCCAATCCCGTCGAGCTGTTGTGGCTGGCCCGCCCCTCGCGTCCGCTCACGATTGTGACCGCGGCCGACGCTTGTGAGTCGGCGCTCCAGATCCCCGCGCTTGGCGGCTCGTTCAGCGGCGATACCACGCGTGCACAGTTCGACGAACCCGCCAGTTGCGACATCGGTGGCGCGTCGATTGATGGCACGCCGGATCAATGGCTGCACCTGGCGTTGTCGGAGCAGCGTCGCGTGGTGTTCGATACGCGGGGCAGCGAAGTGCCGTTGATACTCAATCTGCGGCGGGGAACCAGCTGCCCAGGCAAGGAACTCGACGGGGCATGCGTGATCGATGCTGCCGGGGGTCCGGGCGCATACCTCGAACGCGTGTTGTCCAAGGGGGACTACTGGGTTCAGCTTCTGGGGTATGCTGGCGCGCGCGGTCGCTGGACCTTGGACGTCTTCACTGATAGGTCCAAGTGAAGACGAACGTGGGGGTCGTCACCACCCAATGCGTCCAACGTCCCGCATCGGGGACCTTACCGTTAGCCACTGCCAGGCTGAATTGGGTTGTTATCCCAATGCTGCTATTTTCGGTGGCCCACCACTCCTGGCCAAAGCCCACCAGACCTCCGCCGCCTTGTGCCGTGTAACCCTGGCCCGAGTAATCCCCAGGGGTATATTGGGAGCGCGAGAGCAGGAAATAGCCTACGGAGGCTTGAAAATGCATGCCGGTGTGGGGATCGGGATACCAATCCGCCAAGGGCCCCACGAGCACGGTATCGCGGAACGACGGCTCCAGCCGTGACGGCAGCGGTTCTTTGCGGCTTTTGGTCAGCATCAGGTCCGTAGCCAGTAAGCGCTCGAAGTACGCTGCCAGACCCAAGACCAAACCCTTCTCCACCGTCCAGCCGGCACCCAATTCGATGGTGCCGCCAATCCCCGATACGCGCGCAGCGATCGGATCGAAGCTCTGCTTAATCACTTCGTTGTAGCCGCCCAATCCCGTCGAGAAACGAAAGTAGAAGCCTTCGTGCTCGAATTGCCCGGGAAGATGCAGCGCTGGCACGATGTGGGCATCGGGTGCACGCTCGTGAACGGAAGGCACCGCGTCCGCGCGCAGCGGGGGCGTCAGGAGCAGCGAACTCGAGACTGACGAAAGCGCTAAGAGACGAATTGGGCGAGACAACGGCGGGAACCAAACGCTTACCCCGCAAGCTGGCGGGGTAAGCGTAACGCGATCCTAAGCCGTCGAGGACGGCGAGTCCAAGACTACACGTCGCTCAGGGGGCCGACGACGCTGGGACTGGCGTGACCGATGGCTCTTTGGGTGCGGTCTTTGCTGCGTCGGGCTTCGCAGCTTTGACAGGAGTGGGATCACTTGCCGCAGCTGTCTTCGGGCCGGCCTCTTTGGGGGCTTCCTTCTTCGTGCTGCCACCTGCGGGTGCGGTCTTCACTCCGCCGCTTTGCGTGGTGGGGGCTTCTTTCTTGGTCGTGCCGTTGTCCGGTGCCGACTTTTGGGTGCCAGAGGACTCGGCGGGCGCCGTCTTCTGCGTGTTGGCCGTGACGGGAGCGGTCTTCACCGAGCTCTCGGCACTCTGCACCTTCAATGCTGGAGCAGGACTCTTGGGCGGCACGACTGCCATCGCCGGCACATCGTGGGGTTTGTCGCCAGCCTTGGTCGCGGCGGTGACCGTGGTCTTCTCGGGCGTCGCGGCGCTGGCGGGCACGCTCGGAGCTTTGACGTCCTTGGACTTCGCTGCGACGGGACTAGCTGCAGCTGGAACAGGAGCGACGGCGAGCGGCGCGATCGCCGCGGGTTTGCCGGTCACCGGTGCAGCAGGGGTTGCTGCTTTCGGTGGTGTGTTAACTCCTGCCGTCAAGTTTGCGTTGACCGCGGGGGCGCTCGGCGGCTGCAGCGTCGGAGGCGCGCCGATCGGCGCGGGTGCGCCGCCGGGGGCGGGCGCCAATGGCGCGGGTGACGGCAGCGCAGGGGTTGCAGCTGCAGGGGCTGCTGCCGCGGATGGGCCAGCGGCTCCTGCTGGATTCGTGGTCGCAGAAGTTGCTGGTGCTGGAGTAACGGGGCCGGGGAGTGCAGCGGGCGCGCCGGCGGGTTTTTCGCCGCAACACCATTGGCGCACGAAGCTGTGGGCCAAGTCTTTCTCTTCTGCGCTCATCTCGTGCGAATTGCCCGGCATCACGTGCACCGTGTGCTCGACTTTGCGCTCCGTCAGGAATTGGTCGAGCTTCTTCGTCTGCTCGGCCTTGATCACGGGATCGCCCTCGTTGTGCGTGAGCAGAATCTTGATCTTGTTGTCCTTGAGCGCGGAGGCGTAACCGCGCCCCAGGCGTCCATCGATGGCTTCATCGTAGTAGCCGCCGTGCGCGTAGTACGCTTTGACCATCAATGGATGGCGGGCGGCGAACAGATGTGCGAACGCGGCGCCTTGCCCTTCACCGACGACCACGACGCGTTCGGCGCTCGCGCGATAGCGCTTGCGTGCGTCCTTGATCGTCTCGGCGATCCAATCGGTATACAGATTCGGGATCTGCAACTTCTTGATCTCCTCGGTCGGGAACGTCGCGCTTTGGTAGTCACCCCACTCGTGAGGGTAGCCCGGCCAGGCGGACCAGCCCGCTGCCTTGCTTTCGCTCGTCGAGGCGGTGACGTCACTGTGGTCCGCAGCCGAGCTGTGAGGATAGGGAGCGCGCGGCAAGACGTAGATCACGCCGTCGCGGCCAAGGTCGCCTGCCAACTTGCTCTCGCGCACTTCGTCCGAGCCATCACCGTGCAGCAACACGACTACCGGATAACGCTTGTTCTTGTTCTCCGGCGCGTCGTACCCGGGCGGAGTGACCACCGCATAGAATCCAAGCTGCTCTTGGAGCATCGCGTGGTGCTGCAGACTCGGATCCGGAGCTGCGTTGTCTGGGATCGCGGGTGTGGTCGGCGCTTCGCTGGCCACGGGAGCCATGCTTACGGGTGGAGGCGCGGCGGGTTCGGCGGGGGCCGGTGCGCTCGGTGGGATCGCAGCAGTGCTTGCGCTCGAGGCACAAGCATTGAGGACTAGGACCAGGGGTGCCAACTGAGTCTTTTTCACGGGCCTTCTCCTTCTCCGAATGAGAACCGGGCGTAACACAAGGGTCGTCAATGCTTAACCTTTGCCGCGCTACGAGTGGCGATTTTGAGCCGAGTCACTGGATCACTGTGGCGGGATTGCTCGTGATGGGGGGTGGCGTGCGGATCCTGCGTACGATGTGCGAGTCTGGCGGGGCGGCATCGCCCCCCGAACGAGCAGCAACGCTTTGACGGCTGCGTGAGTCTGTTCCAAAGAAAAAGTGTGGCGTTGTGCGCCGTTTCGCGTGCCCCACACGTCTGAGTTGGTCCCGATGAAAAAAGTTGGTTTGCGCCGCGCCAAAGCGGCGTGCTGTCTGTTGCCTCTGCTCATTACGTTAGCGTGTGCCCAAGGGACGTCAGAGCGCGAAGCGCCGAGCTTCAGCCTCACAGCGCCCAAGGCGAATTTGCCCGACGAGCACCTCGTCGACGACAAGCCCGCAGCTGAAACGCCCCTGGGCAAACATGGAGCCTTGAAGGTCGTCGGCCCCGATTTGGTCGATGCGCACGGCAAGCCCGTTCAGCTCAAAGGCATCAGCAGCATGTGGCTGAACATGGAGGAAACCGGCTACGCGGAGAGCGGGGCGGCCCTGAAGTGGATGCGAGACAACTGGAACGTGTCGTTGTTTCGGGCCGCGATGGGCGTCGGCAACGACCAAGGCCAGGCTTCGGGTGGAGGCTACCTCGTCTATCCGGACCGCATGCAGGCCTTCGTCGATCGCATCATCGAGAACGCCACGACGCTCGGCATGTACGTGCTCGTCGACTGGCACGATCACGTGGCGGAGTACCACGTCGATCAGGCCGAAGCGTTCTTCAGCGACATGGCGCAGCGCTACAAAGATCACGACAACGTGATCTACGAGGTCTTCAACGAGCCCATCACCGGGATCTGGGATCAAGCGACCAGAACCGTGAAGCAATCATTCACCTGGGCCGATGACATCAAGCCCTACCACGAGCGGGTCGTGGCTGCGATTCGCCGTTACGACCCGGACGCGGTGATCGTGCTCGGCACGCCCCAGTGGTCGCAAAAGGTCGACACCGCAGCCGAGGATCCCGTGGCCGGCACCAACTTGATGTATACTTTGCACTTCTACTCTTGCACCCACAAGCAACAGTTTCGGGATATCGCGCAGGTTGCGCGCGACGCAGGCCTGCCGATCATGGTCACCGAATGGGGGGCAACCAATGCCGACGGCGGGGTCTCCGACAAGACGGTGTGCTCGGACGAGGGGGATCTGTGGCAGCAATGGATGAACACCAACAACATCAGCTGGGCTGCCTGGAAGTTGGATGATTGCACGGACGCCTCGTGCCTGTTGAAACCGGGCACTGCTGTCACGGGTGATTGGTCGAAGAGCCTGCAAGGGCACGGGCAATACGTCGTGGACAAGCTCTTGGCGCCAACTTCCCCGAGCGCCCCATCGCCTTCGACTTCCACGCCAGCCCCAAGTGCGAGCCCGATGCCGAGCGCCCCTGGCCCGGCTGAAGCGGACGGCGGGGCAGAGCCGAATTCGACGTCAGAGCCCGCCACGAGCGGCGCCGACGGCGGCTGAGGTCGTATTGGGACCGCTCGGCGCCGCGCTGGCGCCGAGAAAAGTGGGCGAGCACCTGTGGCGGCCAGAGTTTTGGCCCCCGCCGAGGTTTGAGCTAGAAGCGAGGTCTGTTTGGCCAAAGTCTTCGCCATCTTGCTCAACACGTACCGAGAAGCGGTGCGGGCTCGGATCCTGCTGGGGCTCTTCGCTCTGGCGTTGGCGACGACCTGCTACGCGTTGGTCGTCGGTCAGTACGCGTCAAAGAACAGTTTACGCGTGATCAGCGACATCGGCTCGTTCGGCGTATCGAGCTACGGGGTGCTGGTGGCGATCGTGCTGGGAGCGACGAGCCTCTATCGAGAGGTCGAACTCAAGACCATCTATCCGATCTTGGCCCGCCCGCTTGGGCGCACTCAGTACTTGGTGGGTAAGGTCTTGGGGACGTGGCTAGTCCTGGTGGTGTTCATGCTGGCCAACGCGGGCGTGTTGTTGGTCGCGTTGCACGCCATGGCTGGCGGTCAGAATTGGGTCTGGATCGCGTTGCTCTTGGGCAGCACAGCGCTGTTCTTGATCGTGTGGAAGCGCTTTCCCCGAGCCAGCACCTACGTGCCCATCCCTTGGTCGATTGGACTCGTGCTTCTAGGTTGGGTGTTGGCGAAGGAGGCACCCGACGATCGACGGGTAGTGCTCGCCTCCGCCTTGTTGGCCTCGTTCGAGACGGCCGTGACGACGGCGCTGGCGACGTTGTTCTCGGCGTTTTCGAGTCCATTTCTCACGGCCATTTTCACCCTGGGCGTGTTTCTGGTTGGGCGTTCTGCGGACACCCTGGCGAAGCTGCCCGTAAAGGTCTTCGGCCAGGAGATTCATGATCTTGGCGAAGTGCTGGCCCGTGTCGTGCCCAACTTGATGGTGTACGTGCCGCCGCGGCCGGTGCTCACCGGCGAAGTAGCGGGTGAATCGTTCACCGGCTACGCCCTGCTGGCGTTCGCGCAAGCAGGGGGCTGGGTCTTGTTCTTCGTCGTGGTGGCGAGTTTGCTGTTCAAACAACGGGACTTCGTTTGAAGTCGACGGTGGTGCACATGCTTGAGGACGGTGCTGTTCGGGTTGGGATCAGAACACTGCTGCTCGGCGCGGTGTCTGCGATGCTGCTGCTCGCGATGCTGCTTTGGCGCGCCGAACAAGCAGGGGCGCGAGCTCTTGCCGCGAGTGATAGTGCGTTCGACCAAGGCGATCTGCCGGGTTCGATGCGCGAGGCGCGCAGCGCGATCCGTTGGTACTTCCCATTTGCCCCCCACGTGGCCGAGGCAGAAGCGCGGCTGATCGCGATCGCCGAGGGTGCGGAGTCCAGTGGCGATCCGGCTTTGGCGTTGGCGGCTTGGAGCGCGCTGCGCTCCTCGTTGCGCGAGACCGAGCACGGGTGGACGGTTGGCTCGGACTTGCAGTCTAGGAGTAACGATGCGATCGCGCGCTTGCTGCCCCGGATCGGCCCGGGTAGCACCGTCGAAGCCGCCGCACTGCAAACGGTGTATGTAAAAAGTGAACGCGTGGATTCCGTCTTCCAGCTCGCTCGAAGCTTGGGCTTGTCGTTGTCGATTGCGGGCGGCGTGTTGCTCTTGATTCGCACGCGCTGGCAGTGGTTGGGCGCGGGTTTCATGTGCCTCGCTCTCGGGTTGTTTGCTTGGATCTTCGCTGCCGTCGGAGCTTGAGCTGGCCATGAAGCTCGAACTCGACGCATCGATTGAGCGCTTCCTCCAACACTTGCGCGCCGAGCAAAGGGCCTCGTCCAATACGCTCGGGGCTTATGGTCGCGATCTGGCGCAGTTGCATGCCTTCGCCAAAGAGCGCACCCAGCGCGAACACCCGCTGATAACCGGGATCGACAAGTTCTTGTTGCGCGCCTGGCTCGGCACGCTGGCGCGAGGGCTCAAGCCCGAGTCGATCGCGCGCAAGGTGGCCAGCGTTCGGAGCTTCTTCCGCTTCTTGGAACGCGAGGGTTCGGTCACTGAGAACCCCACGTTGCTCTTGAAGGCCCCGAAACTGCGTCCCAAGCTGCCCACGTTCCTGTCTGCCGATGCGGCCAAACAGGTGGTGGAGCTGCCGCACTCGACGGCGGATGCCGAGGTGGTGCGTCTGCGCGATGCGTTGATTCTCGAGCTGCTTTACGGTTGTGGGCTACGGGTTAGCGAGCTCGTGGGGCTGGACCTGCAGCACATCGAAGCCGGCGCCACTGCGCTGCGCGTGCTCGGCAAAGGCAACAAGGAGCGGCGAGTGCCCGTGGGGCGCCTCGCCCGAGAGGCGCTTGCCCGCTATCTGCAGGAGCGTAACGCCCTCGGGCACCCCAAAACCGGGGAGCTCGATCGCTCGGCGCTGATTTTGAACCAGCGCGGGGCGCGGCTCAGCGTCCGCAGCGTGCAAAACCTGGTGCATCGTTATGGCGCGCTGGGAGCCGGCCGGGCGGATCTTCATCCGCACTCTCTACGTCACTCTTGCGCGACCCACATGCTAGAAGGCGGCGCCGATTTGCGCGCGATTCAAGAGCTGCTTGGCCACAGCAGTCTGTCCACGACTCAACGCTATACCCATCTGTCCCTGGACCAACTGCTGGCTACGTACGACAAGAATCACCCCTTGGCGCAACAAACGGGAAGCCAACGTTCAGAGCAAGCTTTGAAACCCGATGTCCGCTAGCAGCTCCACCCCCGCGAAGACGCCGAACAAAACTTCCCCTAAAGCCGCTCCAACGACGCCGAGTGCGGCGCAGCAAACGGGGCCGTTTGGCGAAATGGCCGCTGCTCTTTTGGCAGCGGTCATCGCGAGTGGCTTGGTCGCGCTGCTCGAGTGGCGGCGCGTCTCGCCAGAGGTGAACGCGAGTCAGGCAAGCTGGTCGGGCATAGCCTCGGCGTTTGGCTTGGTGGTGCCGTTTGCTTTGCTGCTGGCCCTGGCCGTAGGCTTGTTCTGTCGCGTCGTGAGGGTGCCGCTCGGGGCTGGCTTTTCGTCGCTGCGCGATTTGGATCAGCCGAGTATGCGCGGTACGCGGGTTGCGGCGCTCGCCCTGACGTCGCTGCCCACCCTGCTCGTGTGGCTCGTGCTCAGCGCGGCGGTCTTCGTGCGGGCGCTTTCTGGTAGCCTCGACGTTGCGCTAGGCTCCTTGATCGTGAGCTTGGCACTCTGCGCGGCGCTCGCTCTTTCGCGCAGCTTGGCTGTGGCGCTGACGCCGCGCTTGCCGGCTTCAATCAAGCCGAGCCGTTGGATCGTGCTTGCGCTGCTTGGCGGGCTTCTCGCCATCGTGCTGCTGGTGGTCGCAGGTGAACCGAGCGGGGCGGGTGGCACGAAGGCGCTGTTCGGCGTGATGAAGCGCGACGAGCTCGACTTGAGCGGACCTTGGGAGTTGTTGCTGCTGGCAGCATGTGCCTACCAGGGGCCACGCTACTTGCGTCGCGTTCCGCCGATTGCGAGCGCCCTGGCCGTGATATTGGCCTTGCTCGTTACGTGGGGGGCCGGGAGCTGGCTCGAAGAGCCCTCCGTGGCTTTGGCAGTCGAGCGCCGGGCCCCGCTCGGCAATTGGAGTCTGAAGTTACTGCGGGTTGCAAGTGATCGCGATCACGATGGTTTCGCGTCGCGCTACGGTGGCGGGGATTGCGATGACCGCGATGCGCGCGTCAACCCAGACGCCGACGATCAACCAGGCAACGGCATCGACGAGGACTGCAGTGGCGCAGATCAGCCGGCCGAAGCGAGCGACGTCAGCGCGCCCGTCGCCGCCACGAGCGCGCCCAGCGCGAGCGGATCGGGCGCTACGCCTGCCAGCGCCGGTTCCGTGGGTGCCACGCCCGGCGTTCCGAACGGCGTGCCCACGAGCGGCATGAAGCTACCCGCCAATCTCAACGTCGTGTTCATCAGCATCGACACGGTGCGCCACGACATCGGGTTCGTGGGGTATCCCCGCAAGATCACCCCCAACATCGACGCTTTCGCCGCGCGTTCGACTTATTTCGATCACGCCTATTCACTCGCATCCTACACGAGCAAGAGCATCGGACCTTTGTTCGTTGGCCGCTACGGCAGCGAGACTCACCACGGCGAGTTGCACTTCAGCGTCTATCCGCCGATCGACAAGATGCTGCAAGAGCGGCTCTCACCGCAAGGTATCCAAACGCTGAGCATTCAAGCTCATTGGTACTTCAAGCCCAACACCGGACTTGGACGCGGTTTCGATATCCTCGACATGTCCGCAGCACCAGCGGAGAAGCAAGGCGAGGGCGATCGCACCGTCAGTAGTGAACATTTGAGCGACGCCGCAATCCGGCACTTGAACGAGCTTTCGGGTAACAACGGGCGCTTCTTCATGTGGGTTCACTACTTGGATCCCCACGCCGAATACGTCGCGCACGAAGGCTTCGATTTTGGTTCGGATCCCCGCGCTCTGTACGACGGGGAAGTCGCTTTTTCGGACCATCACGTGGGGCGTGTGCTCGATGCGATTGCCAAGAGCCCGTTCGCGGATCGCACCGCCATCATCGTCACGAGTGATCACGGAGAAACCTTCGGCGAACACGGCATGACGCGTCACGGCTTCGAGCTCTGGGATGTGCTGGTTCGTGTTCCGCTCGCTATCTACATTCCCGGCGTTGCGCCGCACATCGTCTCCCAACGTCGCAGCGCCATCGATCTGAATCCGACGATCCTCGAGCTGTTCGGGGTTCCGTTGCCAGCGGCGGGCGGGGATGATTTCCTGAGCGGCACTTCGTTGTTGCCCGACGTCATGCTGCCCGAGGGTTACGTGCCCGGGCCGCGGCCAATTTTCATAGACATGCCTGGAGGACCGTTCGTTCCCGAGCGTCAGGCGTTCATCGAGAACGACCTGAAGCTCATCACTAGCCGCCTACGCCCCATGGGGTTGTACGATCTCGCGCACGACCCCGACGAGAACGAGAACCTGATGAAGGATACGGCGCGGACGGGCGCTGCGCTCGAACGCATGAAGGCTTTTCGTCGCAAGCTGCATCGCGCCGATTGACCCGAGTGCCGAGGACTCGCGCCAGGCGCCTGGCGGGCTCCGGTTCGATACCAGCCTCGGTTGTCTCGGGTCCGGTTGCCTCGAGCCCGTAGGATTACGAGGCCGACGGTTCCCGGCGGCCCGACACGCCGCTGCCGGTTGCGTGGTTTAGGTGAATGTGGGCTCGACAGATGACCTCGGCCGCGTTTGCCGCTAGCATGGTGCCGTGGAGAAGAAAGAGGGGGCCCAGACGGGGGATGCCGACGATCGGGTGCGAGAACTCGAAGCCGAGGTCCGCCGCCTGAACCAGATGCTCGAGAGCGCTCCGGATTTCATCACCCGCATCACGCGTGACGGTCGTTTCCTCTACCTCAATCGCCTGGCCCCTGGTTACCGCCTGGCAGACGTGCTCGGGACGTCGGTCGATGCTTACGTACCGCCGGAGTTTCGGGAGCGGGCCCACCAGGCTATCCGCGACGCGTCCACGAACAGGACGATGCAAGAGTACTCGACCATGGGTCGAACTTCGGTCGAGCGGGTTGGGCATTACCTCACGCGCGTGAGCCCGATCATCGAGGACGGCGAGGTCGATTCATTGGTCATGATCGCAACCGACGTTACCGCGCTGCAAGAGAATCGGCTGCTTTTGCAGGTCGCACTCGACGCAGGCGGGCTGGGGACGTGGACCTACGACGCGCGCAGCGGCAGCCTCAATTGGGACGATCGCACAAGGCGGATGCTAGGCGTGCCGGAGGGCGAGGTCGACCTCGTGACTCACATGTCGAAGGCCGTCCATCCCGACGATCGACCGGCACTGCAGGCGGCGTTCGAGCAGGCGCGCTCGAGCGGTAGATTTGGGCCCGTTACGCACCGGGTGCTCGTCGGCGAAGGTGCAAGATGGCGCTGGGTTCACAGTGTGGGGCTGGCTGTGCGGGGTGCCGACGGTGAGCTGGTGCAACTCGTGGGCAGCGTTCAAGACGTCACCGAGACACGAGCGATGGAAGCTCGGCTGTTCGAAGCGCAGAAATTGGAGAGCATCGGGCGTCTGGCGGGAGGCGTGGCGCACGACTTCAACAACATGTTGATGGCGATCTTGGGCAACGTCGAGTTTGCGCGCTACGCCGAATCGCCCGCTGAAGCCGACGAGTTCTTGGCGTCGATCCGCTTGGCGGCGGAACGCAGTGCTGCTCTGACGGCGCAGCTGTTGGCATTCGCACAACGCCAAGTACTGACGCCCCAGATTCTCGATCCCAACACGTTGGTAGCCCGTATCGAGTCGCTGTTTCGCAGCACCATCGGCGAACGAATCCGCGTTCAGCTGGCACTCAACTCGCGTTGGCGAGTCTCTGCCGACGAGAGTCGCCTCGAGCAAGTCGTGGCCAACTTGGCGACCAATGCTCGTGACGCGATGCCGGAAGGTGGCACGCTCACGCTCGCGACGCAGGACGTTACGCTTGGGCCCGAGGCTCCCGAACTCCCGCCCGGCGTCGGGCGAGGACAGTACGTGGTCGTGGTGGTCGCTGACACTGGGGTTGGTATCTCGGCTGAAGTGCTGCCCCACGTGTTCGAGCCGTTCTATACAACGCGGGTTGGAGGCACCGGGCTCGGGCTCGCGACGTGCTACGGTATCGTCAAGCAGTTCGGGGGCCAGATCACGGTGAACACCGAGCTCGGTCGCGGTACACGCTTCAGTGTTTACTTGCCACGTGCAGAAGGAGACTTGGTCGTAGCTCCCTCCGAATCTCCTGTGATGTCAGCGCGAGGTGAACGCATCCTGCTGATCGAGGACGAATTGGAAGTGCGCACGGTGATCGAGCGAACTCTGAAGGCTCATGGGTACAACGTGGTCACCGCGTCGAATGCCGAGGAAGCTTTGAACCTGTTCGCCGCGTCGTCCAACTTCGATTTGCTCGTGACCGACATCGTATTGCCTGGCATCAATGGCAAAGAAGTCGCGGAGAAGCTGACGCAGGCAAAGCCCAGTTTGCAGGTCTTGTTCATGTCTGGGTACACCGAGGACACGATCGCCCACGACGGGGTATTGGAGCCTCTGACCCGGTTTCTCCAGAAGCCTTTCAGTCCCCGCGATTTGCTGGGTGCACTCAGCGGGATTTTCCGCGACTGATTGCAAGAAGATAACGCCCAATCCGGGCGCGCGTCAGATCTCGCCGTTCAGCGGGTCGAACTCTTTGGCGCCCTTCTTCTTCTTTTTGGCCTCGCCTGCGGAATTGGTGACGGCTTGGCGCATGCTCTGGCGCAGGAAATCGTCCTTGTCGGCGATCGGCGGCTCGGGCGCTGCCTTTTCGTGTTTGCTGTCGTCGCTCGCCTCGTGGCTGCGCTCGGAGCTCTTCTTCGACGAGCTGGACTGCTCTTGGGAAAGTGCTTCTGCGTCATCCGTGCCCTCGGCCCGCTTGCCGTGCGATCGAGCGGAGTGGGATCCGTGTGAATCTGCCACGGACAATCCGGAAAGGGCTTGCCCCGTGCCGTGTGAATTCGTGCCGCTCTTGGTCGCAGCTTGAACGACTGCTGGAGCCGGGGTTGGAGTCGGCTTGCTGTCACCCGGGCTCGCGTGTGCGCCGTCTGCGGCTTGTGGGGGTTCGGTGACGTGCTCGGTCGTCGAATCCGCTGCGCTTCGCGCAGCAGAGTCACGGCTTGGGTCACCGCCAGTCGAGTCAGTGCGGCCAGTCGAGTCAGCGCGGCCACTCGAGTCACCCTTTGCCGAATCAACGCGGCCCGGAGCGGCGACGTGGGTCTCCAGCGGATTGGCCGCTAGCATGGCTTGCACGGCGCGAGGTGTGCCGTGAGGGACGCCGCCGAGATAGTGGTGCTCGAAGGCCAAGTAGGCGGACTCCTGGTGTACGGCTCGGGCGGCTTGCAGCAAGTAGTCGTTGCGCTGCGCGACCACCAGCCCGCCGCCGACCACGCTCAAGCTCAAGACCCACTTTTGAAACAGCGGACGAAAGCGCGATGGCCGTGCGAACGGAATGTCGTCCGACGATGGCTGGACTAGCCGCAACGGAGTAACGGGTGCTGCCTGCGGACGCGGCGCCGCCGTGGCGATTTGTGTCTGACCGTTGGGCGCTCGCCGTATGCCGGAGGGTGGCGGCTCCGAATGTGCGTTTGGCCAATTCGATGGAGCGACGCGCGGCTGCATGGCCACTGCGGTCGCGTGAGGCGTGTGGTAAGCCGGGCCTGCGGAAGGGGCGCCCCATTGGTAAACGGCCGCGGCGGGCGGCGCGGCACTTTGACCACTTCGGCCGTGCGCAACGGGCATCGACGGTTGAGCCACTGTTCGATTGGCGGCGGCAGGATGCGGCTGAACGGCGGCAGCATGTGCCTGAACGGCAGGATGCCGATGCGCAGCTGCGGGCTCCAGGTGAGCGGCCGCAGGATGGGCCAGGGCTGTGCGCGCGACCGCAGGCTGCGGCATGTGGCCTTGGGCCATCGGCGCGTGACTCGCGCTCGAACGACTCATCGGGCCGGGAGCAGCCGAGCCCTGCGCCCCCACCGAATGCGCGGCAGTGCGCGCCGCGCGCGCCTGACGTGAGGGTAACGGCGGTGCAATGGACGTCGGTCGTCCAGAAGCGCCGCGCGCCTGGTTCGGCCTCTGCTCTGCACTCGTCGTTCGGGTTTGCCGGGCTGGTGCTTGGCTGCTTCGCGACGGGCGCGCTGAAGCTTGATGAGCTTGCGCCGCGCGCGCTTGAGCGGCGCGTTGCGAAGGAGGGGGAGGTGCTGCGCACTCCCCTAGGCCTTGATCGGCCTGGCTCTGCTCGGTCAGTCCCGCAGCTTCACGCAGTGTCTCCCATGTGGTCATGCCCTCTGCCCACAACAGCGTGTTCTCGTTGATTAACCCGAGGCGGAAACAATCGTCCACTTGGTCCAGCGTCAATTGACGCACATCGTTCTGGGAGAACATCACGTGGTACATGGACTGGGCCTCCGGGGTTCGAGTGGAACGCCGAACTTAGCCGTCCCGCGCGAACATGAGAACCCGAACCTGCGCCGTCCTGAAATTTTCCATCCCGCTTCCACCAAATTGCAGTATTTGGACCAACTCGGACCACTGAACCGAACGCTCTCGCTGGATCAAAACAGCCTCCGAGTAGCCCTTGGGGTCGAGCCCGAGGTGTCTTGTCACGGACTGCAATGCCGAGTCTGTGTTAAAAGAGGCTCGTCATGGCGTCCATGAATTCACAGAAGAAGGCGGGGACTTCGCGTGGCTGGTGGCGTTTCTTCGCGGCCGTCGTTGCCGTGGGTGGCGGCATCGTGGGCTTGGGATTCTACCTGCCCCTCAGTCGCGCCAACGCAGCCTTGAACCAAAGTTATCTCGACTCGCAACGCTCCGGCAACGACGCGGTGCGCGAGTTGAACTCGAAGTCAGTGGAGCTAGTTAATGCCGTGCGCGAGCGTGACGAACTGCGCTCGGCCAAGGCCGAAGTCGATAAGTCCACAGAGCAATCCTTGGCTCGCTCGAACGCGCTCATCGAATCGATGCCGACGATCGTCCAAAACGCGATCAAGAATCGGCGCGTCAAGATCACGCCAGACAAGGACGCTCTGATCGTCGATGTGTTCGACGCGACGTTGCTCTCGGTCAGCAACAATGGTTTGACCAAAGCCGGAAGCAGCGTGCTTTGCCCGCTTTTGGCCAAAACACAGCAAAGCCCGGATGCGGCCATCGTGGTTCACACGTACGTCGCGCCGGATCTACCGGCGCCAGGTAGCGAATCGCGTTGGGCGTCACCGAGTCGTCTCGGGGCCGGTGTCGCCGATGGCTTGGTGGCGCGTTGCAACACACCACCTGGGGTGCTTTCGGTTACCAGTACACCTGGGGCAGGTAACGCGCCCGCGTTGCGTTTGGAGATCTCGCTCAGCAAGCACTGAGCACACTGTGTTCACACGACCGTGTCGGTGCTGCAGCTCGCAGCATGAGACGGCCCGCCGGGCTCAGCCCGACATCATCGCGGCCAGCGCGCCTGGCAGACCGCCCGTGTGGATGAACAGCACGACTCGTGGTCGGGGTTCCAAGTGAGCCAGGCCGTAGAGGGCTTTGCCGGTGTAGACGGGGTCCAGCACTAGACCCGTCTTGGCGATCACGTCGCTCAGAAAGGCCTGCTGTTCGGGGCTCATTACCCCATAGGCCGGGCCCTTGTACGCATCATGGATTAACAGTGGCAGCTGTGCCGGCAGGGAAGGGTCCCAGTCGCGGCTTTCGCGCGCGATGCGCTGAGTGACGCCGCGAAAGTAATTGGCATCGTCGCAGACAGCCATCGCGTCGACAGTGCTTGCACCGCCGTACTTTGCTACACCCAACGCCAGCCCCGCTGCGGTTCCGCCAGAACCGCAGGCGCACACGATGCTGTCGAACTGCTCTGGGCAAAGGCCCAAGCGCTGCTGCTCGGCCAGCTCACGGACGGCTTCGACGTAGCCGAGCGCGCCCAAGCCATTGGAACCCCCTTCCGGGATTACGTAGACCTTCTTGCCGAGGTTCTCCAGGTGTCGGGCGCTCGCGGCCATCAAGGCGTTGCGCTCCTGGTACTGCTCGGGCGAGATGAACTCGATTTGGGCACCGACGGCGCGCATCAAGGCGAGGTTGCCGACGTTTGCCTTGTCCTCGTCGGCGCGCACACGCAATAGCACCGAACTGGCCAAGCCGAGCTGGCGTGCCAACAAGGCTGTGGCTCGAGCATGGTTCGATTGGGCCGCGCCGCAGGTTATCACCGTGTCGGCGCCTTGGCGCTTGGCGTCGGCCAGCAAGAATTCGAGTTTACGCAGCTTGTTACCCGCTTCGGCCCCGGCGATCATGTCGTCGCGTTTGACCCAGACTTGGGCGCCTACCAGGGCGTCCAGCGCCGAGCTGCGCCAGAGCGGAGTAGGGGCGTGAGCGAGCCGTATTCTAGCGGGATTCATGCCGCTATTCGCGCGCGCTATGCGGACGGCGTCAAGCGTAACAAAGCAGCGTTGGCCTCGATCGCCGAACCCGGTTCCACCAGCAACTCGCTGACCACGCCATCGCTGCTGGAGACGAGCTCGTTCTCCATTTTCATCGCTTCTAGAACGACCAGGGGTTGACCGGCGGTGACCGATTGTCCCACCGCGCACAGCACGCGCACCACGCGTCCAGGCATTGGTGAACGGATTGTCGACGGGCCCGTCCGGGCGCCCTTACTGCCGTTGTCCGTCTGCTTGGGTTCGAGCCGTGCCTCGATTCCGCCGATGGCGGCCTTCTGATCGTTGACTTCGACGCTCAACACTTGGCCGTCGACCGACACGAGCAGTGGCGGACCGGCATCCAAAACGACGACCGCGTGTGACGTTTCAGCGACTACAACCGTGAACTGCTCGGCACCGAGGGACTCGAGCCGCACGGGCACGCGCGCCTCTCCCAAATCGAGATCATAGCTCTGCGCTTCGTCACTCACGTGTGACCTACTACAGCAGCTCGCAAAGCTCGCGCAATCGGGAATAGTCAGCGCGTCTCAGTTTGCCGCGGCCATCCGCGCACGAGTGGGCAGGACGCCCTCCTGCACGATGAAGTCCACCACTTGATCCAGGCCTTGTCCCGTCTTGAGATTGGTGAACAAGAACGGTCTTTCGCCGCGCATCTTCTTGGCGTCGCGGTCCATCACTTCGAGCGAAGCGCCAACGTGCGGAGCCAGATCGATCTTGTTGATGATCAACAGGTCGCTCTTGGTGATCCCGGGTCCGCCTTTACGCGGGATCTTGTCACCCGCAGCCACATCGATCACGTACAGCGTCAGATCGGACAGCTCGGGGCTGAACGTGGCGCTCAAGTTGTCACCGCCGCTCTCGACGATGATCAGGTCCAAGTCTTGAAAGCGCTTGCTGAGCTCGTCGATCGCCTCCAAGTTGATCGACGCGTCTTCGCGAATCGCCGTGTGGGGGCAACCGCCCGTTTCTACGCCGACGATGCGTTCGATGGGCAAGGCTCCGCTGCGCATCAAAAACTGCGCGTCTTCTTTGGTGTAGATGTCATTGGTTACCACGGCCACATCGTAAGCGTCGCGCATGCGCTTGCACAGTGAATCCACCAGGGCCGTTTTGCCGGAGCCGACGGGGCCGCCGATGCCAACGCGTAGTGCTTGTTTCGATTTCATATTTTCCTCGAAGGGGCAGGTGCACTTCGGAACCGAAGCTGCGGTTTCAGGAGCGAAAGAGTCGACTGTATTGGCGCTCGTGCCAAGCGCTGGCGAGCGCAAACCCCGGCGCCGAGACGCCGAGTTCCTCGTCGGAAGTCACGGTCGCGCGTTCGACCAGCGCGGGGATGAAGGCGAGTTGACGGCTAGTGATGGCTTGTGCATCGAGCTGTCCGATGGGCAAGAGACGGCAGGCGGCGTTCACCTGGTTTTGCAGCCAAGTGAACGCATAGCCGCTGAGGGTGTCGCTCAGGCGAACGTGCCAGTGGTTGGCAGCCAGGGCCAGCATCACGACGAAGCTCGCCTCTGGATTGCCGACGAACGCTGCTGCGCGCGTGACACCCAAATGCGAGAGCACGCGGGCAAGCGCGCTACCGAGCCGCTGCTCCTCCGCGCGCAGTTCACTCGATTCACGCAGCGCGAGCATGCGCTGTGCGACGCGCTGCGCCTCGAGTTCATCGGTGCGCGACCACGCCCTGCACGCGCATGCCAGCAGTGGCAAATCGGTGCGCGCGATGGTGTGATGCAAGAGCCCGTGGAGCCAGTGCTCGAGCTCGCTGGCGGTCTTGATCCAGCCGAGCTCAGCGGCTTGTTCGAGCGCTTGCGAGTAGGCGAACGCACCGACCGGCAAGAGCGGGCTGCACAACTGCAGCCAATGCAATTGGGACAGGTCGCTCACGGATCGTCTTCGTCCTCGTGATGGTGATGTGCGTGCCCATGCCCATGCCCATGCCCGTCGCTCCTGACGGCGTGAGCGTGTCCGCTGCCGTAGGCGCCCGCTTCTGGTTCGAACGTGCGCTCCACTGTCGACACCTCGAGCCCGAGTTGGCGCAGCATGCCGTCCAAGACGTGATCGTGTTGATAGAACAACTCAGCGCCACGGATCTCGACAGCCACGTGCCGGTTTCCCAAGTGATAGGCCGCCCGCGCGAGCAGCAACGGGTCAGCAGAGCCGACTCGAGAGAGCGTTTCGCTCGCCCCCCGCACTTCGATCACTTGCCCGTCCGTCGTTTCGAGCAGATCCCCGTGCGCCAAGTGCGTGCCCCGTTCGAGCTGAATCGATACCGAGTGTCCGGAATCCAGCACCGCACGCAAGCGGCTCTTCTGGCGCTTGTCGAAGGGTAAAGTCAGCACGTGGCTTGGGCGCTGACCTGCTCGATGACGCAATTCGATTCGCAACATGGATGAGTACGGAGCCTCGGCGGACTTCGAACCAGGACTAGAACAAGAAGTAGCGCTGCGCCATCGGCAGCACCGAGGCCGGTTCACAGGTCAGCAGTTCACCATTGGCGCGCACTTCGTACGTCTGCGGATCGACGTGAATCTCGGGCAAGAGCCCATTGTGGATCATGTCGCCCTTCTTCTTGGAGCGCACGTCGCTGACCGCGTAAGTTCGCTTCTTGAGTCCGAACTCCAAGGGCATGCCGCGGTCCGCAGCCGCCTTCGAGATGAAGGTGAGTGCCGTGTCGTGTAGAGCGCCGCCCAAGGCCCCGAACATGCGTCGGTAGTGAACGGGCTGAGGAGTTGGGATCGAAGCGTTGGGATCGCCCATCGGCGCCGCTACGATCATCGCGCCCTTGATGATCATCGAAGGCTTCGTGCCGAAGAACGCGGGCCTCCACAGCACGATGTCCGCCAACTTGCCGACCTCGATCGAGCCTACGACGTTTGCGATGCCGTGCGTGATCGCCGGATTGATCGTGTACTTGGCGATGTAGCGTTTGACGCGGAAGTTATCGTGCTCGGCGGGATCCTCTGCCAGCGCGCCGCGCTGTGACTTCATCTTGTGTGCGGTTTGCCAGGTGCGCGTGACGACTTCGCCGACGCGGCCCATGGCCTGCGAATCCGACGAAATCATGCTGAACGCCCCAATGTCGTGCAAGATGTCTTCGGCCGCGATCGTCTCCTTGCGAATGCGCGATTCGGCGAACGCGACGTCTTCGGCGATCGACGGATCCAAGTGATGACACACCATCAACATGTCGAGGTGTTCATCGATCGTGTTCTTGGTGTAAGGGCGAGTTGGATTGGTGGAGGAGGGCAGCACCTCCGCCACGCCGCACGCGCGAATGATGTCCGGCGCATGCCCGCCGCCTGCGCCCTCGGTGTGATAGGCGTGGATGCTGCGACCCTTGAACGCGCGGAAGGTGTCTTCGACGAACCCAGACTCGTTCAACGTGTCGGTGTGAATCGCCACCTGCACGTCGTATTTCTCGGCCACGCTCAAGCAATTGTCGATTGCGGCGGGCGTCGTGCCCCAATCCTCGTGCAACTTCATGCCCATGGCGCCCGCGAGCACTTGCTCTTCGAGGGCTTGGGGCAAGCTCGCGTTACCCTTGCCCAGGAAGCCGAGGTTCATCGGCAAGGCGTCTGCTGCGCGCAGCATCTGGCGCATGTGCCAAGGACCCGGCGTACAAGTCGTGGCGCTGGTGCCCGCAGCGGGCCCGGTGCCACCCCCGATCATCGTGGTAACCCCGCTCATCAACGCGTCTTCGATCTGCTGCGGACAGATGAAATGAATGTGCGAATCGATGCCGCCGGCGGTCGCGATCAACCCTTCACCCGCGATCACCTCGGTGCCCGGCCCGACCACGATGTCGACGCCGGGTTGTATGTCCGGGTTACCGGCTTTGCCGATTGCCGCGATTAGCCCATTCTTGAGCCCGATGTCGGCCTTGACGATACCCCAATGATCGACGATCAGCGCGTTGGTGATCACCGTGTCGACCGCGGTGGCATTGGTTTTTTGGCTCTGTCCCATGCCGTCGCGGATGACCTTGCCGCCGCCAAACTTCACTTCCTCGCCGTAGCACGTGTGATCGGCTTCGACGCTAATCCAAAGGGCGCTGTCGCCCAAACGAACGCGATCCCCGACGGTGGGGCCGTACATCTCGGCGTATGCCTTACGACTGATTCTGACCATGGCGGTTCATCCTTTCCCGTCGAGTGGCCCCATCACTTGGGCATTGAAGCCGTAAACCTCGCGCTGTCCCGCGAGCGCGACGAGCTCCACTTCGCGCGCTTGCCCCGGCTCGAAGCGTACGGCGGTACCCGCCGCGATGTTCAGACGGAAGCCGCGCGTCTTGGGGCGGTCGAACAGCAGCGCGCTGTTGGTTTCGAAGAAGTGGTAGTGCGAGCCGACTTGGATTGGCCGATCGCCGGTATTGCTGACTTCGATGCGCAGCGTCTCGCGACCCGCGTTGAGCTCGATCTCGCCGGGCAGCGTGACGATCTGTCCGGGCACATCCTCGGAATCTGGGCCGCGAATGGGATCGTGCACCGTCACCAGCTTGGTGCCATCGGGGAACGTAGCTTCGACTTGGACCTCGGGGATCAACTCGCGCACGCCGGGCAGTACATCGTCCACGCCCAGTAATTCGGCACCGTAACTCATCAGCTCCGCCACGCTACGACCATCGCGTGCACCTTCGAGCACAGCGGCCGTGATTAACGCTACGGCTTCGGGGTAGTTGAGTTTCAGACCACGCCGTTTACGTCGCTCCGCGAGTTCCGCGGCGACGAAGACGAGCAACTTGTCTTTTTCGCGAGGGGACAATTCCATGGTGTGATTTCCAGTCGAAGATGGAGCGCCGAGCGAGCGCCGCGAGGATAACCCGACGGCCGAGTCATGTGGCCCAGATCCTTGGGGGCACGGCCAGGCACCCAAAATGCGTGGGCCTGAGGCTCGACCACACCCGAGTGAAGGTGGCCAGCGCCTCGCGACTCTTGAAGCCGAGATAACGACAGATCAACGCATCACCGAGCAACGTGGCACCCAGCCAAGCAGAACTCTGCGAGACCGTACTGCTCTCGACGGCGGGCTGCTCTGGGGTCTCCGCGCTTGCCGGGGCTTCCGTGAGTGCAGAGCGAGCCGCTTCCAGGCCGGCCTCGTTCACGGGGTAGGCGATCAGCGTTGCGAACACTGGGCGCGAAGCGAGTCCCCAAAGAGCATGGCGTATCGGGGCGTCGGCTTCGATCCGAGTACGCTCGCTCCAAATCAGCTTGCCGTCGAGCACGAGATCCCAGTTTTGTCTGAGGCTGCCCCGCGGAAAAAGATCGCCCGACGCAGGGCGTCCGAGGCACGTCACTTCCCAACCGAAGAACGAGGCTCCGCGCGTGAGCTCGACCCGGGTCGCTTGCTCGGCGCGTGCTCCGTCATAGACGATGGTCTCTTGCGGCAGCCACTCCAGATGTGAACCTGCCGCCAGCGTGAAGACTTGGCGCTGCGTGGCGGCAGCGCCGGCACTGCGATAGAACTTCGTGGCACCGGGGTTCGTGAGCAAGGCGCGGGCGCCCTGGGCGAGGCGGGCATCGATACACAAATCATCACCCCCGACGAGCCCGCCGGGCGGATTGAGTACATAGACCTGGCAGCCGCCGTTCGGCTCTCGAAAGGGGCGTTGTACTCTGAGCGGCCCGTGGTGCTGGGCGTGGGTCAACACGGTTTGGGCCGAGCGCGACTCGAACACGAGATCGAGCTGACCATGCCAACCACTGCGTTGGCTCGGGCTAGGGACGACCAGGGGCTCGCTGACGACGCTCTGCAATCAAACCACGAGGTAGCGCTGAATGATGTCGTCCGTCAACTCGCTCATGCCGCCCGCGGCAACGTTGCGGCCGCGGTCCAGGACGCAGAAGCGCTTGCCAACGCGCCTCGCGAAGGGCAACTTCTGCTCGACCAGCAAGATAGCCAGTCCTTCCTCGTTGAGTTTGATCAAGATGTCGCCGATCTGACGCACGATGTTCGGCTGGATCCCTTCGGTGGGTTCATCCAAGATCAGCAGTTTGGGGTCGGTCATCAGCGCGCGGCCAATCGCGAGTTGTTGCTGCTGTCCGCCCGACAAGTCGCCTCCCCGTCGGTGCAGCATGTCCTTGAGCACCGGGAACAAGTTGAAGATGCGCTCGGGGACGCTGCGCGACTTGGCACGGCCCGAGGCCAAGCCAGTGAGCAAGTTTTCTTCGACCGTCAACTGACTGAAGATCTCGCGACCTTGCGGTACGAAGCCGATGCCCTGGCGCGCGCGATCCCACTGCCGCTGTGCGCCAATCTCGCTGCCGTTGAAGTTGACCTTGCCCGAGGCGCGCTTGAGTGTGCCCATCACGGTCTTGAGCAACGTCGTCTTGCCGACTCCATTGCGACCCATCAAACACACGCAGCTACCTTCGGGGACTTCGAGATCCACGTCCCAGAGCGTATGGCTGCCACCGTAGAACTGATTGAGCTTCTCGACCTGCAACATGAATTTGTCTCGTCTTGTTCTCGTGCTGCTCTCGTCTCGTTCACTGACCCGCGTTCACTCTCCGAGGTAAACCTCGATCACTTTGGGGTCCGCTTGCACGACGTCCATCGATCCCTCTGCGAGCACGCTGCCCTCGTGCAGCACGGTCACCGTCTTGGCGATGCTGCGCACGAAGTCCATGTCGTGCTCCACGACCACGACCGTGTGTTTACCTGCCAGGCTCTTGAGCAGCTCGGCGGTGCGCTCCACCTCCTGGTGGGTCATACCCGCCACGGGCTCATCGACCAACAAGACCTTGGGGTCTTGTGCCAAGAGCATCCCGATCTCCAGCCATTGCTTCTGCCCGTGCGACAAGAGCCCTGCCGGATCGTTACGCCGCGCCGTCAAGCCCACTGTTTCCAGTACTTCGTCGATGCGTTCACGTTGCGCGCGTGTCAGGTGCCGGAACAACGCGTGCCACAAGCCACGGTTGTCGTTCAAGGCGAGCTCGAGGTTCTCGAACACCGAATGGCCTTGAAAGACAGTCGGACGTTGAAACTTGCGACCGATGCCGAGCGCCGCCACTGCGTCTTCCGACATCTCGGTCAGGTCGCGCCGATCGCGCTCTTCGCCAATCAGGAACACGTGGCCTTCATCCGGGCGAGTCTTGCCCGTGATCACGTCCATCAGCGTCGTCTTGCCGGCACCGTTTGGTCCGATGATGCAGCGCAGTTCACCTTCGTCGAGGATCAACGTCAGATTGTTCAAGGCCCTGAAGCCATCGAAACTGACGGAGATGTTGTCGACCGCGAGCAAGGCGTTGGCGCGCTTCGAGACGACCGCGTTGTAGCGCTCTTCGGATACCAACTTGGGCCCGAATGACCAACGCTTGCGCGTTCCCGTCGTGCTCTTCTCGTTGCTCTTGCTGTCGCCAGTGGGGGGGGTGACCGGGCCTGCGGGGGTCGACTCGATCCGTCGCGTCGGGACTTGGGAGTCCGAATCGGCGCTCCCATCGGGGGTGCTTTCGTCTTGCAACATAGCGGGGATTCGCTCAGGTAAGCTCATGCGCCGGCGGCCTCCGTGGTCGGAGCTTCCGCTGTGACGTCAGCTGAAGGTGCGCCCGAAGAAGGCGCGCCCGAAGAAGGCGGCAGGGTGGCTGCGGGTTTTCGGCGCGCCCAATAGTTCTGTACGGTGCCGACCACGCCGCTTGGGAAGTAGAGCGTGACGATGATGAATAGAGCCCCCAGGAAGTACAACCAGTAGTCAGGGAAAGAAGCCGTGAACCAGCTCTTCGAACCGTTGATCAAGAGCGCCCCGATGGGAGCGCCGAGCAACGTGGCACGGCCACCGACCGCGACCCAGATCGCCATCTCGATCGAGTTGGCCGGGCGCATCTCGCTAGGATTGATGATGCCGACTTGCGGCACGTACAGAGCGCCGGCCAAGCCGCAAAGCACTGCGGACAGCGTCCAGACGAAGAGCTTGAACTTGAGCGGGCTGTAACCCGAAAACCGCACTTTGCCTTCGTGATCACGGATCGCGCGCAGTAGGCGTCCAGCACGGCCAGTGATCAAGTAACGCGACAACAGGTACGTCGCAACCAGCGCAGCGCTCGAAAGCACGTACAAGCCGAGCTTCGTCGAAGGATCGGCCAGCGTGTAGCCGTACAAACGCTTGAAGTCGGTGAGGCCGTTGTTACCGCCGAGACCGGTCTCGTTGCGGAAGAAGCCCAACATGAACGCGAACGTCAGCGCTTGGGTGATGATCGAGAAGTAGACGCCGCTGATGCGCGAACGGAACGCGAAGAAGCCGAACACGAAGGCCAGCAGGCCAGGGACGATCAGCGCCATCGCGACGGCAAAGCCGAAGCTATCGAAGCCATGCCAAAACCAGGGCAGCTCCTTCCAGTCTAGGAACACCATGAAGTCTGGCAGATCACTCTTGTAAACACCTTCACCCGCCATGCTGCGCATCATGTGCATCCCGATGGCATAGCCACCGAGAGCGAAGAACACTCCGTGCCCGAGGCTCAAGATGCCGGTGAACCCCCAAATCAAATCGATGGCCAAGGCCACGATGCCAAAGCACATGAACTTGCCAAGCAGGGTTATCAGATAATCCGGCACACGCAGGGCCGAGTCTTCGGCAAGGCCCGCGTTGAGGGTGGGTAACAACACCGTGAGCACGAGGAACGTGATGCCCACCGCAAGCCAACCCTTGCGTCCGTGAATTTGCAACCAGTGCGCTTTGAGAACTTCCATCGTTCAATCTCGACTTCCGAAACCGGCTCAGAGCTCTGCGGCCCTACCGCGTAGGGCGAACAAACCTTGCGGGCGCTTTTGGATGAACAGGATGATCAGGACCAAGACGACGATCTTGCCGAACACGGCGCCGGCTACTGGCTCCAAGAACTTGTTGATCAGACCCAAGCCCATGGCTCCCGAGATCGTACCGATGATGTTGCCGACTCCGCCCAGGACCACGACCATGAACGAGTCCACGATGTAACCTTGTCCGAGCTCGGGCCCGACGTTCCCGAGTTGTGAAATCGCGACGCCGCCGAGGCCGGCCACTGCCGAACCGAGCGCGAAGGTCCACATGTCGATCTTGTCGGTGGGGATACCGAGACTGCCGGCCATCTCACGATTCTGCGTGACCGCACGCACGTACAGGCCGAGGCGCGTTCTGCGCAGCAAGAACCAGACGAAACCCACGACCACCAGTGTGAACGCGATGATCCACAGGCGGCTATAAGGTAACACTACGGTCGGCATCAATTCCCAGCCGCCCGATAGCCACGACGGATTGGAGACCGCCACGTTTTGTGCGCCGAAGATCATGCGCACGCTTTGGATCAGGAGCAAACTGATGCCCCAGGTCGCGAGCAAAGTCTCGAGGGGGCGTCCGTACAGATGCCGTACGACGCCGCGCTCTAGGGCCAACCCCACCAGTCCAGAGACGATGAAGGCGGCGGGCACCGCCGCTACGAGGTAGTAGTCGGCGAGCTTCGGCAGTGAGCTATTGAAGAAATTCTGGACCACGAAGGTCGTGTAGGCGCCAATCATCAGCATTTCGCCGTGCGCCATGTTGATCACCTTCATCAGGCCGAAGGTGATGGCCAGGCCGAGTGCGGCGAGCAAAAGCACGCTGCCCAGGCTGATGCCGTAAAACAGATTCGCAACGACGTTGATCAAACTGACACGTCGATCGATCGCCACGATGGCGCTCTTGGCCGCGGCGCGAATTTCGGCATCGGGCTCACGGTAGGCACCGCTCGAGTCTTGCGTCAGCATCGGCTCGAGCAACCCCTTGTGGCTGATGTCACCGTCTTCTTTGAGGGTGGCGAAGGCCCGCAAGCGCCGGTCCTTGTCTTTGCTATCCAGCTCGAGCTGGGCCACGGACAAGCGCAAGAGCTTTGCGACTTGGTGATCTTTCTCGCCATCGAGGGCGCTCTGCATGGCATCGAGTAGCTCTTCACTGGCGCCCTTGGCCAAATCGGTTGCTGCTGCCAGGCGCACGTCGCGGTCATCCGACTTGAGGCGCAGCTGGGCAAGGGCGGGGCGTAGAGCACGGCGCAGCGCATTGTTGCCGAGCGGCGCGTCGAGCTTTGCAGGTGCAGCGACGGGTGCACCGGTTAGGGCGTCAGTCACCTTCTCGTCATCGACGATGAAGGCTTGCCCCTCGGGATCGAACTTCAGTTTGCCTGCGTCGAGCGCTTCGAGTGCGAGGCGCGCTCGTTCGCTGCCGGTTGCCGCCAAAGCAGAGATCGCTGCAGGCCCTTTGTCAGGGTCGTTCTTGGCCAGCGTCCGTAGCGCTATCGCTACTGCGTCGGGCGCGGGCGTTTCGCCAGCCCGCGCAGAAGAGCCAACTAGCAAGGCGAAGCTCGAGATTGCCAGGAGCAAAAACTTGGTGAAAGCGGTGGCGAGTGAGCGAGGCATGGCAGGGACTTTGGGCAACTCCCGCTCGGCGCTCGGCGCGAGCGGGAGTCTTGTCTAGCAATGGCATTTCAGGCTGATGAAGTGCCTTTTGTGTACTGAGATACTGACTCGATTCAGGAGCTGGTGCCTGCCGGAGCAAGCTCAGCTAACTCGAGCATTCACTTGAACTTGGCTTCGGTGCAGTTGCCGCAGACCCAGGGGTAAGTCCAGTCGGCGACCTTCTTCGCACTCTCCGGGACGTACTTGCTCCAGGGCTCGGCGCGCACGGGGCCCTCCGTCTTCCACACGACCTCGAACTGTCCGTCGGCGCGGATCTCGCCGATGTAGACGGGCTTGTGCAAGTGGTGGTTCTTCTCGTCCATCTTGCTGGTGAAGCCCGAAGGCGCGGTGAACGTCTGTCCGGCAACCGCTTGGCGCACGGCATTGACGTCGGTCGTTCCCGCTTGCTCCACAGCTTGCGCCCACATGTGAATGCCGATGTACGTGGCTTCCATCGGATCGTTCGTCACGCGCTTGGCCGCATCGGGCAACTTCTGCTCTTTGGCGTAGTTCATCCACATGTCGATGAACGCTTTGTTCACCGGGTTGTTGATCGACTCGAAGTAGTTCCACGCCGCCAAGTGACCCAGCAACGGCTTGGTGTCGATACCGCGCAGCTCTTCCTCACCGACGGAGAAGGCAACGACCGGGATGTCTTCCGCCTTCAAGCCCTGGTTGCCGAGCTCTTTGTAGAACGGGACGTTCGAGTCGCCGTTGATGGTGGACACCACTGCCGTCGGCGTACCAGCGGCGAACTTCTTGATGTTCGCGACGATCGTCTGGTAGTCGCTGTGGCCGAACGGAGTGTACTCCTCCATGATGTTCGCCTCGGGCACACCCTTGTCCTTCAAGAAGTAGCGTAGGATCTTGTTGGTGGTGCGCGGGTAAACGTAATCGGTGCCCAAGAGCACCCACTTCTTGGCGCCGCCGCCTTCCTTGCTCATCAAGTACTCGACGGCTGGAATCGCTTGTTGGTTGGGCGCTGCACCCGTGTAAAACACGTTGTACGAGGATTCTTCACCTTCGTACTGCACGGGGTAGAACAACAAACCGTTGAGCTCTTCGAACACGGGCAGCACGCTCTTGCGCGACACCGAAGTCCAACAGCCGAACGTCACGGCAACCTGTTGCTTTTGGATCAGCTCGCGAGCCTTTTCGGCGAACAGCGGCCAGTCCGACGCGGGGTCGACCACCACTGCCTCGAGCTGACGACCGAGCACGCCACCCTTGGCGTTGATCTCTTTGATGGTCATCAACGCTACGTCTTTGAGTGACGTCTCGCTGATCGCCATGGTGCCCGACAACGAGTGGAGGATGCCGACCTTGATCGGGCCCGAGTCACTCGTCTTGGCTTCCGTCTTGCCCGCGGCGGGGGTGGCTTCGACGGTCTTCTTCTCGACCTTCTCAGGGCTGACCTCGGGCTTCTTGTCAGGCCCCTTGCACGCGAAGAGCGCCGAGGCGAGCAGCGCAGCGGTGACCTTGTTTGTCCAACGATTCATTGTCTTGATTCTCCTCTGACTGTGTGGGCTGGGGTGGAGTGGAGTGGTGGAACGGGGAATAACGAGGGTCCACGGCCCGGGGCGCCGAGGCGCTGACCAAGAGCAGTAGACGCGCGAGATTTCGCTTTCGTTTCGTGTGAAGTTGCAGCGCGAAACAGCGCGACCGATGCAGCGTCCATGCTCGAGGCAGGTTCGCTTGGAGCACCGACGAGCCAGTTCCGACTGGCGAGCTCGATGCCAGAAACAATCCCGAAATTCACACTCGTTAGCCTGGGGGGGTCCAGGTTTCCGGAACGTTGCGCTTCGGTCGCGGGAAAAGGATTGCCGAAAAGAAAGAAACAATTTCCCGTCAGCCCGGACGCTCAGTCTGGGTGTGTTGTAGGTGAACGGACGGGTTAGATGAACTCGACCCCACGTTCCCAAATCGCCAGAACCAGACAGCCTTCGTCGCTCCAGACCCGATGTTGGCTACCGGGGCCGTGGATTAACACCGAACCCGTCGGGTAGACGCCGTCGTCATCGGCTTGGCTGCCTGAGAGCACCCAAATGTGTTCGTAGCCGATGTGTCGGTGCAACGGCACCGTTGCCCCGGGCTGATAGCGCAGAAAGGCCGTAGACGCGCTCGTTGCAGGGTCCAAGTATACGTTGGCCCGTTGAATGCCTTGTCGAAAGTGTCTAAATTCCAGGGCTTCGAGGTTGACGTTTGGCAGATCGCTCAAGACCCACCGCGGATTGTCGTTGCTACTCTTGGGGAAATGCACGTTGCTCAATTCGCGTTCGAAGTGACGCGCTGCGTTGTCCGCAGCGCGTGGGATCGACCGCCTCTTTTGTATCAAGCGTTGGCCGCGGCTGGAATCGAATGTCCCGCCATGTGGCTACCGATGTCGCGGACGTCTGCCGAACTCGCGTCTGATTCGAACGTGAAGCGACCTTGGCTCATCACCACGATGCGATCGGCCAGGGCAAACACTTCTTCCAGATCTGCGCTGACCAAGAGCACTGCGGCCCCGCCGTTGCGAGCGGCCATGATGCGTGAACGGATCTCGCTGACCGCCGCGAAGTCCAAACCGAAGCAGGGATTGGCCGCAATCAGCAGCTTGACCTCGCCGTCGAGCTCACGGGCCAACACAGCGCGCTGCACGTTGCCGCCCGATAGATCCCCAATGGGTGTGTTCGGGCTCGGGGTCTTGATGCGGTAGGACTCGATCGCGCTGTGCGCTTGCTTGCGCAAGCGACCCTTGCTCACGAACCAGCGCAGCCAAGTGAACGGTGGCCGATCGAAGAGCCTGAAACCGATGTTCTCGGCCACCGACATGTCCGCTACGCAAGCGTTTGCCAGGGGCGCTTCGGGTAGAAGACGCACTTTGCGTTCGTGGATCTGCGCTCGTATCGGTTGGTAATCTGAGCCTGCAACCTTGAGGCTGCCCGAGGTGGCCTGCCGCTGCCCCGCCAGCACCTGGACCAGTTCGTCTTGACCGTTGCCAGAGACGCCCGCGATCCCGACGATTTCGCCGGCATTAACCGATAGCGACAAGCTCTTGAGCACGGGTAAGCCCAAGTCGTCCAAGGCGTTGAGGTCGCGCAACTCGAGTACAGCCGGACCTGCTGGCGTTGCAATGCGGTCCAGATTTGCGCGCGGCGGAGCAGCGCCTACCATCATCTCCGCCATCTCGGCCGGCGATAGGACCTTCGTGCTGCCGCCGCCAACGGCGCGGCCTTTGCGCAGCACGGTCACCTCGTCCGCGAAGTCCATCACTTCGCGAAACTTGTGAGTGATCATCGCGACGCTGACGGTTCTGTCTTCCGCCATTTGTCGCAACATGCCGAGCACGTCATCTGCCTCCTGAGGCGTCAGCACGCTGGTTGGCTCGTCCAAAATCAAGACCCGGTTGCCCAGGTACAACTGCTTCAAGATCTCGAGTTTTTGCTTTTGTCCGGCGGCGAGCTGGCGTACCCCGCGACTGGGCGGGATGCGAAACGGCATCTTCTGCATGAAGGCGTCGATCTCGGCGAGCTCCTTCTTCCAATCGATCACGCGCGGGATGCTGGCGCGGGCCAAGACCAAGTTCTCAGCCACGGTCATGTTCTCTACCAACGTGAAGTGCTGGTAGACCATGCCGATGCCGTGCCGTTGCGCTTCGCGTGGGCTCTTCAGCTTCAAAGGCGTGCCGTGCACGCTCACGCTGCCGGAATCGGCCTGGTAAAAGCCCATGATGCACTTGACGAGCGTGCTCTTGCCCGCGCCGTTCTCGCCCAGCAGGGCGTGTACACTTCCGGCACGCATCTGAAAGCTGACGTCGTCGAGCGCCACGAGCTCTCCGAAGCGCTTGGACACGTTGCGCGCTTGCAACGCCAGAGTGGCGGAGTGCGAATGAACGCCGCTCACCGGTTTCGGATCCAGGGCAGTTGCGGGAATCACCCGATTGCCTCCAGCAGCGCGCGAGAATCACTGACGGCGCCAAAGACACCGTTTTGCATCGTGACCATCTTCAAGGCCGCTTCGTGGTTGCCCATGTCCGTCGCTGCGCAGCAATCGCCCAGGATGACACATTCGTAGCCACGGTCGTTCGCTTCGCGCATCGTCGTGTGCACGCAGACGTCGGTCGTGATGCCGGTGAGCACGATGTTGCGGATGCCGCGTTGTCGCAGAATCAGGTCGAGGTCAGTGGCGCAGAACGAGCCTTTGCCGGGCTTGTCGATGATCGGTTCGCCGGGTAGCGGAGCGAGTTCGGGGATGATGTCCCAACCGGGTTCACCTCGAACCAGCACCCTACCGCAAGGACCCAGATCGCCGATGCCGGTCTGACCGGGGCCGCCGTTTTGCAGGACACGACTGCGCCAGCGCTTGTTTGCCGGCAGATCGGAGAGGTCAGGACGATGCCCTTCCCGCGTGTGGATCACGTGGTAGCCGTGTTTGCGGAATGCGGAAAGCAGGCGCGAGATCGGCTCGATACAAGCGCGCGAGTTGGAAATGTCGTAACCCAGGAGGCTGATGTAGCCGCCCTTGCCGCAGAAGTCGGTCTGCATGTCGATCACGATCAACGTCGTGTTATCGGGGCGCAGGTCGCCGTCGTAAGGCCAGGGGTAGGGTTTGGCAGAGACGAACGTCATTGAAAGAACTCCTTGGGGCAGGTGAGAGGAAGAGCTGCGTGGCTGGGGCATGCGCAGCCGAGCTGCGCGCGGCGCGTGCTCAGCGGGCAACTCCGAGTTCTGCGGGCATGCCGACGGCCGTGCGAGTTGCAGAACTGCTGAGCACCATGATCACGAGGGTGAGCGCGTAAGGCGCGGCGTTGAACAGCGCATAGCCGGAGGTGTAACCGACGGATTGCAGCGCTGGACCGAAGGCGCTGGCAGCGCCAAACAGCAGTGAGGCATAGAGGCATTTGACCGGATCCCAGCGTGCGAAGATCACGAGCGCCACGGCCATCAGACCCTGACCGCTCGACAGACCCTCGTTCCAGCTGCCGGGATAGAACAACGACAAGAACGAGCCACCGATCCCCGCCAGGGCACCGCCCACGGTCGTGGCCAGTAGCCGCACCCGATTTACGTCATAGCCCATGGCGCGAGCCGAGGTCGCGCTCTCGCCGACGGTGCGCAAGATCAGCCCCCAAGCCGTGTTGGAGAGCGCCCACTTGAGTAGCGGCGCCAACAGCACTCCCACCAAGAACAGGGCGTTTACCTGGAGCGCGGAGCGAATCTGTGGAGTCTCGCTCCAGAAGCCGAGTTCGATCGAGGGCAGTCGCGCCGCGCTCGGTTGGATCAGGGGTTTGCCGAGGAAGAAGGCGAGGCCCACGCCGAACAACATCAAGGCGATCCCGAGCGCGACGTCGTTGACCCGCCGCTGCGCGCACAGCCAACCATGCAGGGCGCCGAGTAGCGCGCCGATGAGCATGGCGCCGAGCACG
>DATAHU010000113.1:0-28378 GCA_036263015.1 Polyangiaceae bacterium | reverse complement strand
TGAGTGACGCAGGTGTCTACCGTGAGTTATCGGACCTGCCGAATGTTCGGCGTGCCAAGCAAGCTGTCGAATCCATATCCGGTTTGGGGTCGAGCGCTTCCAAGGGATTTTGGCAGCGCATCCAGGGGTGGTTCGATCGCTCCCGCCGGCCTTGACCGCCACGCGTAGCGATGGCACTGGGACCGACAATCCCCTATGCTGCCTCGATGTTGCCGTGGCTCAAACGCACCTCGATCGAGCTCGTTGTTGGGGCTCTCGTCGGCTTCGTGATCTGGTCGTTCGTGGGCAAACGCCTCACGTCGATGCTTTTTGGTTCCTTGGGCGGCAGTTTCTCGTGCAGCGCGGATGTCGAACTCGGCCTCGACAAGTTTCTCGCGATGCAACTCTACTCGGCCCTGGGGGGCGCGGCACTCGCAGTCCTAGCCATGTTCCTGTTTCGCCGCCGTCGGGCGCGTCGAGATCCGGCCTGATAGTTCACCTGAAGGCATCAGCGCCGAAACCGGTTTTCGATTGCGCGCTTGCCAAGCCCTGCGCCCCCAAGTCGCAACGAAAACAAACCCGAGAACGGCACAAGAGACCCCCAGCGTGCCCACGACCCACGCCGACGTCGAATAGTCGCCGCGCGCGAGCCCCTCGGGTGGACGCACCTGCTCCCAATGCCCCGCAGTGCCGCTGGTCGAGGGAGGAAGTACGTCCACCATGCCTCAAAGCTATTGCGCGCTGCCGGCCTTGGCGTTGGACGTGCACGTGAGCGCCGTCTTTGCGATCATGTGCATCTCCATCAAGTCGGAGATCTGTTGCACGTTCTTGGGCACCATGTTGGACATGCTGGCTTCTGCCAGTGTCGCTACGTCGAGGGCGTAGAGCGTAAATGCATAGTCGTCGGGGCCCATCGTTGGGCACGGGCCAAGGAAGCCCGTGTTGTTGGGCAAGGGATTATATTGTTGGGATCCTGAGAGATCACCCATGGGATTGCTGAGCTCCCCTTCAGGGATCTCGCGCGCATCCACTGAAATATCATACATGGCCCAATGGTAACCCATTGCCGGTGAGGTCGGAGCGATCTTCGTATCGACGAAGGTCAACCCAAAGCTCTTGGTCCCCTCAGGGGGATCGCCCCAGGAGAGCTCGGGGATCGCGCCTGGCCCGAGGCCGCTGAGCACAGCGCATGTGAACTTGTCGGGCAACACGTCACCGTCCGTGAAGCTCGTGGTCATGAGCTTGAACTCGCCGCCGCCAGCGGGTGCGGGGTCTTCGGATCCGCCAGCTCCGCCCATGCTCATCTCCGCCCCGCCGCCTGCTCCGCCGCTCATATCGGGGCCACTGGTTGCCGGGGTCGAGGGGGCACCGCCGGCACTCCCGCTGCTCGTGGTCATCGGGCCCGTGCTCGCGCCCGGTACTGGGGTGTTGCCGCCACCGCCCGAAGGTCCACCACCCGCGTTGGGCAGGTTGGGCCCGCCGCCGTTGCTACCACCGCCCATGCTGGTGTTCGACTGCGTGGGCGTAGGCGCGGGCGTCGTCGTGCTGGGCTTGGGCGGCGGCGTGACTGGATGGGGGATGCTGGAACTCGCCGCAGGTGTCGTCGCGGCCGCAGCGGGAGTGGACGCCGGGACTGCAGCTGTATTCGAATCCGACGAGGAGGTCGCAGGAGACTGATTGTCGCCCGTGTCGTCGCTCTTGGAGCCGCAGTTCGCGAGCCAAAACGCGCTACACGCGAGGGAGGTGGTCAGAACAAGTGAGCGAGATCGCATGGGGGCTCCTAAGGGGCGCACCCCGAAATGCATGGGGCGCATAGTGGAATGCCCGCAACCGGTCACGCGTATCTCTGACAGCCCCCTACAATGGAAACACCCCGTCCTGGTGCGTCAGTAGCATCGACTGCTCGGGTCTGAACGGAATTTTCAGGTGTCGATGACCTAGCGGGGGCACGCAACGTGCGAAGTGCGATCCTGCTCGCCTGAGGCAAAGTCCTACAGGCTCACGCAAGGCTATCGATAGATATAGGCCGCGCCCGATCCCGGCGCAGCATTATCGTTAGGGCTCCCATCGGAACTCGCTTCTTCGGTTGCCGAAACGGCTAGCGTGGTGCCGTCGGCGGACAACGCCACTTGCGCTCCAAAGAAGTCACCAGTGGCAGCGTTCGATGCCTTCACATAATTGCGCTCGCTCCACGCGCCAGCAACACGTTCGAAGACGTACGCTGCCCCCGCCCCCAGGGCGTTCTCATCTTGTGCGCCTCCGAGGCTCAACGCAGAGCCATCCTCGTTCCGGGCCCCCACAACGAATAGGTCGCCGTTCTCCGACACCGAAACGGATTCCCCGAGGAGGTCCCACTCCTCCGCGTTTGAGCTTTTGACGTATGCGTCATAGGACCAAGTCGAGCCGCTTCGAGTGAATACATGCGCGGCTCCCGAGTAGGCAGCGAGCGCATCATGGACTGAGCTGTTGACTCCCGTGGCACTGCTGTTCTCGAACGGCGCCCCAACAACGATGGTTGCTCCGTTCCCCGAGAATGCGACGGATTGCCCAAAACCATCGCCGTCCGTGACTGTGGACGGCCGCAGGTACGCGTCATGACTCCACGTACTTCCCGTGCGATTCAGAACGTACACACCATCTCCTTTCGCACCGACCGCGACCGAGTTTCCGTCAAAAGTTAACGAGAGCGAGCCACCGAAGTCGCGGCCTTGTCCGGAGCCCGAGGGTTTCAAGTACGCTTGTTGGGTCCAAATTCCGGATTGCCGCACGAATACGTACGCCGCCCCCGAATCCGTGCCTTCTTCATCCAGCTGCGCCCCCCCAACCCCCTCGCTCTTGCTATCCTCGCCTGGCGCGCCAACCGTCATCGTGCTCCCGTCCTCCGACAAAGCCACCGCAGCGCCGAACCGATCGTCTTCGTCGGCGTTCGACGCCTTGACGTATGCCTGTTGCGTCCATGAGCCCGAGGTCCGCACGAACACGTAGGTCGCGCCGGCGTTGGGTGCGTCGTCATTGTCCTGCGCCCCGCCAATGCCACGGCTCGCACCGTCTTCATGTGAAGCGCCCACAGCCAGAGTGCTCCCATCCGCGGACAACGCCAAAACACTGCCGAACCAATCCCCTGCCCCTGTGTTGGACGCCTTGATGTACGCCTGCTGCTCCCAGCCGTTGAACTCGCGGGAAAAGACATACACAGCGCCAGACTCTAGGGCCTCGTCATCGCCCTGCTCACCGTTGATTCCAGTGGCGGCACTGCTCTCCCCGAAAGCCCCGACCGCCAAAGTGTTGCCGTCTGCAGACAGCGCAATTGCGCTTCCAAAGTTGTCGTCGGCGCCAAGGTTGGAGGCCTTCAGATACGCAACCGGCTCTCCGCGCGTGACGTTAACCTGATAGCTGCTTTCGATGGTGTCGCCCTCGAGAACGTCAACCTCGAATTGATTCGTTCCCAGATTCAAGGTAGGGGACATCCACGCTTCGCCGGCCACGACGCTCGCTCCATTGATTCGAATCGTCGCACCCTCGGGCACGGAGGCCGTCAATGTGAGCGTGTCTGTGAATATCGATACGTGCCCGGCGTAAGCAACCACGTCCGAATCGAACGCCGGAGTGAGCGTGAAATCCGCCGAACCCAAATCGAGTAGCGTGGGCACGCACTCGCCCTGCTCTGCTACGTAGCCGTCCTGGCATGGACAATCGGCGGAGCCACCCGGAACGCACTCCGTGTCCGTGGTAGCGACCGAAGTCGTCTGGGCTGGTTCGGCGTCGCGGTCCAGTTCGACCGGCTCCTCACTCGACGCTTCCATGTGCCCGCCGTCGCTGGACTCGGCTGTTGGTCCATCCGTCGTCCCGTCGGTGGCGACATTTGCGTCCCGGGTCTCGCCACCGCTCTCTGATCCACCCCGAGCGTCTTCCACGGTGCCCGAATCCGATGCCTCTTTGGGTGGTTCAAGAGGTGACGATCCGTTGGCGCTTGTCCCGGAGTGCGCAAGCGTCGATGGGGAGCATTCCTCGTCACCAGGAGCATCTCCGTTCGACGGGTTGCTCGGTGATGCGGCTTCCGTTGCCGAATTGGAAGGGGAGGACACCGTCGCGCCGGCATCTGCCGGCCCAAGCGCTGTCGCAGCGTCGGGCTGAGGGCACGACAGCAGGTCCTCACACGTTGTCGGCTTCAAACAGGCTGACAACTGAAGGCTGGCACAGCAAACAAGACAACACGGAATCCAATTCGCAGTCAGAAAACGATTCATGGCGCGTAGTCGGCTGCATACATCACGTAGTTTCGCCAGAACAGAGCGCGATCTTCGCGCGCTCGCTCGGCACCCCGAAGGTCGAAAGGCAACTTCCTCCCAGGCATGCGGGCTGCAGTGACTCACTCGAGCGAACCCCGGCAGGGACCGAGCGAGTACGGCCGGGTTCCCCTTGGGACGAAATCGCGACATACTGCGGGGGCCGTGACCGAGCGAGCTGGAGGATGTGCCTGTGGCGCTGCGCGCTATCGACTCAAGGTCGATCCGATGTTCGTGCATTGTTGTCACTGTCGCGACTGTCAAAGGCAGACGGGCACCGCCTTCGTGCTCAACGCGCTGATCGAGACGTCCGAGCTCGAACTCGTGCAGGGTAACCTCTCGCGCTCCGTCATGCCCACCGACAGCGGCCGTCCCCACGGCATCGACCGCTGCAGCGCCTGCGGCAGCGCGCTTTGGAGCGAGTACGGCGGCATCGCGGCGCTGCGTTTCGTGCGCGTCGGCACGTTGGACGAGCCTTCGAGCGTCAGTCCCGACGTGCACATCTACACGCGCTCGAAGCTGCCTTGGGTGCAGTTGCCCCAAGGCGTGCCGAGCTTCGAAGCTTATTACGACTCGAAGCAACTCTGGCCCGCGGCGAGTTTACAGCGCCGCAGCGCGATCTTCAAACGGCCGACCTGAGCGCCTCCAACGCGCAACCTTGGCCGCGCAAGACGAAGCACTCTCAGAATTCGGGCACGCCCAGGTCTTTGCGAATCTCGGAGACGCGGGCATTGAATTGCTCTTCGGTCAGGTCGTCGATGTCCCCGTCGTGGCGTCGGTAGCGATCGTAGAGACCCGGTGCGGGTTCCCAGTCGCCCGTCGTCATGTTCAGGCAGAGCGCAACCAGGCCGCCGCCTTCGGGCGCGACGACTTTGACGGGTTGATCGTTGATGGTGAACAGTATTGGGAAAGCCATGTCTTGTCCGTCATTCCTCGCCCGCCGCTTTCATCGCAGCGTCGTAGAGTTTCTTTTCTTCAGCGTTGAGTTTTGCGATCTGTCGCACTTCGTCGGCCGTCAGATGCTCGACGTCACGGCCCTGTGCGGCGGCGGCACGTTCGATCTTTTGGACTTCCTCGTAGAGCTTGTGTCCGGGCCCAGATTTAGCCTTCTCGATCCCCTCCAGGTGCAACTGGATCTCGACCACATGCCCATTGGATGCCCTAAAAGTGATGTTCACGTCACGGTAACCGGAGGGCGTAGGGTTGGTGAAGCGATCCTTCAACCTGACGATGTTCTTGGCCCGGGCCTTGACCGCGTCGATCGCCGCACGAACCTCCTTGACCCGCTTGAAGACGACCGTCGAGCGGGCCAGATCGGTGAGCCGCGAAGGATCTCCACCGTATTCACCTTTGACCTTCTCCAAAGCACGTTCGCGCGTTTTGAGGCCTGGTATCAACGGTTCGCCGCCCACCTCGGCGGCGACCTCACGGGTCAGCTTGTCGAGCTCCGGCTTGGCACCGGCCGCATCTCGCAACAGCTGGTCGAGGTCTTGGCTTGTCTGCGGTCCTTTGGGCGGTGGCATCGCCGGCCGCGGACGCTGGACTCCAGTGCTGCCACCGGCATGCGGAACCTCGGCTTCCTGAGCCGTTTGCACTTTCGTGACGTGCGGATCCTTGCTGGCCTTCCCGGAGACTTTGGGCGGCTTGGTGAGATCCACTGATTCTTTGGCAGCGCCGAGTCTGCCGACGCGTTCGGCCGGCGTCGCACCGCCGCTCAAACTCGTCTTGTTCAAATTCGCGAGATCGGTCTTCGAACTGCGAACCGTGGCGTACAAGAGGACACCCGACGCGAGTCCACGCGACAACACCGCGACCAAGCGGTTGGTGCGTTCCTGAGGCGTCAAGTTCGGGTCCGCCATGATCTGGTCGATCTCGTCCGCGAGGTCGACCGAGATCATGACCCCCTGAATGCCGGTCGTGGCGATCGAGCCATAGATCGCGAACTTGGCAGTCTTGTCTCCAACCTTGATCAGGGCGTTGGCTCCGCGAGACCAAAGTGCTCCGGTTGCGCCGAACAGGTTACCGACGATGGTCAGCACGTCGAACGCGTTGGCGCTCCAGCTCGAAAACCCCTCGTCGACACGCGTACCGATGTTGATCACCGCGGCAGCTGAACTGGAGAAGATGCTCGTCCAAATCAGCGCCGAAACGACCTGTGAACCTGGGACAGGAGCGACCATGGTGACGACTCCCGCAACCACGGCCGCCCCGAGACCAATCCAACCAAAGAACGACGAAACCGAGTCCCAGAACGCGCTGCCGTCCGTGTCGAACTTGTCCTCGATCTCGGGGACGTTGAATACGGCGGGCGTCTTGTATCGAATGACCCCATTGGGATAACGGTTGTCGGAATCCCAATCCTTCAGCGCATTGCGAATCGCTTCTTCATCGGTTTGCCCGAACCCTTCGTAGACGCCCGTTGCGGAACGCACGACAGGATTGGTCCAGTCGATCAGAAGCCACTTGTCGAACGCAACGCGCGCAATGAACACCCGCAACGTCGAGGTCTTCTGTGTCGCCGCGTCGAAATGCTCGGCCGCGATCGGGTGCTTGACGATGCCGTTGACCTCCGTCAGGCGTTCGGCGAGCTTGTCGCGATAGTCTTCGAGCCCCTTGATGAACTTCTCGAAGTCTTTCTTGGCGTTGTCATCTACCGGGGGCTTCTTCTCGGCTACTTTGAGAATGACTTCGATCTGGCGGCGCACGCCGCTCAGCGCTGCGTCCGGATCGTGAGGGGAACGCGGCAGCGCCGGGCCAATCTTGGGAACGTCGAGCTTGCCGAGCGTTGCGAGCTCTTGCTCCAGGGGGATGACCCACTGCTCGTAGGTGATCGCCTTGGTCGTCCCGGCCCGAGTCACGCTGGCGACGATCCGGTGGTGGCCAGGGAAGCTCCACGTCGCTCCGATCCACGCGAGTCCCCCAGGACCGGGGACGGTGTTGAACTTGAACAGCCCAACGGTCGAGGGATCGTTCACCGCGAACCATTGTACGAAGCCAGCCTCGGTTAGAGCTGGCCCTCCGGGCACTGCCGTCAACGAGTAGTCGATCTTCGCTCCTGGCGTGACGTGCCGCAGCGACGGATTGGCGACAATCTTGTAGTCGTCAGACAACTGCGCTCTCCTCGCCGCTGCTTTCGAAGGCGGGCTCCTTGAACGCGATCACTTCGCTCGGCTCGCTAGCGCTACCGCCCGCGGCCCCCAACCCCGCCAAGAAGTACGAACCTGCCATTTCGCTTGGCGTGCCTTTGATCTTGTCCCGGATTTCTTGCACCAGGTCGCCGCCGGGCCGAGGAAAGAACTTCTCGATCGTGGCTTGCATGGCCTCGAATACCGAGCGGGCTTGTGGCAACGAGCCCGCGATCAGCGCGTGATCGGAACTGTCCAGGGCTCGGGCCAAGATCGCAGCGAGCGCGTTGGCATGAATCGCGTCGAGATCCTTGTATTCGATCTCGAAGGTGGCATCCGGCGCCAGCTTGATGACAGCCGTCCCTTTGGCGTTGAGCCTGCCCTCCCGTTTGGAGCCATCGTTGACGTCGACGCTGAATTCGATGTCAGCAATCGCATCCCCCTCCATCGTTTCTAGGCGCAGCGGGGTACCGATTCTCAATGCGCTGCCTGGTGCAGGCAACGGCACGCGTTCATAGACCCCGGGAGTGTACAGCTCGGTGTCGTTCGGGTCGTTCTTCAGAACGTCCAAATCAGGTTCGTCACCGCGCTCGAAGAACAGAATTTCCACGCGGCGATTCGCTTGGGATTTGAAGTTGTCCTTGCCGATTGCGTCGATCGGGTGACTTTCACCAAAGCCGACGAACGGCTTGTCGCTCATCAGGAACACCAACGCGGAGCGCAACTTTGCGGTCTCGGTCGCGTCCTCGCCCAAGGCACGGCGAATCGCGAAGTCGTAACAGTCGTAGATCGCTCCCCAGGTCTTGGGTCCAATCGCCCCATCGACCTTCAAATCATCGGCGCTCGCACCCAGCGCTGCCTTGTTCGCGTTGTATGCTCGCTGAAAGGCGCTCAACGGGTTAACCCCGCTGCCCGCAATCTCGTCGACCTCACCCGGGTCGCACTCCGAGAAATCGTGCTCGGGTGGGGCAGCGCCGTCCGGCTGCTCCAACTCGATCAACTCGCGCGCGGCCCACTTGAGGATCTGCTTGTAATCGCCGACGCGATGACGCTTGTCCGCCGTGTCGGCAAATACATCCCGCTTTCCCGTGAGCAACGCGTGGGCCAGTTGCGCGCGTTGTTCACTCAGCGCTTGGTTTGCGCTCGCGACGCCCTCCGTGTCCGTATGGCCTGCCACCAGGATCTTGCGTTTGGCGTTCTCTTCGACGAAGCGGAGCGCCCGAGCGATCGCAGTCAACGAATCGGGTTGTTCAGCTACTTCTTGTTCAGCTGCTTCCGCCCCCTGATCACTGGCAGCCGGCGCTGGGTTTCCGTCGGGCATCACGACGGCGCTGTTGGTTCTGAACAGCTCGTCCTGTAGCTCGAGCTGCGTGGCCGTCAGCGCGTGCAACCGAATGCGGAACGAGCCCGGAGCATTGAGCTTGATGCCTTTCGACAGTTTGGCTCGCGACGTGCGTCGCTCCTCGTCCGCCATTGAGCCTCTCGTCCTCCGTCGGCATCATGACGGGTTTCGACTCGCTTCTTCAATGTCCGTGATCCAAAAAGAGTGTTTCGTGGAGTGTCTCACAGCCGCTTCAGTCCGAAGTACGACGCCGCTTGCTTCGAGAGCTCAACCCCTGGAGTTGGCATGTCTACCCGAGAGCAACGCCACTTCCGCCAAAACGCTCTCGGTCAAGTAATCCGCGACTGCGCGCACGCGGGCGCTGTCTTTGACGTCCGGGTGAACGACGAGCCAAATCTCGTGATGCCCAATCAGGCCCGGCAGCGCGCGTCGAACCTCGGGCTCCTGATCTCCGAACACGCAGGGCAACGGGCAAACGCCAAGGCCCGCCTTTACCGCAGCCGCCAAGGACAACAATGAGTTGGACTCGAAGACCTTGCGCCCGCGCGCGCCGTGAGTAGCTAGCCAAAGCGCGCCCGCGGTGCTCGACAGCTCCGCACTCGGCGCGATCACGTCGTGTCCGTTCAAGCGCTCCTTCGGTTTCGGCGAACCGCGTTTGGCGATGTAATCCCGCGACGCGTAGAGCGCCCAGCCACCCAAGCCAAGGCGGCGCGCGACGAGCTGAGGCTGAAGCGGTTTGTTCAAGCGCAAAGACAGATCCGCCGCGCGCTGCGCCAAGTCTGCCGGCGGGTTACCGGTCACGAGTTCGACGCTGATACCAGGATGCCGCTTCGCGAAGGCAGCGAGCCGCGGAACCAAGAACCAAACCGCGAGGCTGTCCGACGTTGCCAAGCGCACCTGCCCTTCCAACCGCGCATCGCGCCCCAGCAGTAGACGTTCGATGCGCAACGCCGCGCCCTCGATTTCCTCGATCCCGCCGCGCACTGCCTGCCCAGCCGTCGTCAGCGTGTAGCCGTGGGTATCGCGAGCAAATAGACGCGCGCCCGCTTCACGCTCCAGCGTCTGCAGACGTCGACTGGCAGTGCTCTGATCGACACCGAGGCGGCGCGCCGCACCGGACAGCGTCTGCTCGCGCTCGAGGGCAAGGAACAAGCGAAAGTCATCCCAATCGAGCATGCATGCATTATTGCATACTGATCTTGCAGATTCAGGCAATTTTGCATGCTGCAGCGCCGCGCTAAGAGCCGATCTGACCCGCTCCAAGTCGAAGCCAGAAAGGACTCCCATGAACAACCCTGCCCTGCCGTTCGCGCTAGCCACTCTCGTAGTGCTCGGAGGCTGCGCAACCCACCAAGCCCAAGCGGCCGATCTCGATCCCACCCAAACCGACGGAGACAAGTACCAAGTGGTGTTGGAGAACGAGCACGTTCGCGTGCTGCGCTACCACGACGAGCCTGGTGCCAAGACCCACTTACACCATCACCCGGCGTTCTTGATGGTGGCGTTGTCGAGCTTTCGTCGGCGTCTGGTCGCTGCCGACGGCAGCGAGAAGATCCGTGAATTTGCGGCGGGCGAAGTCGCTTGGATGCCGGCGCAATCCCACGTCGGCGAAAACATCGGGAGTACTCCCACCGATGGCTTGCTGATCGAGCTCAAGTGAGCCTGCGTGCAAGTGAGCGTGCGCTCGAGTGCGCGCTGTCAAGCACCGATCGCGGCGTCTATCTTGGCGCGGATCAAGGCCAGCGCGTCGTAGCTCTCGTACTCGCGGGCAAGCCGCTGCGCGTTCTGGCGAAAGCTCTCCTCGCGAAGGACGCGCCGTACCGCGTCCCGCACAGCCTCGGCGCGTGGCGTCTCGGTGCGCAAGTTGATGCCCGCGCCGGACCATGCGACTCGTGCTGCGACTTCGGGCTTGTCCTCGCTCATCCCCGCAACCACCAGCGGAACTCCGTGTCTCAACGCCGCTTGAACGCCGCCGTAGCCCCCATTGGTCACCATCGCGGACAACTTGGGCAACAGACGCCCATAGTCGAGGAACGTCGCGACGCGCGCATTCGCCGGCAACTCGTCTAGCCCGAGTTCAGAAGGGCTGCGTCGACCCGTCGAGATCACGACCAGCACGTCCTCGTTGGCCAAGGCTTCGATCGCCGGTCTGAACAAGCGCGGTTCGAGGTTGGCCAGCGTGCCTTGAGTGACGTGCACGATGGGCTTGGAACCGTCGAGCTCCGACCAGAACGGCGGATCTTCGAGCCCGGCTGGCGCCTCCGACGGCACTAGTCCTGTAAAGTGAACGGTGCTCGGCAGGTCGCGACGCGGGTATTCGAAGGAAGGAACCGTGGGTTGGATCCAAAACGCGATGCGCTCGAAAGCCGCGTCCATCCACCAACCCGTGGCAGCCATGCCCACGCGCGTCCGCATTTGCAGCCAGTGTTTCTGAACCGCACCGAACAACACGCGCTGCACCAAGAAGTTGAGCAGGCCGTTGCGCAGTCGACCCATGAAGCCACTGGCGGGGGGTAACCCCAAACCAAACGGCGCGGCATCACTGCTGCTGACGATCAGCGGTAAGATGCCGAGCACTCCGCAAGGCACTTTCGTCTCCTCACTGAGCAGGATTGCGCCAATCATTCCGGGATCACACAACACCAAATCTGGCTGCACTTTGGCTGCCAGCTCCCTCAAGTCTGCGAGTTGCCCCGGCGCCGAATCGATGAAGATGTGCTTCATGTCGAAGCGCAACTGATCGAGGCCCTTGAGGCTTTCTCTGCCGGCAAAGGTCGCGTCGAAGTTCGCGTCATCGAACTCGATGGCCTTTTGATAGGGAGCGTGCTCGACCTCGGCGCTTTGGGGCGCCTTCGCGAACTTCTTGCCAGTGTACCAGGTTACCTGGTGCCCAGCGGCCTTGAGCATGCGAACTACGGGCACGAACGGACCCACGTGCCCCGCTACGGGTATGGTTGCTACGAGTATGCGAGCCAAGCTACCACCTCGCGCAAGCTTTTAAACTGTCAGGGGCCATCACGACAAGCGGGCAACAACGCCAAAGGCTTTCGGGACGAGCGAGTTTTTCGGTTCGATGGACGGCACACCGGTGTAATCTCCAAGCGTGGATCTGCGCAAACTGGACAAGGCAAGGTTGATCGCCGAGTTTCGAAACTTGGTCGAAGTCGATCTCCAAGCCGCTCTCAAGAGTCAAAGGAGCGCGGCCGAGGGCGCCACTCACGAGGAGGCCAAGGCCGAGAGCGACAAAGACACACGCGCCACCGAGGCCAGTTACTTGGCGCGGGGACAAGCGGCTCGAGTCGACGAACTGAGTCAAATGCTCGCGTCGTGGAGCGCGCTGAAGCCCCGCCCCTTCGACGACGAGGACCCCGTCGCCACGGGCGCACTCGTGGCCGTCTCGGACGAATCCGAAGTCGCTGTATACTTCGTCGGCGTTGGAGGCGCCGCCCTGAGCGTGGCGACGGAGGTGGGCCCCGTCCGCACTGTGACCAAGAGCTCTCCAATCGGACGGGCCCTGCTCGGCAAATGCGTGGGTGACGAGATCGAAGTCAGTGTCCCGGGCGGCACCCGCGATCTCACAATCGTCGCAATCGCTTAGAGCACCGACGGCTTGAAAGTCCCGTATGGGTTGTGCGGCGATTGAGCCGCGGCTAACCTGCCCCGCGTGGGCGATTCCGAGCACTTCTTCGAGTCCCTGCCGGAACTGGATCGGTTCGCAGACGTCGCGGAGCTAGAGCACTACAGCGACGCGCCGAGTGACTGGCTGGTCGTGGTGACGGACGTCCGAGGTTCGACCAAGGCCATCGAACAAGGCCGCTACCGCGACGTCAATTCGTTGGGCGCCGCAAGCATCATCGCACTGCGCAACGCGCTGCCCGATATCGAGTTACCGTTCGTATTCGGCGGCGACGGCGCGACGCTGCTGATCCCCGAGTCGCGCCGCGCTGAGTGCGAAACGGCGTTGCGCGGCTTGAGCAAGCTCGCGCGCGAAGCTTACGAGCTCGAGCTGCGCTGCGGCGTAGTCCCCGTGTCCCAGCTCTTGCAGCAAGGCCAACGCGTGGGCGTCGCACGCTTTCGCGTGAGTCCGCACACGGTACTGGCGATGTTCATGGGTGACGGCTTCTCGGCAGCCGAGCGCCGAATCAAACAAGACCCCCCGGATCCCATCACCGAAGTCCCCCCGCACGGGCCAAACGAGATAAGCTTGGAGGGGTTCGAGTGTCGCTGGCAACCGATCGCCACCAACCGTGGTGTTATCTTGTCTTTGCTAGTCGCGGCGCGCAGCTTGGAAAGTCGCGCCAAGACGGCCACGTACCGCCAGGTGCTCGCGACCTTGGAGCAGATCTTGGGCTCCGATTCGGGTCATCCCGTGAGCTTGCGCGGCCTGAAGCTGCAAGGGCCGTTTGGGGATTTCTCGGCAGAAGCGCGCGCCAAGAGCGGCAGCACGACTGGGCCTGAGTACGACAAGGCTTACGCCTTCGCTCGCAAGAAAGCCGTGATCGGGAAAGTGTTGACCGCGACGGGCAAGACCGCCGGCGGCTTCGATGGCAAGGCTTACCCACTCGAGCTGATCCAAAACTGCGACTTTCGAAAGTTCGATGACGTGCTGCGGATGGTGGTCGATGTCTCGCTCGAGCAGGCCAAGCAAATCGAAGAGTTTCTGACGCGTGAACATCAGCACGATCTGATCGCGTTCGGCATTCATCGCTCCGAGTCCGCGCTGATGACGTGCCTCGTGCGCTCGTTCAGCGGTGACCACGTCCATTTCATCGACGGCTCCAACGGCGGCTACGCGCTGGCGGCAAAACAGCTCAAAGCCCAGCTAGCCAGCTGGGGCCGCGCCTCCATCGGCCCTAAAACCAATTACAATGCTCAATAAATACAGATACTTGATGTTTGGGAGATAATTCCCGCACAATTCCGATAGGGAATTCAAAATCGTGCGCTAAGCTGGCCGGGTATGCACTTCATCGATCCCGCGGTGTCAGCAGCCGGCCTGTTCGTTGGACTCGTGGTTGGGCTCACGGGAATGGGCGGCGGGGCGCTGATGACGCCGTTGCTGGTGTTGTTCTTCAACGTTCAGCCGCTGGCGGCGGTCTCGAGTGACTTGGTCGCCTCGCTGTTCATGAAGCCGGTGGCTGGCGGGGTTCACTGGCGCCGCGGCACCGTGAACAAGTCTCTCGTGAAGTGGCTGGTGATGGGCTCGATCCCGACGGCGTTCGCGGGCGTCTTCATGCTGACCTCGTTCGGTCATGGAGAGTCGACTCAGTCGGCGGTGAAGTTCGCGCTGGGCATCGCGCTGTTGTTGGTGGCCGCGGGCATCGTGGCGCGCCCCGCCTTGACGCGCTTCCGCAGCCCCGACAACAAGAACTCGGTGCGTCCCTTCTCCGTTCGCCCGATCCCCACCTTGTTGGTCGGTGTCGTCGGTGGTTTGGTCGTGGGCATGACCTCGGTCGGTTCGGGGTCGCTCGTGATCGTGTTGTTGTTGCTGCTCTACCCGCGCATCCGCCTCTCCGATCTCGTGGGTACGGATCTCGTCCAAGCGATCCCCCTGGTGGCGTCGGCATCACTTGGCCACTTGCTGTTCGGTGATTTCCAATTCGGTCTCACGAGCTCGATCTTGGTCGGAGCGATTCCCGGCGCTTACGTCGGTGCGCGCTTGTCCTCACGCGCTCCCGATCACTGGATCCGACCTGCGCTGGTCGTGGTGCTGCTCGCTTCGGGCTTGAAGTTGGTTGGTGCCAGCAACCTCGTCCTCGGCTGCACGGTGCCGGTCATGATCTTGCTCTCGGTGTGGCACGCGACGGCAACCACGCGCGCCCTGGCGAGTGCTGCAGTGCAAGCTTTGGGAACTGGCGCTGGCCCCCAGTCTGACGCGACGGGCAACGCCGAGTAAGGCTCAACCGAGTCTGAGCGAACTTCAGGGATGCGCGGGACAACCGTCAGGGACGGAGCCGAAGTACACGCGGAAGTCCTGATTCGTGTTGTACAGGGCGGTGATGATGTCGGTCACGCCATCACCGTTGTAGTCTGCAGCGAGCACGCCCTGGAACTCACTGTATTCGGTGACCGAGCGCCGGTTGTCCGCCGCCCAGTTCTGATGCCCCCACAGAATCGTGATGCCCGATTCCATCCCGACGACGAGATCGAGCTGCCCGTCGAAGTCGAAATCGGCAGCTGAGATTGAATTCGGCATGCCGCCCACGGCGTCGGTACTGAAGCTCGCGTTGAGCCGGTGCCGATCTTGGAAGGTGCCGTCACCGTTGCCGATCGAAACCTCGACGTTGTAGCCGGAGAGCGTTGGGGTGGTCACCAAGTCCAAGATCTCGTCCCCATCCAAGTCGACCAGCAGCGCGGCGCTGCAATAGCCGTCGGTCGGGTGCGACGACTGCTCGAAGCCACCATCACCGTCACCGATTAACACCATGACGGTGTCGGCCAGACCCACCGCCACGGCGTCCAAGTTGCCGTCTCCGTTGATGTCGCCCACCGCAGCCGCGCGCAACTGCTTTTCGCCCGTGATGGGCTCGGTGCTGGTGAAGCTGCCGTCACCGGCGTTCAACAACACCGAGAGCTCGTTGGCGTCCTCGGCCACCACGAGCGCGTCGAGCGTCTGATTTCCATCGAAATCACCGAGCACGATTTGGCTCGGTCCGCCGTTGATGGCGTAGCTCGCTCCCGCTTCGAAACTGCCGTCACCGTTGCCCAGGACGACTTGCACTTGGTCGAGGGAGCGATCGCCAACCAAGAGATCCAAGTTTTGATCGTCGTCCAAGCGTCCCATGCCGAGCGCGACGAGCTCTTGTCCAAGGGGCTGACTCACGGGATCGGATACCGTCGTTGGGCTGCCGTTGCCCGCAATCACCACGATGCCCGATTCATCGGCGGTTACGGCGACCACGTCGGGAAGCAGGTCTGAAGTCACGTCACCGAACGCCAATTGAGGCTCGGCGTGCGCGGACAAACCAGCGCTGCGCGCGGTGAACACGAGACATTCTAGGCAAGCCGAAGCAACGCACAGCTCCGGATTCGCGCAGCGATCTCCACGCGTGTGCTCTTCGGGTGAACAGCCGGCAGCGGCTCCGCAGAACAACTGGTCGCTGGCAGGGTCGATGCAGGTGTTGGCACAGGCCACGAGGTCCGCAGCACAAGGCATGCACGCACCTTCCGCGCACACCGCATTCAACGGCTGACAGGCGACCCCTGGTGTCTCGCTGAGCTCACAACCGTCACTTGCGCCGCAATGCTTGGCGTCCGTCAACGGATCCGTGCACACGCCGTCACAGCGCAGTTGTCCGGCGGGACACGGGCATTCGAGACTGTCGTTCGGATTGCAACTCGGTCCGGCGTCTGCACTCGACGCCGTGCTTGGCGTCATCGGACCGGGGCCGACGGGTCCCGGGGGATTTGCCGAAGGACCCGCGTTGGTAGTCGACGCGCCGGAGTCGGTCTGGTCGTGATTTGGGTTTGGTGCGGCGGGCGAACCGGGCGACCCTGTCGCAGGCGTGGGTGAATGGGCTGGAGCGGGCACCCCCGCCTCACTGGCGTTGGCGCCGGGCTGCGTTGCGGATCCGCTGGGCTCTGACTCACTGCTGCTCGCTTCGTTGTCCGCGTCGTGAGCGTTAGCGGGTGTGTTCGGTGGCTGCGCCGCGTCTGCCAGAGACGAACTCGTGGACACCGAATCCGCGTGTTTGTCACAGGCTATCAGTAGCGCCAGAGTGGCTGTGTGACCTGCGAGTAGCAATGCGTAGTTCGATCGACCGACATCCCTGACGCTGAAGCGCATCGGGTGAGTCTAACAGACCTTGGAAAGGACGCGCAGGACCCTTCGTTCCAGCACTCGTCGCGGGTCTCGAGGTCTTGAGACCCGCTGACCCGCTCTAAGGGCGCAGTGCCGCGTCTTTGCGATGGAAATGCGCGAACAAGACCGGCAACACGAACAACGTCAGGAACGTGGCGCTGAGTAGCCCACCGATCACGACGGTCGCCAGTGGCCGCTGCACCTCGGCCCCGGCGCTCGATGACAGCGCCATGGGGATGAACCCCAATGCAGCAACCATGGCGGTCATGACGACCGCACGCAGCCGTGATTCGGCACCTAGCTGAGCCGCTTCGCGCGGTGATTTACCTTCGCCACACAGCTTCTTGATCGTGGTGAGCAGAACGACGCCATTGAGCACCGCGATGCCAAACAGGGCGATGAACCCGATCGCGGCACTGATCGAGAACGGCATGCCGCGCAGAGCCAACAGAAATACTCCACCTACGGCAGCGAAGGGAATGTTCAAGTAGATCAAGAGCGCGGGCTTGAGCTGACCGAAGGCCATGTACAACAGAACGAAGATCAGGCCGAGCGCGATTGGCAAGGCCGTCGCCAGGCGCTCCGAGGCGGCGCTCAAGTTCTTGAACTCTCCGCCCCATTGAATCACGTAACCCGGGGGCAGCTGCACCTCAGCCTGCACGCGCTGGCGCGCCTCGCTGACGAAGGTCGCAAGATCTCGGTGACGCACGTTCACCTCGACATTGGTGCGCCTGCGCACGGATTCGCGACTGACGTTCGCAGGTGAATCGACGATCTGCAGGCTCGCGATTTGCCCAAGCGGCACGAGCGGACCGTTCTGACCACTGACGGGCAGGTTACGCACTTGTTCGATGTCCTGGCGCAGTGCGGCCGGAACGCGCACTTGGAGCCGGAAGCGGCGCTCCCCCTCGTAGACGTCCCCGACGTTGCGACCGCCGAGCACTTCGATCGCATCGAGCGCGTCGCGCGCCGAGATGCCGTAGCGAGACGCTTTGGCGCGGTCGATGACGACTTCGAGCGTGGGGAGCCCGGCCAGCTGTTCACCCCTCACGTCCGATGCGCCCGCGATCGAGCGCAACACCGCTTGCGCCTTTGCGCTCAGGCGCTCCAAGACCGCGAGGTCATCGCCGTAAATCGTGACCGCGACGTCTGAGCGAACGCCCCCGTTGATCTCGGACATGCGCATCTCGATCGGCTGACTGAAGCCAAATGAGCAATCGGGGAACGCACGCGCCAGGTGATCGTCGAGCTCTTGCACCAAACGTTCGCGATCTTCAGCGTGCACGCTGTGCTTCAGAAACACGTAGACATCCGTCTGATTGACGCCCATCGGGTCCGTCGCGATCTCCGGGCGGCCCGTCTTCGAAACGACCGAGGCGATCTCTGGGTGCTGGAGCAACGCGTGCTGCACTTCGGTGCTGCGCGCAACGCTCTGTTCGAGCGAAGCGCTGGGCGCAAGTCGCATCTCGATGATCAAGGCGCCCTCATCCAGGCGAGGGACGAACTCTGCGCCCATGTGCAACGCGACGAAGACTGCCGCGCCAAGCAGCAACAACGATCCTCCCATCACGAGTTTGGGCACGCGCATCAACGGCGCGAGCAGTCGCGGGTAAACGCGATGCATCAGGCGCACCACGAACGGCTCGCGCAGTTCGGGGTGCTGGCGCAGAAACGTCGCGACCAAGACGGGCACGAACGTGAGCGACGCCACGAAGGCACCGAGCAGCGCGAAGAGCACGGTGATCGCCATCGGCTTGAACATCTTGCCCTCGGTGCCGGCCAAGGTCAGGATTGGGATGTAGACGATCACGATGATGGCCTCGCCGAACAGCGCGGCCTTGCGCACGTCTAGCGCGGACGCGAGCACGACCTGGGCCGCTTCGCGATAGTTCAAGGTTTGCTTGCTGCCCCGCGCTGCAGCCGCCAAATGAACGACCGCGTTTTCGACGACGATGATCGAGCCGTCGACCACGATCCCAAAGTCGATCGCGCCGAGACTCATCAGATTGCCGGACAGCCCAAGCGCTTTCATGGCACTGAAGGCCACCAACATCGAAAAGGGGATCGCCGCAGCGACGATCAACCCGCCACGGATGCTGCCCAGCAAGAGAAACAGCACGCCCATCACGAACAGCGCGCCCTCCACCAGGTTCTTGGCAACGGTCTGAATCGTGCGGTTTACGAGCTCCGCGCGGTCGTAGAAAGGATCGATGCTCACGCCGGGTGGAAGCGAGGGTGAGATCTGGGCGATCTTGGCTTTGACGTTCTCGACGACTTCGCGGCCATTGGCGCCGATCAACATCATGACGGTGCCGGTCACGACTTCGCCGCGGCCATCGCGTGTGACCGCGCCCTGACGTACGAGTGGCGCCAAATGAACACGTCCGACGTCGCGAACGCGAACGGGCACCCCATCGGTGCGCGTCTCGATCAACACGTCCCCGATCTCGTCGAGGGACTGAATGCGCCCCTCGCCGCGCACCAGTATCTGTTCACCCGAGCGCACCAAGTAGCCGCCACCGGCGGTCGCGTTGTTGCGTTCAACCGCGGCGAACAGCTCATTGAGCGAAACCTCGAGCGCGCGCAACCGATCCGGGAGCACCTCGACTTCGTAGGTCTTGAGCTCACCGCCGAAGGCGTTGACCTCGACCACACCGGGCACCGAGCGCAGCTCGTACGCGACGAACCAATCGAGCACGGTGCGTAGCTCCATCGCGGTGTAGCACTGCTCGGTATCGGGCGCCCCGGGCGCGCACGGGTTTTGCGCGCGCACCTCGAATTGAAAGATCTCCCCCAAACCACTGCTCAAGGGCCCCAACTCTGGCGTTGCACCTGCGCCCAGACCCTCCCGCGCGCGACTCAGTCGCTCGGAGACGAGTTGCCGAGCTCGCAGCAGATCCGTCCCCTCTTCGAAAACGATGGTCACGGCCGACATCCCAAAGCGCGAGAGACTGCGGATCTCTTCAACCCCGGGTAAGCCGCTCATCGCCGACTCGACGGGGAAAGAAATCGTACGCTCCACATCCACGGGCCCCAGCGCCGGAGCGTTGGTCAAGACCTGGACTTGTACATTGGTGATGTCAGGGACCGCATCGACCGGCAAATGCTTGGCACTCCTCAGTCCCAACACCGCTACGATGGCGACGAACGCGAAGACGAGCAGGCGCCACTGCAGGCAGGCTTCCAGGAACTTCTTCATGCCCGCTCAGTCCTCGTCACCGAACGCAACGCCGCTGATCACGCTCTTCAAAACGAACGCGCCACTGCTCGCGTAAGCGGCCCCCTCGCTCAACCCCGATTTCAGTTCGAAGAAGCCGCCAGCTCGGCGGCCCAAGGCGACCGGTTGGACGCGAAATGTGTTCGGCTGTTCTGCAGGGACAAACACCACGGATTGTCCTGCAAGCGTCGCGACGGCCTCGACCGGCACAGCGAGCACTCGCTCGTCAGCGGGACCGCCCAGCAGTTCGATGCTGCCGAACAGACCGCTGCGCAAACGCGCGTCCGGCGCCTGTAGACTCACGCGAATCGGCAACGAACGCGTGCGTTCGTCCAGGGCTGGCGCCACATACGTGACCGTGCCGGGCATCGCGACCTCGGGGAACGCGTGCAATCGAACGATCGCGGCCGAACCACTTTGTACGAGGGCGAGCTCGAGCTCGGGCACGTTGCCTCGCACCCAAACCTTCGTCGGATCGGTCACGATGAACACCGGCTGATCCGGACCTGCCGTCTCGCCCAACGTACCGTGCAGATCGACGATCACGCCGTCGATCGGCGCCAGCAGAGCGAGTTCGCCAGCGCTGCCCGAGCCGAACACCGAGAGCTGTCGCTGTAAACCCTCCACCTCGGCGCGCAGTTCACCAACGTGGGCCTCGGCTTCGATCAGCGAGCGCTGAGCGCCGATACCCTCCGAGGACAACTGTTGTTGGCGCTTCAACGTCGCTTCCGCCGCAGCGAGCCGAGCCCGCGCTTGGTCGAGCTTGGCGCGCGCACTCGATACGTCGCTCGACGCAACTACGCCGAGCACTTGGCCGCGCTTGACGCGATCCCCCAACGCGACAGAAACCCGCGTGATACGGCCGGGCACCATCGGACTGACGTGCGCCGTGCTGCTCGGCTCGAATTGCACTTCCGCAGGGATGGCGACGCCTCCCGTCAGCGCGCGACGCTCCGCAACGCCGACGCGAATGCCTGCGCGCTCAACGGCTTCTTGTGTCAGCTCGACCTGATCGGAAGCGCTTGGCTCCGGCTCGTGTGCCGAGCTCGACTCTTGCTTGGCTTCAGGCTCGCTCTGTTTACCTATCGAAGTCCATCGAGTGCAAGCTTGCGAAAAGACCAGCAGCGCAAGCGGAACGAAACCAAGGCGAGTCATTGGGCATGCCCTTCGTCGTGGTCGTCGCGCCACAGATCGACGCCAACGACTCGCTCCAAGCCAGACAGGGCAACGAAGTAATCCTGTTGAGCGCTCAGAGCGTCGCTTTGGATGCGCAAGAAGCGTTCGCGCCCGGTCGAGAGTGCGAGAATGTCGATCTCCCCGAGCTCGAACGAACGTCTCAACAGCGTGAGGTTCTCTGAGAAGCGCGGCAGGATCTCCGTCCCGTAAGCCCGCGTGCGAGCCGCGGCGGCGACCACTTCGCTGCGCGCTTCGGCAATTTGGCCATCGAGCAACTGCTCGGATGCATCGAGCTCGGCGCGCGCGACGTTCACCTCCGCGCGGGCACGAGCACGTTCCCCTTGGTTGAGCTGAAAACTCGGGATCGGCAACGAGAGCACGCCCATGACGAGGTTGCTCGTGCCGCCGAGCTCGCGGTTATCCTCTCGCCGATACTGGACGCCAAGCGCAGGCCGGGGCCAAGACTCTCTATCCGCAAGCGTCACGCGTGACGTTGCCTCCTCAATCCGAGCAGCACCCGTGCGCAGACTGGGCAAATGCTCGCGAGCGACTTGGCTCAGCCGTTCGAGCGCTGGTGGATCACGCGGACTATCGACGCCACTGGTGGGCAAGGGCGGGCTTGCGACCGACCAGCCCGCGAGCTCTGCAAGGCGAATGCGGGATGCCGTAAACGCTTGCTCGGCCGCGACCAACACTTGGCGCGCCTGAGCGACTTCGGCTTGCGCCAAACGCAGCGAGAGCGGCGCAGTCTCGCCTGCCGCAATCTGTCGTTCGACCACGCGCAGCACTTCCTCCTGAAAGCCAACGACCGCGCCGGCGAGACGCGCGCGTTCTTGTTCGACGAGAGTGCGATGGAACGCCGCGTGCACCTCGCAATGCACCGTCCAACGCACTTGCTCGATCTCGGCGTCGGTGAGCTTGGCCAAACTGTCCGATGCTGCGACACGCAACCCTCGCTCGCCGGCAATTTGGACTTGCTGCATCAACATCAGCTCGAGCTCGACGCCGGTTCCGGCGTTCACAAGGCGCGGTCCAGCGGCGATGGTCAATTCGGGGTTGCTGGGGGTGGTGACCGAGGCGGCCACGCGCGCTGCTTCTGCGCGCGAACGCGTGCTGCGCGCAACTCGCAATACGGGCGAATGCTGGTCGGCGAAGGCGAGGATCGTCGCCAACGAGACGTCGCTGTTTGCAGTTGGCAATGCGGCGTCCGATTGGACCTCGCGCGCGTGGGCTGGGTCGACTGGGGTTGGGTCGCTCTGCGCAGCAGGGTTCGACGCGGACCTGTCGGGGTCCGCCGCGCGTAAATGCACTAGTGGTGCTTCGTGCGCGTCGCTTACGCCCTTGCCACTCAGCGCAGCATTGCCGCAGCCGACCACGACCCAAGCGCCAAGCACCAGGACCCAACTACTACAGCAACTAGTAGTTCGAAGCGAGCCGAGACAGGTCGTCGTGTTCACGCGGGCACCTCAATGCAAGAAGAAGAAAGTCAACGCGCGCTCGGCGCCCGTGTGGAGCGAATCGAGGGCACCGGTCCCCGCTCGGTGCGGCAGGAACAACGCCAGCGACACCAGGATGACCGACAACGGCATGGCCGAACGCCCGTCGTGGCCCGTGCGCGTCGGGCGCTTCTCGGCAAACGCCAAGAGCAGACCCACTCTGAATTCGAGCACCGCGGTATCGCGCGCACCCAGCGCGACAGGTTCACAGCGCTGGGGCCGCGCAGCCAGCACGATGGCATCGGCCAAGGGCAAAGGCAGAGCGCCCTGAATCACCGCTTCACGGTCACAGTGCGCTTCGCGCGCCGCATGCCAACGCGCCACGTGCGGAGCCAAGAGCAAACGCCCAATGGGATTCACTTCGAGAGCGATGCGCAGAATCAAGTAGCGCAGCGGATCGAGCGCGTGCACGTGCTCTTGTTCGTGCCCCAGGGCGGCCGCCAACATCTCGTCCGAAAGCCGCGCAGCGAAATGCACGCCGACGAGCACCCTGGGCTTCAGCAAGCCCTGTGTCCCGATCGCGAAGCGCTCCGCGCCCGTGACCAAGAGACGACCGCGGAGCCCCTCGAGGTTCGGGCGACGCGCCACTAGGCGCTCCAAACGCGCAGCGAGCACCCGTGCCGCAGCGCAATCGGATTCGACCGCCTCGCGCCGTCCAAGCACGACGCGCAGCGACAACAGTGCGATGGCCAGAGCGAGCGCGGCAGCAAAGAAGCCCGGCTCGAAACACTTGGCCGCAGTGTGGTGATCGAACAAGCACGCCAGGGGTGAGCCGCTTTCGGCCTGGTGTAAACCCGCCGAGACGAACCAGGCGAGCGGGAGCGCGCTCGAACCCATCAACAGCACGTAACGCAGATTGAGCGCGGCCAAAGGCCCGATGAACCGCGTGCGCTCAATCCCGAGCAGCGCGAGTTTGGCGCTGAGCGCGAAGGCGGGCAACACGATCAGCACCACGAAAGCAGTGCCGAGCAGCGGAAAGCCAGCTTCGATCATCGGCGAAGTTCCTCTCGGCGCTTCTGGATCAGCGCTTCGAGCTCATCGAGTTCGGTGGCAGACGCCTCTGTGACCTTCTCGGCGAGCATGGCCATCGCCTGTTGACCTCCGACGGCCTCATCCAGCACGACCCGCGCGGTGGACAACAAGAACTCCTCGCGTGAGTACTTGCTCGAATAGAGGTAACGCTTTCCGTCGCGTTGGCGCTCGAGCACGCCCTTGTCGTGCAGGCGACTCAACGTCGTCATCACCGTCGTGTAAGCGATGTCACGCTTCTTCTCGAGCACGCCCAGCACGTCTGCGACGGTGAACGTCGACAGATTGCGCGTCCACACCACGTCCATGATCGCCGCCTCGAGTTCGTGCAGACGCAGTTCGAGTCCCTTCTTGCCCGGGCGAAGACGGAATTTCATGACGCGGTCTCGGCCGCTGAATCCTACTATGTGCAGTAGTAATTGCAACGAGGCTCGACCAGCCCGGGATGCCACCGCTTTTTCAGCCGCTCGCGCGCCCGCTGCATTATCCTACAGGGCCATGTCGACCCCGTCGCAGCAGCGAAGTGTCATGGGTGTGTTGGGCTATCCGCTGATGATCGGTGGGGCGGTTGGGCTGCTGCTGCTGGTGCGATCAATCGGGGCGACGCTCGTGGCTCCTGCTCCTTTGGAAGGCGCGATTGCGGTCGCTACAGCCCCCGCGAAGACCGATGTGCTGTCCCACGTTCTGCTCGCGCTGGTCGTCGTGATCGTCGCCGCTCGCCTGTGTGGCGCGCTCTGCAAGCGCTTGCATCAGCCAGCAGTGATCGGCGAAGTGATTGCGGGCATTCTGCTTGGGCCTTCGTTGCTCGGCCGGATTGCGCCGACGGCTACGGCTTACCTGTTGCCGCCATCGGTGGCGCCTTTCCTCTCGATCATCGCGCAGATCGGCGTGATTCTGTTCATGTTCCTGGTCGGGCTCGAGCTGAACGTCGCGCAGCTCAAGCACCGCACGCATGCGACGGTGGCGATTTCGCACGCCAGCATTTTGCTGCCCTTCGTGCTCGGCTCGGGGCTTGCGATTTGGCTCTATCCAAAACTGTCGACGAGTGACGTGTCGTTCACGGTGTTCGCGTTGTTCCTCGGGGTATCGCTGTCGGTGACGGCGTTCCCCGTACTCGCGCGAATGCTGACCGATCGCGGCGCACACAAGACCCGTTTGGGCATCGTTGCTCTGACCTGCGCGGCGGTCGACGATGTGACGGCTTGGTGTCTGCTCGCGTTCGTGATCGCGGTCGCCAAGGCTAACGTCTCGACCGCCGTCGTCACCGTCGTTCTGACGAGCGCTTACGTCGGGTTCATGTTGCTCGTGGCAAGACCTGTGATCGTTCGCGCAGTGCACGCTCAAGAACTTCGCAAGACCGTCCCGCAGAGCACGATCGCGGTCGTGATCGTGGCGCTGCTGCTCTCGACACTGATCACCGAGGCAGCCGGAGTACACGCGATTTTCGGTGCCTTCGTGCTCGGTGTTTGCATCCCGCACGACTCGCGCCTGGCGCGCGAGCTGGTCAACAAGGTCGAAGATCTCGTCGTGGTGCTCTTTCTCCCCGCTTTCTTCGCATTCACGGGAATGCGAACCGAGATCGGCTTGGTGCACGGGGCGTCACAGTGGGTCGTGTGCGGCGTGATCATCGCGGTCGCATCGATTGGCAAGTTCGGCGGCAGCTTTGGTGCTGCGCGCATCGCAGGCTTCGCCAATCGCGAAGCGGCGTCGATAGGGATCTTGATGAACACACGCGGGCTCGTAGAGCTCATCGTTCTGAACATCGGGTTGGATCTTCACATCATCTCGCCCACGCTGTTTGCAATGCTGGTGCTGATGGCCGTCGTCACGACCTTCGCCACTACCCCCATCTTGGACTGGATCACCCGCCACGCCGACGCGCCCAACGGCGATCCGGCTCGAGTCTGATGCAGAGCTGCGGCCTCACCGCGTCGGGGCCTGATGACGCGATTCGGGACACGAGCTCGGCCCTCCTTATTTTGTGACGGGATTGGAAGCCGGGCGCCACTGCCAGACGGCCATGTACGACAAGCACACCCGATTCGAGTCACAACGCTACTTTTCACTCGTTGGCGGGCTGCAAAACACGCGTTGGCTCCTGCTTGCGGCCGTGGCGCTCGCCTGCAGCGACGGAAAGAGCCCCGACGGAGCGACCACGGCGGACAGCATAGCGGCACCGCAGGTCACCGGAACCCCGAGCGCTAGCACCGGGTCGCCTGCGGCGAGTTCCGGTCCGAGCGCCACGCTCCCAACGACCCCAGTGAACCAGCCGAGTTCCCCAACTGTCGGTGTCGGCGGACCGCCCGCGCCGGCTACGCCCGGAATGACCAGCAACGGCCCCACGGGTCAAACCAATCCGCCTGCGACGAGCACGGTGCCGGCAAACATGCCCAGCGTGCCGGCGACGGGACCCACGGTCGCGCCGACCGCCCAGGGCGGCGCGGGCGGACAGGGTCCGATGCCAACGCCGTCGAACTCGGCGAACCCAAGTGTTCCGGGCCCCAGCACCGGGGGCGCGCCCGGCACCGGGGGTAGCGGCGGTGGCGCTGACGGACCTGCAGCAGGTGGCACCGGAGAAAGTGAACAGACCTGTCCGCTGCCGAACAAGCTCCAGTGGACGTCCACGGGTCCGGTAGCAGAGCCCAAGTCTGGCTGGGTCTCACTCAAAGACTTCACGAGCGTCGTCTACAATGGGCAGCACATCGTCTACATGTCGATGCACGACGACTCAGACTACGGCTCGGCGATGTTCACTTTCCCCGACTGGGACGCGGCGGCCACCGCGACCCAGACCAAGCTCGGCACCTCGACCGTCGCGCCGACGCTGTTCTACTTCGCGCCGAAGGACGTCTGGGTCCTCGCCTATCAGTGGTGCTCGTCGAAGTTCTGCTACGCCACCTCCAGCGATCCGACGGACGCCGGGTCGTGGTCCTACGGCAAGTCGCTGTTCAATGGCGAGATCAGCAACTCCAACACCGGCCCCATCGATCAAACGGTAATCTGCGACAGTGACAAGTGCTACTTGTTCTTCGCAGGGGACAACGGCAGCATCTACCGCTCTTCGATGTCGATCGACGACTTTCCGGGCACGTTCGGCGCCCAGGAGACGATCATGACCGACACTTCACAGAACCTGTTCGAAGCGGTCCAGGTTTACAGGGTCAAAGGGGCCCAACAATACTTGATGCTCGTGGAAGCGCAGGGCAGCGGCGGGCGCTTCTTCAGGTCGTTTACGGCAACGGATCTGGCAGGCGATTGGACGCCGCATGCGGCGAGCGAGAACGCGCCCTTCGCCGGCAAAGCGAACGTCGACTTCGGCGGCAACGCGTGGACCAACGACATCAGCCACGGCGATTTGGTGCGCACGAATCCAGATGAAACATTCACGGTAGATGCCTGCAATCTACAGCTGCTGTATCAGGGCCGTGATCCGTCGCAGAACCCGGCGTACGACAAACTCCCGTATCGACCGGGCGTGCTGACTTTGAAGCCTTGATACCGCTTCAGCGGGGCCTGACGCGGTTCGCTGGGTCAGGTCTCGGCCGCCGATTTCGCGTCGGTTCAGAGTCTAGTGGTCGATGCCACAACCCGCTGACGCACTTCGTGCTAGACGGCGGGCATGAGACAGCTCTCGCCCGATGGGCAACGGATCGTGAACGACCTGGCGAGCCGTCACGGCTTCAGCAACGACGCCGTGGCTCACATGCTGTTTGCCGTATTCAACGGCAACGGCGGCATGGCCCAGTTCAGTCACCAGGAGTTCGGCGGCTCCGGGCAGTGGATGCGCGGGGGCATGATCATGCTCGGCGACATGTTCAACAACTACCTGAGGGGACGCGTCGACAACCTGTGTTCGGAGATCGCCAACATCCTCGTTAACCAACCGGGGCTACTGCAAACGGGAAGCTTTCAGTCGCAGAGCCAGGGCGGAAGCCACCACCAGTATCAAGCGAACGGCGCGCCGAGCTCATCCAGCCTTTTCGTTCCTGATCCCGAAGACAACTGGTGGCCCCGTGACCTCGGCTCTCCCAGCGCCACGGGCAGCCAGAACAATGTGCGCTACGCCTACTTCGGCAATTCGTCTCGCTTGGCGGTCAAGACGGGCGGTGAGGTTTGGGTGTACGACACGCTCGATCACCAGATCGGTGGATTCTCGCAACAACAAGGCTCCGGCGGCTCGATAACCTTCAGCAGTCAGTACGGCACTGTTGATCTATCACGACTACCAGTGACATGGCGCAACGGACAACCCGTGTTCGCGCAACAGACCCCACCGCCGCCCGCGGTATCCGGCTTGCCGTCGAACTATGCCAATCAGGCCGGTACTCCGCCGCCCCCAACGAGCAGCGCAGACGTCTTGACTGCACTCGAAAAACTAGGGGACCTGAAAGCCAAAGGCGTCCTCACCGACGCCGAGTTTGCCACCAAGAAGGCCGAGCTCCTCAGTCGCCTTTGAGGCTTCAACTGAGCGAGGCGACTGCGCGTCGCGCAATTGCTTTGCGTGAGAGAAGCACGCTGAAGAGAAACGCTAGAACGCGCGGTCCGAAGGGTGACTGTCGTTGGCGTGCGAGAGAACACCCAGCCGTCTCGACGACCGCTGCCAGCGCGGGCGGGCTCGACATCGGGAAGTCGGCGCTGAGTGCCTCGATTGAGGCCTCTCGCTGCTCTTGCTGACCGACGTCGAGACACGAATCGAACTGCCAGAGCGCCTCCAAGGTCCAATCGAAGAGGGCAACGTCGACACACCGACCTGAAGAGGCCGTGACCGGCACTTGCAAGGAAACGGTGTCACTCGGCGTCGTTCGAGCCGCGACTGACAGCGTTGACCGGAATTGACGAATCGGACCGACGTTGGGATCGGTGGTCGTGGCTTGAACGAACAGCGGCATTGGGCGCGACAAGGCAACGACGATTTCGAAGAGGCCCA
>DATAHU010000112.1:0-21498 GCA_036263015.1 Polyangiaceae bacterium | reverse complement strand
GCGATCGCGAAATGCGGCGAGCGACGTCAGTTGGACCGCTGCATCGGGATCGTCCCCCGCGACCGTGCCGAAGTCGGCGTCAGCGTCGTTTGCGATTACTTCGGCTTTGGTCGAATTCAGCTTGAGCAGCGCGTTGGTGGTGAGCACGTACAGGGCGTCACTGGTCGTCGTGGCGGCGACCACCGCTGCCTTCTCCGAAATGCCATCGACTCGCTGCCAGGGTTCGTCTGCCCCCGGATCACCGATCCACAATCCCGAGCCGGTCGTCCCGATCAGCATCGCGGGCAAGCCTTGTTCGTTCCTGATCTCTCTGACCGCGACGACGGGCACGCCGTCGAAGGGAGAGTCGAGGACCAAGTCACGAACCCAACGCGTGCTTGCCGCGGGCTGCGTGGGCACTTCGCTCGTGCTCGAGCACTCGGGCAGTGCCAAGCCTTGCTTACTTCCGACCAACAACTGCCCAGCCACGTAGCCCAATGTCAACGGCTTGCCGCACTCGAAGGCTTGGCTGTACTGGCCTCCTACCCACTGGTTGATGTCGATCTCACCGGACGAGTTCTCGACCGCGACCATCGCGAACTCGGAGCCCCGCGAGAACTCCGCCACATCGATCGCGAGCGGCACGTCCCCTTTGGCGAGGCGATCACTCTTTCCGGCAAGGTGCGTCTCGGTTCGCACGGGACCAGAGCTGCCGTCCAACATCCACGCCCCCCAAGTGTCCGCGTAGCGTCCGATGAACAGCGCGTGCTGACTCGCCGCTTTGGCGTGGAGCAGCTCTGTCGGGGCTGGATCCCACCCGCGAAATTGGTCCCCCAGCGAGCGCACGCCAGCGGGCTGTTCATAGGCCTGAAGATGGGTGGTGCGATTGAGATCGACGGCTCCGAAGGGCAATACGCCAAGGTAGACCGTATCGTTGAGTGTCGGCACACCGCCATCGACGGGGCCGGGCTCTGCGCCGCTGAAGGGATCACTGAACCCTGTCTCGATCATCACCGGCGCCCACTCGGTGAGCTCGCCGATTTGTGCGAGTTCCGTGCTGGTCGCTAGCTCGAAGTGTCCCAGACGTGAGTCTCCTTGGTAAACATCCAAGCTGCTGCTCTCGAAGCACTGGACATTGGCCGAGAACAAGCCGACGCCGACCGGAAAGCGCCGTTGCCCCCCCACACGATAGTAATATCCGAGATCGCGCGGCGGATTGTCCAAGGGACTGACGCGCGGAAACGTCATCACCTCGACGTGCGCGTCGTCGAAGTCGAAGACCCGCGCGTCGATCACGACTTCGCCTGCTGCGTTGGTCCGCGTCTCTTCGCCGAAGCGCGCACCACCTTGCTCGACGAGTTCATAGCCCTGTCCAACCGGAACCACCGTTACCCCAGTGCTACCAGAGCGCAGCCCGAGGAAAACGGGCCAAAACTCGGTACCAAAGCCGAAGCCATCGGGCCGCGTGAGTCCCTCGCTGCCCCAGCGCTCGTATTGCAGCCCAAACGCACCATTGATGTCGATGCTCGCGGGCACCGGGAAATAGTGCGTAATCCCAACAATCGGCGATTTGTGCGGATTCGGCTGACGCTTCAGGCAGCTTGCGGTCGGACTGCCGTCGCTCGCCGTCCCCACCGGTCCTACGAAGACCAAGGTCAGCTCGTTGGCTTCCCGCTTCGGGGCCAAAACCAGGTTACCGAGGTTGTTGTCGGTGCCCGCACTCAAAGGCGCTTCGAAGCTCCCTTTCACGTAGCCCTCGGGGGCAGAGTCGTTCTTGATGTCGTCGCCCGCAATTTCGAGATGATAACCTTGTACCGGTAGCCCCTCGAGCGTAAAGTCCCCGTCTTGGTCAGTCCGCGTGTTACCAACCGGTTCGAGCGCACTGCCGTAGAAGCTCACTAGCGCGTCCGCCACCGGCAAGCCGGTCGCAGCGTCGACCGTGCGTCCACGAACTTGCGTGCGGGCCTCGGTCTCCAGGCGCGTCAGCGCAATTTCACCATAGTCGAGGGTGCCGGCCGACAGCGCGAATAGCGCCAGTGTGCGCTCGCGGTAAACACCCGCAGCGTCACTGATCACGAGTTCGTAAGTCTCGTTCCAAGGCTCGACGCTCAACTTGGCCAGGCTGAACTTGCCGTCTTTGTCGAGCTTCGAGGGACCTGCCGCGCTCTGTCTATCACCGTCGCCCGAAGTGCGAAACACGCTGGCTTCAATCTCGGCCTGGTCGCTCAGCGCGGAACTCGTAGCCCCCGCTTCCACGACGTGACCGGTGACCCTGACTCGGATCCCGGCGGGCTCTTCGGTCTGGTCGAGTTCACCCTTGTCGCACGCCAGAGCCGAGGACAGCGCGCACACCACGAGCAACCCTTTGGCGCAATTGCGAGCCACCGCCCTGCCATTCATGCACAACTCCAAGCGCGAACTCGTTTTCACAGCCACTCCAGTAAAAAGCCGACCTTGAAGGTCTGCGCTTGCAGGGTGTTGTCTGCCGTCGTGATCCGCTTTTGTTGGACCGCCAACGCGATCGCGGGCGCAAGCGTCCCGAACCAAGGGATGTAGCTCGCAGTGTGCGTCAGTTCGAGCCAGTAGTCTTCGCGGGAGGCCTTGTCGAACGTGTCGAAGGTGTATTCGAAGTTGCCGTTGATCAACGACGAGCGCGACGCGACTTCACCTTGGGTCTTGTAAGCTTTGCCCGTCAGCGTGTAGCGTCCGGCGTGAGTCGTTTCGAGCATCAGATCCAACTTCACTTGGAAACCCTGAGTGCGATTCGAGATCGAAAAATCGACGGGGTTGTCGAACTGACTGTTCACGCTGGTGCCCGACTCTCGCTGGTAGATGTAAGGCAGGTACTCCGACGACAGGTCGAAAGTGAAATGTTCACCTACGACCAACGTCGAATCGAGCTTGGCAGAAGTCACCCATTGGGCGACGGCAACGTCGTTCGAACGAAACACCGTTTCGCTGAAGCTGTTGGTTTGAAAGCCCGAATCCTGGATGTCTTGGTAGATCAGCTTGCCGTTGGCACCCGGCTCCACCGACCATGACCAGCCCCCGCCCTGGTGAATCAAGATGATGCCCTTGATGGCATCGAGCTCTGCGCGATACTCGCGCACCAAGCGTTCGAGACGGCTAGAGCTCTCGGCTTGCGCGACGGCGCGCGCCGTCGTGTAGTCCAAGTAAAGGCCCGAACTCAGGTGCTCGGCGTAGGCCAAGCGGGCGTGCGCGCGGGCGTCCATGAAGCCCGCGCTGTTGGGGAAGATCCCGAACTTGAAAATATCGGTCTCGACCCGTGCGCGCTCGATCGCGGTTTGCTTCAATTCTTCTGCCGTCTCGCGGATGCGTCCTTTCGCGTCCGCTATTTCCTGGTTGGCGGTATCGCGTACGCGCGTCTTGGCGTCCTCTAGTTCTGCTTTGGCCGCATCACGTGCACTGCTCTGCAAGGCCCTAGCCTCGGCCGCTGGATCCGGCAGGTTCACGACGGGCGGAGTCAAGGGCGCCGCAGACGTCGCGGCAGGCGGCGCCGAGGACGCCGGCTCGGGGGCAACAGCTGCTGTAGACGCGGAATCCTGCGCCAAAGCCACTCTCGCCCATGCGCTCAGCATCGCCACGTAGACTGGTCCCAATGGGTGTCTCAACTGCAGGCGAGGCCTCATGGTGCGTCACCCTCCAAGAAGAAGAGACCCTTGTCCCGGGTCAGCACGACGAGTCGTTCATCCGTCGCGACGAGCGCTGTGACGGTCAGACCTGGGGGAAACACCGGCAGCTCCGTCGGCGAATCGAGTTGGCCTTTGACCCGCGTCGGTAACCAACGCACGCAAATTGCGACCTCGGTGTCCTTGCTCTCGGGCTCGACGCTCGGTTCGCCGCTCTTCTTCGTCGCTTTCTCGTCGGCCGCAACTTCAGCGGCGCTCTCGTCGGTCGTACTGGAGACGGCGAGGCCCGAGTCGGTTCCAACGTAGAGACGCGAGCCGAACTGCGCCAGTGCAAGCACCGAGGTCTCCGACGGTGGAGGTCTTCCGTCCTCGTCGCTCACCCCTTCACAATCAGCGAGACGGGTCTCGGAGCCCAAGCCCGGCCCCCCACGCACGACGATCACGCCCCGTTCGGTACCCACGAACACGTCCTGCAGCTGCTCGTCCCCGAGCACCAGTAGAGTGTTAATCTGCACCACGTCCGTGAGCTCTTGCCAGTCGAACTCGTTTTTTGGCCAAACCAGTGTCGGCTCGCTGCCCCCGTTGACGTGAACGTTGTACAAGCTGTCCCCAGCAGCCGCGACGAACACCGAGCGATTGGCGAGCCAGGCGAGCTTGGTGATCGGCGCAGTTGGGGCCAGACTCGATGCCTGCAAGTCGACGCCGGCATCGAAATCTGGGGGAGGTGCGCCCGCAGGCGGGGGCGGAGGCGCATCCTCTGCCTCTGGCAGCAACGTGCAGGCGGGGTCTTGAAGCTCAGCATCGGACACTCGCGGCCCCTCGAGGTACGCCAGTCCCGAGGCGGTTGCCACCAGGAAGGTCGCATTGGGGTCGTCGGGGATCGCGGCCACGTCGTAAACCCACCCCCCACAGATTCCAGCCAGCTCCGAGTCGGCGGGCTCGAGCTCTTCGCCGTCCAGGTACACGCTCGGACCAAGCGCCGCCAGCACGGCGCCATTCTTCTCCACGACCACGCCGGCGTTCGATTCGGCAGCCAGAGGCGACGCCGTCCACCCCGATGCCTCGTCGAAGCGAAATTCTGCGGGGCGTTGCGCGCCATCGATCCGCGTCTGCCCGAGCACGGACAGCCGTGTACCCGTCAACGCCACGGCACTGGTGGCCCCCGTCAGCGCAACTCTTTCGTCGCCATCGTCCAAGCGAGCGTGGTCGACCGAAACGTCTTGATAGAAGTACGGTGGCGAGTTGATGCTGACCGCGACTTGGTCGTAAGACACCACGCGAAAGTAGAGATCCTTCGGTGTACTGGGATCGGGTTCACGGCTCCCCATTTCGATCAAGAAAGGAGTCCAGCGCGTCGCCGCGGATTGTTCGAGGGCGCTCAACTCGTAGCGCGCAACGAACTCGCCTGCGTCGTACACCTCCACGACGGGGTGCGACGTGACCAAAGCACCGTCCTCGCCGACGACCGTGAACGCCGCGATCCCCGTGGGGTAGCGCCGCGAGAGTTCACCCTCTCCCGTCACATCGAGTTCGTAGTAGTACCCGAGATCCTCTGGCCAGCTGCGCGTGACATGGTTACGGAAAAGCGTGAACACCTCGGGTTCGTTGCCATCCGTCGAGACGTTGGCCACAGCCGCCAAAGCGCAGGTCTCGGATCCGGTGTCTGCGGCCAGGGCCCGACCACAAGGTGCCGCGCCCAGTGCCGTCAGATCAGGACAGTCCGCGGGCTCGATCTCGTCGGCCGAGCGCTGTTGAAAGAGCGAGTGTTCTTCGGAAAGTAGTGCACGGTACTCCGTGTCGGACGCCTCCGGCGCGTCGTCGCCCACGGTCGGTACGTCGTCGCCCCCGAGAAAGGGTGGCCAGAAACAGGTTCCGCTGCCCATGCCGCCCGGGTCCAATGCGGCGCCCGAGGCCAGTGAAAGCTCCTCACCGCCGAGGTGATTGACGTCGCAATCAGCGCCCGGGAGATACAGTCTGCCGTTCAAGTCGTGGGCGCTCTGGGGCGCGGCACCGCAATCGAGCGCGGGCCCTGGATCCCAACTCAAGACGATCGTGAGAAACTGATCCGAGCCTTTGCCATCCAGCATGCTGCGCTGCGTGGCCGGCAGGAAGAACCTACCCACGTCGAGCATTGGGCTGCCAGCGTCAGCGTGTTCGGGTAGTGCGCGCGCCAAGTTCATGCGACGCGAGATCGCGTCGATCAGCCGGTAGCTCGCCTTCTGTTGCGTGCTATCGCCCGCAGCGTCATCGGGAGTGGGGGCGGTCACCTTCAACGTGATGTCGCGGAACGGGGTGTTCGTTAACTCGAAAGTGCCATCGCTTTCGGTCTTTACGCTTTCGGTCAGGGCTTCGCCGGATTCGGAATCGATCACGCTGACCAGGGCCGAACCCAGCGCTGGCGCGCCTACGGCCCCTCCCACCGCCGCATAGACATGGCCCCGAATCGTGCCCCTCAGATCCTGGTTGGCAGCTTGCAGAGATATTTCACCGACGTCCGAAGTCCCGTCGCGCGTGGCGTAGATCTCGGTGTTGGTATCGCTTGCATAAGCGTGGGCTGGATCCTGAACTGCGAGCAGGTAAAGGTATGCTTCCGCGTCCAGCTCGGCCTCGAACCGAAACTGACCTTGTTCGTCCGTTTGCGTCTTTGGACCGAAGCTCTGATAGTCCTCACTGCCGAATTGGGTGCGCAGCAAGATAACGTCGAACTCCGCCAGCGGGAGCTTGCTCTGCGCATCGACCACTCGGCCCTGAATCGTCAGCGTGACCGGCTTGATCTGATGACGCGTGACGGCGTTCTCGCCAGTCACTGCACAACTAGACGCGTAAGCCCCAAGCACACACAGATTCACCCACACCACGCCAGCCCAATTCGGCCTCAACAAGCGCATCCAGTGACCTCTCCGCTTCAGTGCCTCGCCGTCACTGAAGTCCAGAGCCGCGTACGGCAGCGCTGCTTGCCGACTTTACCTCTCGCGCTCGGCTAACACTCCGCCAACGTTCGATTAGGCTGCTCGTTCGACTCAGCAGGGCTGACAGATCTTCGGCAGGACGCAGAATCCCGCTTTGGGCGTGATGTAGAACTCACCGCCACGCACACCGATCGCCAATCACGCATACAGAACGGCGTCGACCGCGTCCCAACGACGCTGCTCGAGCACCCGCGCGATGTTATCCCAACGACGCCAACGACAGCCCACGCGCAATCTCCTCGAATTTAGCGCGCTGCGCGGCTGGTTCGTGTGACCCGTCGGCGGGAGTGGTTGGGTGTGCTCAGCGCGCACTCAATGAACCACCGCGACCAGAGCGCTGGTGTGCCGTTCGGAGCGGAAAAGCCGGGTGCAACTCTACCGCTTGGGAGCGTTCATCAGCCCAGGCGCGTGATCCCGAGCGTTTGTGGTGCGTCCCACGTGATGCGTTGGGCCAGTTGGGCCGTTTTGAGCGGATAGGCTCCGTGAACGCTCCACCCCCTCGTCGTCCCAAACCCCCTCCGCCGCGATCGCTCCAAGAGTCGCAAGAGAACGACATCGCGACAGTGCGTCCGCCGCCAGAGAGTCGGCGCGCCTCACCCGTGGCTTTGGAGGACCAAGCACAGCCCACGCGCAGAACCTTCAGCTCGATCCCGGTGCCGTTGGATGCGGCAGGTGTCGGCTTGAGTTGGGAATTCATTTGCGAAGCAAGCCCGGTCTCGCGCGCCCTGTACCTGCGAGCCCTCGTTCAGCTGTTGCATTCGCTCTCGACCTTGCACACGGACGTCTCGAAGAGCCCCGCAGAGCGATTTCACGGCTCGATCTGCGGATCGAACGTGCTGTTTCGCAGCGACGCCAGCGTGTTGTTGGCCCGGGGCAGCGAAAGCAAGCGCTCACTGCCTTCCGCCTACGAAGGACGGAGCAACCCACGCAACCGGCCTCAGGGTGACCAAGCCGATCTGTACGCGGTCGCCGTGATGCTGCTCGAAGCGATCGTCGGGCGTGGTGTGCCGCGCGAAGAGGTGATCAACTTACAGGTGATCCAACCCGCGGTGCCGCCGTTCTTCGCAGAGTACGCCACCGATCCCTTGTTCAAAGTCGCGCTGCGTGGGCTTGCCATCACGCCAGCACAACGTTGGCTGTCAGCGCGTGAATTTGCCGACGCCATTCTCGACGCGGGAGGTCCACGCGTCGCATTGAAGACGGACTTGGAACAGCTGGTCCAAAGAACGCTCTCGCAGCAGGGTGAACGCGCCACTCCGGTGCAACAGGAGCCCTACGCGCTGGCGCTGCCCAAACCCCCGACCGCGCCCGGTCTCGACTCATTCGGTACGTCCACGCGTGAGCCGTCGTACGCGCCCGGCTCGCTGACAGACGCTTCCGACTTGAGCGTGGCCGTGTCGCAAGAGCCAGCAGGGTTGATCGTGCTGGCCAAAGCGCCCGCGCCGATGGCTCTCAACAGAGCGCGTTGGGCTGCCGCTACCGCAGTCGGAGTTGCGCTCGGAGCAGTCGTGTGGGGGATTTCGAAACTACTCGGTCCAAGCGACCAAGACGCCGGCCCGCCAACGGCCGAAGCTCCGAGCTCGATTTCAGAGCCAAGCCTAGCCGAAAGGGCGGTCCCTGCCCAACTTGCGAAGAGTGCTAACGCTATCGGATTAACAGTCGAATCCGCGCTGGCCAAAGGTGCACCCGTCGCAAGCACTCAGAACCTACCGCCGCCAGCGCTGCCTACGGGGCAACAAGCCGCGACGCGCCTGAGTTCGCCCTCCCCTACGATCGCTGGCAAGGACACTCCTCAACCGAAACCATCACCCCGTGCCGCCGCGACGCGCACTCGGCACGTTGCCAACTCGCCTTACGACCCTGAAGGGATTTGAATCATGTTGCTCGGCATACGCTGCTGGTTGGGGCTGGGTTGCCTGGTGATTGGCCAGGCAGCGCTGAACCCCTCTGTCGCCTTTGCAGAAGAGGCCCCGGTGCTATCCGAAGGAGTGGATCCGACAGCCGCCAGTCCGGTGCAAGTCGAGCAAGCCCAGAGCCGTTTTCTGCGCGGGAAGGAGCTGTTCACCGCTGGCGACTATAGCGAAGCCCTGAAGGAATTCGACGCCTCGCGTTCGATCGTCAGTAGCCCCAACGCTCGCTTGTACAGCGCGCGCTGCCTCAGAAAGTTGGGCAAAGACGTCGAAGCGTTCGTGGCCTACGGTCGCACGATGATCGAGGCGCTCGAGTTGGCAAAGCAGGAGTCGCGCTACACCAAGACAGCCGACGCCGCGCGCGCGGAACGAGCGGAGCTCGCGCAAACGCTGGCGTTCGTCAAGCTAGCGATCTACGGCGCCACGCCCGAGACCGAGCTGTTCGTCGATGGTGAACGCATCCGGCGCGCCGCCTGGGGTGAACCGGTCGTAACCCGTTCTGGTAAGTCGCAGTTGGAGCTGAAGACCCCCGGCGCGGCCACGATCGTACGGACGCTCGAACTCGCGCCGGGCGCCACGGTCGAACTGACGCTCAGCGTGCAAGGATCACCGCCTGCTCCCGCGGCCGCGCCGCCTCCCGCTGGCGAACCTGCGTCCGCGCCGCCGCCGACTGCTGACTCCGTCGCGATCACACACGAGCCGACGTCGTTGCGACCGTATGCGTACGCCGCGACAGCCGTGGGCGTCGTGGGTCTTGGCGCTTTCGGTGTGTTCGGGCTCAGCAGCAAAAAGACTCACGACGAACTGCTCGCTGCGTGTCCCGGCGGGCAATGCCAAAGTGACGAAGCGGATCGCATCGACCGCGGCAAACAGCAGCAGTTGCTCGCCAACATCGGGCTCGGCGTGGGGTTGGCCGGGCTGGGCGCTGCCGTTACGCTCTTTCTGCTCGAGCCGAGCGAAACCGAGACGGCCTTCGTGATCAGCCCGTTTGGCATCGGGCTGCGGAGGTCGTTGTGAAGAGCAACGCACGACATCGGGCGCCGCTCACTGGGCGCTGGTCGCCAATGCTTTGGCTGAGTCTGACGGCGGCGCTCGGCTGCACTCAGAACTTCAACGAGTTCGTGTTACCCTCGACGACTGAACACGCAGTCGCCAAACAGGATGCAGGCGATTCGCATCGGGCAACCTTCAGTGACGCGTCCGCTTCGGACGACAGCACGCCGTTTACCCGTACCGACAACTCATCGGGCACAGTGAACGAACCGCACGACGGCCCTGATGCTGCTACGAATGCAACTGGGGCACAAGCGACGACGGGTCCGTTCACCCCAGACGAACCGTCGGACAACGAGCGCGACGCGAGCGCCAAGCCAAGCCAACCGACGTCAGCGCCCGAGCTCGATGCCGGACTCACGCCGTCCAGCGCTGTCCCTTCGTCACTCAGCGCCGACGCCAGCGTTCTTCGAGATGCCAGTGCCTCGAGCGATGCAGACGCGCCCAGCGAGGCGGGACCGGCGCCGGCCTGCATGGCCCAAGCGAGTTGCGACGATCCGTTCGACGCTTGCGATCTGAACTGCGAGCGAGATCGTTCGATGTGTGAACTGACTTGCACGGGCAACCATGGCGCGTGCAAGCGGCAGTGTGCAGACGCGAAATCGCTCTGCGAACTCGACTGCGCACGAACCTGCGACGATTGCTATCAAGGCTTTGCCTGCAGCTCGGGTTGCCAAGCGACGTCGAACGGCAACTGAGGAACGCAGTCTCCGGCGGGCGTGCATTTTTGGGGGTTGGGCCCAAGTTTGCGCTGCAATTCGCGAGCGCATGAATCAGTACGGAAGCGGCCAACGCACGCCGGCGATTTCGAGCGCCAGGCTGCCCTGTGCGTCCTCGACCAAAACCTGGGCGAGTTGATTTTGAGCGTGGCGAGTGAAACGCGCCTCGAACTGTCCACCTTTGACGGCAATGTAAAGCGCGTCCGCATCTCCCACACGCAACCGCGAGGGCTCGAGTGGCTCCGTGGTCTCGTCCGACAAGGTCAGCACCACGCCCTCGGGACCGACGCTCAGCGAGTTAACTAGGTACGGCGCATCAGCGACGCTGAAGTACGTCCAATCGTAGCCATTGCTGAGAATGAAACGGCCATCGTCTGGATGGCGAGTGATCCAACGCGTCAAGGCAGCGTGTAGCGCAGGATGCGTGACCTTGTCTCCCTCGTTCCAAAACTGCCCATCGCGATCGAGGTGAATTGCACTTTCTCGCGAGGTCCCGGGCGGCGGGGCGAGGCGGAAAAAGTCGGGGTGGTCGCCGGGTTTCATCGCCAACATTCTCGCGCCATCCCGAGCGAAGCGCACGTCCAACCCCAACCCCAAAACTCGGCTCTGGTATTCCCCGGCCGGGCTGCTGCTATGCTCCGGGCATGCTGCCCGTGGTGGCCATCGAAGTCCAAGCCCCTGCGCAGCAACCCGAGATGCACGTCGATGAGATGCTCGCTGCCTGCACGAGAGCACTGAGCGATAGGACGTGTTCGCTCAGCGAAGGCGAACAGACCGCCACACCGAGCGCGGTCGTCACTTGGAATTCGGAGACGGAGGTCACCATTGCAGTCGGAGACGCGGCACTGAGCCGCAGCGAGTGGACGCATCGCAAACTGCGCTTCGATCCCGCCGACGAACCCAGTGAACGTTGGCGCAGCGTGGGACTCACGACGGCGCTGATGGTGGGCGAACGCGAGGCGCAGCCTGCAACGTCGGAGCTGGGTTGGGTTCAGGTGAACGGACTACTTTTGACCGGCACGGGGCTCGCGAACGGCGCGCGAGTCGGGGCAGGATTGGGCGCGGCGGCTCGAGCGTTCGGGACTCCGCTGTGGTTTGCAGCGCGCTTCGACTACACGACGGCACGCGCGACCCCGCCGGATCTCGATCTCGACTGGCTCACGCTTGGGCTTGGCCTAGAGGGAGCCTGGGATCTCTCACGCGACTTGGGGCTCGAGCTGGAGCTGGAGGGACTGGCCCAACACGTGACCGCCACCGCAAGCCGCGGCGAGCGCACGGACGAAGCGTCGCAGTGGCAGCCAGGCGGACGCGCTCGGCTCGGGTTGGTTTGGCCTTCGTCACGGTCCTGGGCCGGCGTCGTCAGCGCCGAGGGCTCAGTTTTCGACGCGCCGACCGCGATCACCCGTCAGGGGGAACATATCGCTGACATTCCGCGCACCTCCGCCATCCTGAGTTTCGGTGTTCGCTTCCGACCTTGAGCCGGAGCGGCCGATTTCGAGTTTCTTTGCATGGGCGCGCTCGAGGCGGTCACTTACTGCAGGTTGTGCGGCCCGCTTCTCCCGCAGTCAGACTTGATCCGGTTGCACGGCCACCCGTACCTTTGGCCGCTTCCGCGCCGAACCTTTCACCCCCTGCAGATGCCCGAGTGACCGATGCCCAACTCACAGACACCGCGCTCATTGCACGCTTGCTCGACGGGGATCCGAGCGCCGGGCAGTTGCTTTACGATCGGCTCATCCGCATCGTCGATTGGACGCTTCATCGGCTGCTCGGGCGCAGCCAAGCCGATCACGACGACTTGGTACAATCCGCCTTCGAGCAAATCGTGACGACCTTGTACAAGGACACCTTTGCTCGCAGCTGCAGCCTGACCTCGTGGGCGTCGGCAGTAACGACGCGCATCGCCCTGACCGAGTTGCGCACGCAACAGCGTCGCCGGAAGAACTTCGGCGCACGCGTGGAGCTCGAGGAACAGTCGCTCTCGAGTCCAATCGCGAACATCGAAGCACAGACTGCGGCGCGCTTGGAGCTCGAACGCATCCGACGCGTACTGCCGCTCGTTCACCCCGACAACGCACAAGTGCTGATCCTCCACGAGCTCAACGATCTGTCGCTGTCGGAGATCGCGAGCACGCTCGGCTTGAGCGCGAGCGCGGTGCAAACGCGTTTGTGGCGTGGACGCAAGGAACTGCTCGAGCGCCTGGCGAGTGAAGACAGGGAGCTGCAATGACCGACCCCGAGTCATCGAGTCCGCTTCGATCACTGCAACGAGTGAGCAGCCCGGAGCGCTCACCTGAAGCAGAAGCTCAGCGTCGGCAGCGCGTGCTGCAGCGCATCACCCAGTTGCAAACGGAGTTGTCGGCACGCCCGGAGTCTCGTACCAGGTTTACGTCGGTTGCACGCAGGCTGTTTGGCGAGAACCTCCGAGTCGGGCCCAGGGCCCGTTATCTTGCGGGAGCACTGGCTCTGGCTGCGGCCCTGATCCTGGTTTTCTCCCTGAGTCGATCGCCCCACGCGAACCTGCAACTCGACTCGGGCTTGGTCTTCGTGGAATCGAGTCACGGCCGGCTCACGTTGGACGGCACTCGGCGTTTCGAGCTCGCATCCGGCGACGCGCTGACGACCGAGAGCGATCCGGCGCAGCTACATTTGCCGAGTCACGCCGCCCTGGCGCTCGAGCCGCACACGCGCGTTTATCTGAGCCCGACACAGGGCAATCAGAACACCACGCCCGACGACCACTTGAGACTCGAGCGTGGCTTGGTCTCGCTGCGCGTGCCGAAGCTGGCTCCGGGACAACAACTCACGGTTTCAACTGGCGACGCCCTCGTTCAAGTACACGGCACGGAGTTCAGCGTCGAAGTCATCGAGCGCCCAGGGCAAGCTCCGATCACGCGGGTGAGCGTGAACGAAGGCATCGTCAGTGTCACACGCGCGTCCGAGCGCATCCTGCTCAACGCCGGGCAGAGTTGGTCCTCTGGCTCGGCAGCCACGGCTCCTGCGGCTGCGAGCGAGCAAAGCACGGCGCCCCAACCCGCCCCGGCCGAGCCCCCGCCGGCCGAGCCCACGGCGCCAGAACCTGCGGCGAGCGACGTCGTCACAGCGAACAGCGCCCCCACCCCCGCCGCGAGCGTTGGACACGCGAGCGATTTGGCGGAACAAAATCGACTATTTTTGAGCGCTCGCCAAGCACGCAACAGCGGCAACACCGCGCTTGCCTTGCAACAGCTGAGCAGCTTGATGCAGCGTTACCCCGGCTCGGAGTTGGCGCACAATGCCCGAGTCGAACACTTCCGCACCTTGAAAGCGGCGGGGCGCCTGAGCGAAGCTCGCGCTTCGGCAGGGCAATACCTGCGTCAGTATCCCCATGGTTTTGCTCGTGCCGAAGCCACCCGACTCAGTGCTCCCTAAGCTCGGTCGTCGATTGACGCTCTCGGGCATGGCAGCCCTGCTTGGCCTCGGTTTGACACTCGATTGTCGCTCGGAGCGCCAGCTGGAACTGTTCGACGATGAGCCAGTAAAGCCACCGAAGGGCTGCATGGATCCGATGGGCTGCCCGGCTCCAGAAATGGCGCCGACGTCCCAGTGTAAAGGACCCGAATGCGCGTGCTCCAAGGACATGGACTGCCCCAAAGACCGTCCTGTCTGCGCTGCTGGCTCGTGCGTCGCGTGCGCGGCGGATGAAGATTGCCCGATGGACCAGGCGTGCAACGCTAACTTGCAGCGCTGTGCGCGCCGGTGCAGCGCGGCCAGCGCTTGTGACAAGCCGACGCTCTGCGATTTGGATCGCGGCTATTGCGTCGAATGTACCAGCGAAAAGGACTGCAGCATGCCCGACCGGCCTGCGTGTGAACCAGAAACGGAGAGTTGCGTCGAGTGCACGGCAGACGTTCACTGTGGCGATCCGAAGCGAACGCACTGTGACGTCGCCGCGCACCTGTGCGTCGATTGCACGAAGCCGTCCAAGTGCGACGCAGGACCCTGCGCGGTCGCACCCGGTTGTTCCAACTGACGGCTAACAGGCCGAACTTGGTGTGGTCTCGACGCGGGCGGATACTCACTGCTCATCGAGCGCTTGGCTCGAACGAATAGCGCGTTGTGAAGCCAGCGCAAGGAGTAGCACGATGAGATCAAATCTTCGAATGGGCCTCGGTTTGTCAGCATGTTGGTTGTTGTCTTGCGCGGGGCAAGACGCGACTGAACAAACGTCGAAGAAAGGCGCGTCCAGCAGCGACGAAGGCACCAAGCAGAGCTCTGCTAGTCAAGCGCTAACCCTGTTTCCAGGCGCAGGCACGAGCGGCGCGGGGGAACCACTGGGTAGCGAGATCCCGCCGACTACGGTTCATGATTGCGTCGACCCCGGCTCCGGCGCGACGAACGACGACCCGCCGATTGTGACCTGTTACTTCGACGCAGCCAATCCGACTCAACTCGCAGCAGAGTTGGAGCGCCGGCTTGAAATCGTCAACGACAAGGAGTGGCATCACATTCGTTTGACCTTCAATCCGGACTTCGTGGACAACACCTACGGGGCCAACGCGATCGGTTGGGGCGATACCCAAACCGCGGTCGATCAGTCCGCCCAAATGGCGGCGCCGCCCATGGGGATGAACCCCAAGGACATGATGGGAATGGCTCCCAAGCCACCAAAGCCTGGCAAGGGCGGTCATACCTTCAAGGATCTGCTCGGCAGTGATCACGCGGAGTTCAAGTTCACGACCAGCTCGGGTGACTTGGCGACGCAGTTCAAGCTCGACTACATCTCCGAATCGGACGACGCGCCTTCTGGCTACGCATCGCTCGGTGTTTTGGGCGGCGACGGCAAGATGGTCGAAGGCGATCCGGATTGGATCTTGGGTGCTACGAGCTCACTCGATCGCAACCTCAACGGCTGCGGCCTCGGATCATACACCACTGACTCTCCAGCAACGGACGAGGACTATACCCCCAATCCAGACGCGCCCGCTTGGGACTTCCGCGTCGTGTACGAAGCTTGGGTTGCCAACGCCGCGTTGGGCGGCAAGCAACTCGGCGAAGTGACGATCGAGTACGTGCACGCGTCGCCGAGCAAGACCAACGACACGCTGAACGTGATCCCGGGACCGTGTCCGCCGCCCACGGAACAAACGCCGACCCCACCCGCAACGACTTGGCCGCCCTCGGACTCTTCACCCGACGCCGGTACGGGCGACTCGACCGATGCTGGACAACCTTCGTATCCGCCCGTGCCGCAAGTGCGTTGAGTCGAGCGCAATCACTGATACGTTCCAACCAAACCGAGCAGCGGCGCATAGAACGAATAGCGCCGCGCGCTCGTCCAAGCGTGGGCTGGCGCCATCCCCAACCCAGTGCCGCTGGCGGTGCCATGGCCCGAGATCTTGGCCTAGAGAATCCAGCGCCGATAGCGCGTGTGCCCTCACTGACGCAATGACTCAGCTCATCTAGCAGGCGAGCCGCGGCACGCGGGTCTAGCTCTGTCTCAGCGTGGCTTCGGAGCGTCCTGCAAGACCCACTCCAACGTGACGGGATCTTCGACGAAGCACGGCAAGTTACCGATACACGGAGGCTTCGGCGGCGCCTGATAGCACGAGTGCCCACGGCAGTGCACGCGGGTGTACGTGAAGTTGCAACCCACAATCCATTCGCGCACCTGCGCCGTTTCCCGTTCTACCCCTGCGGCCATGGTCTCGGGATCGCAGTGTAAGCGCTCGGCCGCGACTTGGTTCGCTTGCAGCGCTTCCGGGTTGGCACATGCACACACGAGCAGGGCGAAGACCGAGCCGCCCGCGAGGGAACCGATTGTTGACGATGCCATGGCCGCGTAGACACCGCGCCCGCCCGGGGCTTGGGTGGACTGCCAACAATGATATCTGTAGAGATGACCGCGCTCGAGAGCTCTTTCACTTACCCCAACGCTCGGCGGACTCTTTCGCGATCTTCTCGACCCAGGCCGCGGCTTCGCGTGAGATCCTCTCGACTTCGATCTTGGCAAGACGCGCGATCTCTTCGACCTCGAGGTGGATGCGTTGAGACATTGCTTCCACTTCGGCCTTGGCCACGGCAGCGATGCGTTCGACCTCTAACTTGATGAAGTGGTCCTCAGCGGGCTGTGCGGGGGTCAAAAGCACGCTCAGACCCGTGTACGTCTGAGGACACGCGTGCGTCGAGAAGTGCCAGGTGAGAGGATTGGCCGGGTCGATGGTGCAGGCCATCCAACGAATGAACTGGTCATCGTTGGAGTCGTGCACCTCGAGCCCCCCGCCGGGCTCTTTGCGCACGGTGACGTTGTGAAAGCCGCCGTTGGCAAACATCGTGACGATCGACGCGTAGCGCGTGCCAGGTGCACGCGCGATCACTTCGGCGATTCCGTCTTTGACTGCGATGGCTCTGCCCGCCGCGGTCGCGAGTTCGTCGACCGCCTTCAAACCCACGGCCAGGGCGGGGTTGAGCTGCGCCGCGTTGCGCGCAGTCTGGCCCACGCAAACCTCTGCACCGAACTTCAGGGTTTCGGCCAGTGACGCGAGTTTGAACGGAGAGGAAGTATTCGCCCCCAGCCAAGCTTGAACCGCGAGCTTCGCGTGCGCGTCGTTGACGGCATTCACGTCGGCCTGCGTGTAGCGAATCTTGGGCCACACGTATTCATCTACATCGGCATGCCAATTCACATCCGTCGGTTGAGACACGACGAACTTGTCCGACAAGTACGAAATGACCACCAGCGTGTGAGCGGCGCAAGAGTTCCCATGCTGCGCGTAGTGCACGAGCAGAGTACAACACGGTCTGACCAACGTGGCCATGTTTTCGGCGCTCTTCCATCGCCAGCGCGGCCGCGAGCGCGTGCGGGGCCGTCGTTGGTTTGCGCGGACGGCCCTCGAGCGCTTAACTCCCGGCCATCACTTGTAGATGGTTGGGATGCATTTGCCGCAAGTCGTGTAGCAGCTGAGTTGGCACACGTCGCAGCGCGTCGGGCAGAACAATCCGACACACCCCCCAGCGCGGCCTCCACCGTCGGGTTGGGCGCAGATCCCGTCGCAGCCGGAGATGCACTGATCGCATTGCAGCTGTTTGTCGTAAGTGCACTTGTTCTTCCCGAGCAGCGCGTTGTCGCCGCTGGGATCGTCGCCCAGCACGAGCCCCGTGCCGGATGGCGCATACTCGACCGTCGGCAGCGAAGTCACTGACGGGGTGATGCTGAGCGGCTCCTGGTTGGTGTCCACGTCTGACTCTGTGAACTCCTCGCCAGCAACAGGGGCCTCCGCGCCGCAGGCCATCGCCATCGCACCCACAAACCCAATCGCCACGTATCGCATCATGTCGAACCTCCACTATTGATTGTTCAGCGGCACGAGGCATCGCACCGCGCTTCGGAGGTCATACGGGGCACCCGCGCGTACGGATCGAATCGCTCACGATTCTAGATTCTCCCAAGCGCGCCGCGACGCCGCGCGCCATGGGTTCCGTTGACGCGCCAGGTCGAGCGCGCGGCTAGCCGTTCATCATGCGCGAGAACTTCTCGGTGAGCACGGGGTCGGCGGCCATCTTCGCGCCCCAAACCGTCGCCACCTGACCATAGCTCATCATATCGAGGCCATAGCGGCCGAGCGCGCCCATCATGTCTCCGCGCTGCATGCCCTTCAAGATCGCAACGTAGTCGCTCAGCTTGGCGACGGGTTGTCCCGGGAACACGACAGGATCGGGATCGCCCGCGTTGCCTTGCGCGATGGCGTGCTGCGCTTGCTGCGCCTGCGCCATCCGCAGATGCATATCCATGTTGCCTTGTTTGATTTCGTCGAGCGCTGCCTTCTCTTCTCGGTTGACGCCCATCTTTTCGAAGGTGCGCAGCTCTTGCAGTTCGCTGAAGCGCTCTTGCAGCTCGCGGCTGTTGTTCAGAGCTTCCTGCCACTCGGGCACGTACAGGTTCAGCCGTCCATCGGCAGTGCGCAGCGGCCGTTTGAACTGTTCGAAGAGCGCCACCAGCTCGGGCGGCGGAGAGCCGAGCAACGCAGCACCCGAAGCCAACACCCCTGCGTGTCCCAGCTTAGCCATGATGCGATCGCGCTCTTGCGAAAATCCGGCGTACTCTTCGAGCGTCATGCCGCCGTAGCGACGAGTCGGTGGCTTGACGCGGTTGCTCTTGGCCGGATCTCGCTCGAGCTGCTCCGACCAAGCCGTGAGCGCTTTGCGCGCGTGCTCGTCGTGTGCCCCCAAACCCAGCCACACGCCGGGCAGCACGTGCTCCCAGTCGGTGTAGCCCCGCGCCGGAGCTTGAGCGCGCAACCAGCCGAACAATTGCTCGATCTCGGGTCGCAGCGCTGGGTTCTCTCGTGCCCGAAAGCCGAACGCGATTAACGCCGCGCTGGTCGTCCAATCAGAAGGCCCGAACGCGAGCGCGTACAACGCAGCGCGACCCGGCCCGGTATCCCAAGGCCCCAAGTGCGAAAGCACGAGCGCAACCGCGACTTGACACCTGTAAACCCAATAGAAGCCATCGAAGCCCGAGTTGGGAGGGGGCAACGGCGGATCGGTCATCACCGCCAAAAAGCCGTGAATCCAATTGACGCCCCATTGCTGCGCCACTTGGCGCGCCGCTGGATCCCACACTTCCTGGCGAAACAACAACAGCGCAATCTCCCCGATCACTTGCTGCACGCGCGGGTCGGCAGCCGGATAGACGCGGCTGGGCGTGGACTCCTGATACGCCCAGAGTCGGTATTGCGCTTGAGCCTTGTCCGCGCGCGGATCTGGCTGTTGGATCTCCTCGACGTTCACCTGCAAAGTCCCCTTGGCACCCAGCGAACGCATCACGAGATCGAAGGCGAGCCCGACGCTCGGCGCCTCTAGATACTTGCTCTCGAAGCCAATGCTGCACTCGAGCCCTTGGCCACAGCACTGCAGGATGGGCCGCAGTTCGCGCGCAAACGAACGCGCCGCGTTGGCCGTCGCGTCCCCGGGGCCCGGCAAATACGTGTAGTACAGAACAGTGGGCTCGATCTCGTCGCACAGCTCACGCGTCAGGTGACTCCACCACTCCCGTTCACGCAAGACGAGCAGCGCATGGCGATCCTCGGCGCTGCCAGACGCGCGAAAGCGCGCATAGTGAAACGACGGTTTGGCGTCTTCGTAGTCGGGCTCGCGCGACAACAACTCGTGAAACAACTGCGCGGCGCGCGGGAACTGCTTGGCCTCCATGAACGCCCAGCCCGCGTCGAACAACGGCGAGTTGTCCTTGGGATCGATAGTCAGCGCGTATTGCGCATGCTGCAAGGCCTCCTCGGGGCGACCCGCTTGGCGGTAGGCGTTCGCCGCAGCCGCCTGGGTTCGCCAGTCCTGAGGGAAGCGTCGGGCGCCCTCGAGCGCCACGCTCAACGTCGCGTTCGGATCGCTGAGTCGGCGTCGCAGCATGGCTTCGCCGAAATACAGCACGACTTCGTTCGGGAAATGCGCGCGCAACGCCGCGAACAACTCCGCAGCCGCGCGCACGTTCTCCACCCGCGGATCGTCGGGATTCGGCTTCGCGGGGACGGCAATGCCAATCCGCAGCGCCGTCCGCACCACTTGTTTGCCATACAAATCCCAACCCAGTCGCGTGATCACCTCTGGCGGTGACCAACGAACGAGCCAAGGCAAATAAGGAAGATCGGGAGCGACCTCCAAGACCTCACACAAAAGTTGCATTGCCTCTGCCAAGCGCTTCTGCATCATCAAGATGCGAGCGCGCACGGCAGCGGTCGCCACGTGAACGGCGCCGGTCGCGACAGGCACCGTCGACAATGGGTCCGGCGAAGCCAGCGCAATCTCGTCGACCAACTCGAGATACGAGCGGTCGTTCGGGAACAACATCAACGCGTCCGACGCAAACAGCATCGCAGAGATCAACTCGCCGCGCTGAAAAGTCTCGCGCGCACGTTGCTTCAAGCGCTCGCCGAGGGCTTGGCGCTGAGCGAGTTCAGTAGGCAAAGCTGATGGATCTAGCGGCTGAGTCTGTTCCACGTGTTTTGTTCCCTGGCGTGCCCAGTCCTGACTGGGGTCCCCTTGCGATTCCCGTTTGCGAATCGCACGTTACACCGAGAGCCGCGCGGTCCAAAGGTGGTTTCCCTACCACCTTTCATGCAGCTTTGAGTCCGTGAGCTCGACACGACGTCTGGCTGGGGCTGGCCGTACTCCATGGGTGCCTGCCAGCGTTCGCTGCCATGCGTCGAAGCAGCCCGCGTTCCAAAGAAACGCGTCGCTGAAGCCCCAGTCGACGACAGAGCCGGCGCCCCTGCCAACGACACAGCTCGGCGCGGAGCGTACGCCAGTTTGCGGGCCGCGACCGGCGGCTGACGACACTGCTTCAGCGGCCTCGTGGCGCTGTGCTAATCACCCAACATGTGTTGCTTCTCCCCGCTGGGACGTTCGGCTTCGTTGCTTGATCGGATCCTCTCTCGTCCCGAGCGTGTACACGTCGCCAACACGAACATCTTCGCGCGCATGGAGGCTGACGGCATACAAGCGCTCGTCTACTCGATGCAGTTGGGCGCCGCGGCGGAACTGGCGATGATACTCCCGTTGCCCATCCTGCCCGGTGCAGGTGAACAGGCGCTCGAGTTCATGAGTTTCGAAGGGCACTCCAACTTCTTCGATACGCTGGCGCAGCTCTTCGTCGTACCCATGCCAGCGGCGCGGGGCGGCCCAGCAATTCATTTCGCACCCCAAGCACGCGCGCCGTTGCCGGTACACAGCGTTGGAGCCTTCGAGGCCTCTTTCGTGCCCACGCAACGCGACTTCGATCGCCTGGACCCGCGCTTCCGAATGCCCGAGAGCGTGTGGCAACAGATCGGTGGCTATGACGACTTCGGCTTCGCCGTGTTCCGGCTCGCCCCGGGAAAGAAAGCCAATGTTCACCCGATGGCGCTAAGGTTTCAGACACGCGACCGCACGAACTTGTTCTTCCCGACGGTCCATGTCCACGACGGCACGGTGCATCCGAGTGCACGCTTCGACCACTACTTGTACTACCAGAGTAACTCCCCGCAAAGCGATGAGCGTGCGCCGCTTGCCTTGCCCGCGACGGCGCACCCGCTTCTGCAAAGGGACTTGCCCGTTTACCGGCGGCGCTTGCACGGAAAGTTACCCAACCGCGATACGCGTATCGCTTTGTGAATCGACGACCTCGTCCTTACAGGGCGTAACGCGCCGCCAAGTAGGACTCGAGCCCCGTGACCTCGGCATCCGAGCA
>DATAHU010000111.1:0-48677 GCA_036263015.1 Polyangiaceae bacterium | reverse complement strand
GCGACGGCCCGGTAACCCGTCGGGACCCAGGCGCAGGCAAAACCCTGCTGGCGCCCACACGAGGTTTGGTGTATGCGGCCGGCGCCTATTCGGTGCCGTGTTTGTTTGGTTGGCGTGGGAATATCGCCGGCCTTTTGGCGGTACTGGAGGCGCTACCGGGCTATCTGCTCGTGACCTCTAAGTTGATTCTCCCATTGACCGAAGAACTCCATTGCCGGCGTGTTCGAATCGTTTCCGGATCCTGTATGAAACTTAACTTCAAGCCCGATTTCATTCGACGCAATAGCTTTTCAGCTGTCCGTTCCGGCTTGCGCGCGGTGGTCACCGGCAGCATGGTGCTAGCACTTCGAGGGACGCCCGTGGCTGCCGCGCAACCGGACGTGACCGCGAATTCACCTGCCACCGGAGTCCAAACCCCGCACGCATCCGTCGCTCCTTCTGCCGTGGCCCCATCAAGTGCCCCGTCATCAGGAGCCTCAACAACTGCTGCTCCGATAACTGCTGCTCCAACTCCAGCGGCCTCGACAAACGGGCCCCAAGACTCCCTACTTTCGGAGCCTCGTGCGTTGGCGCGTTGGATTGTGGAGCACAACCCTGAGGTTCGCGCAGAGCGTGCGCGCGTCCTCGCCGCTCACCAAGCCGTGTCCGTCGCCAAACTGTACCAAAACCCTTCCCTCGATTTGGGGGTTGCCGGTCTCGCGGTGGGTAAACCCACGCCGTCGTCGGATTTGAGCTACGGGCAAACCATTTCGTTTGGCATCGGTGTCTCGCAGACGTTCGAAATCGGCAAGCGTGCGCCGCGAACGCGCGCTGCCCAACACCGCGATAGCGCCGAGGGGCTCAACTATCATGAGCTGCTGATCGAGAAGCTGCAGGACGGTCGCGAAGCGCTCGGTCGCATCGCGTACCTGAAGGCCCGTCAGCAAGTGCTGGAGGAACGCATCGAGCAGGCGAAGACGGTGATTGAGCTCGATCAAATCCGTCTCGACCGCGGTGACGTCAGTGGCACCGACCACGATCGCTTGCTGCTCGAGGAAGCGTCGGTGCAACGCGAGGCAGACGAGAACCGGGCGGACCTCGCCGAGGCGTTGGCATTTTGCGATGTTGCGCTGTCGACGTCGTGCGCCCCGTTCAATCCTTCGCTCGATCAAGTCGAGGGCGCGACGCCTCTGCCAGGGGCGCTTCCAGACGCGGCGCATGAGGCTCAATCTGCCCCCGCAATCCTGGCCTTACGTGAAGAGAACGCTGCGTCCCAAGAGGACGCCAAGTTCTGGCGCAAACATTCCGTACCCGATCCCACTGTAGGAATTTCCTACACCCGCGATTTCTACACTTATGCGGGTAATCAACCTCACACGCTTGGAGTGAGTGCGAGCATTCCATTGCCGTTCTTCGACAACGGTTCCTCCCAAGCATCCGTCTCGGAGGCTGAGGGCCAAGCTGCCAAGGCTGAAGCAGACGCGTTGGTGGTACAGGTTGCGGGTGAATCGCACGGCCTGGTGTCGCGCAAAGCGGCCCTCGAGCACAAACTCGAGCTGATTCAGAAGGATTTGCTGCCGCGCGCGCAAGGGGTGGTCAAATCGGCCGATGCCGGTTACCAGCAAGGCCAATTGAGCATGACCGATCGCCTGCTCGTTCGGCGCGACTTGCTGGCGCTGCAGCTCGATGAACTCGAGACGCGCTTCAATCTGTTCCTGGTCAGGAGCCGCTTGCGCCGTTCGCTCGGCATCGATGCCAAGGATTTGGCCAGCTTTGGCGCCAATTAACTCACTGCACAACTCTGCTAGCTAGTCTGCTCGTCAGGAAAATAGGAGAATCACGTGTCCCACTCATCCGAACATCACGCCGAAGAGCAAATCGTCGTCAGACCCGCAGCGGGCCCCAAGGCGTGGCGTTGGGTTGGCCTCGCCGTGGCGCTAGCGATCAGCACTGGGCTCGTCGCAGCCGCCGCGAAGTTCGAGCGCCCGGCTCCAGCCGAGTCGCCCCCCAACAACGACGTCAAGGTGCAGGGCACAACGGTGTCGGTTGCCCAATCGGCGCCCCAGTGGAAGGTGTTGGAGTTGGCACCTGCGATCGCCGCGACCGACAGCTGGACAGATCCCGTGCCTGCGACCGTCAAAGTCGATGAGACCAAAGCGGCTCGCGTGGGTAGTCCGCTCGGTGGTCGAGTGATCAAGGTCTTCGTAGAGTTGGGGCAACCCGTCAAAGCAGGCGATCCGCTGTTCAGCATCGCGAGCCCACAACTTGCCGACTTGAGCGAGAGCGAGATCCGCGCCCGCGTCGACTTGGACGCGGCCAAGGCCGCTCACGACCGTATCGCTGCGCTGGTCGATGCCCGCGCTTTGCCCGCCAAGGAAGCGCTCAACGCCGAGCGCGATCTGAAGAGCGCCGAGGCCGCGCACCGCATGGCATCGGCACGCCTCTCGGCGCTCAAGGTTTCGTCGCGCTCGGACAACGAGTTCCTCGTCAAGTCGCCGCGCGATGGCAACGTGGTCGAGAAGAACGTGCTACCCGGTCAGGAAGTGGGCGAGAGCTCCGAATCGGTGTTGATGACGATCGCCGAGTTGTCGTCGGTCTGGGTCGTCGCCGATCTGTTCGAGTCGAACGCCAATGGCATCGAGATCGGGACGAAAGTCCGAGTCGAGGTCACGTCTAATCCCGGGCGCAAGATCGAGGGCGAGGTCGAGCTCGTCTCCGCCGTCGTCGATCCCGAGCGCCACACCGTTCCCGTGCGCGTGCGCCTGGATAACACTACGGCTAGCCTGAAGCCCAACACCTTCGCGCGCATGGAGTTCTTGGCCAAGCCCCCCGCGGGCACGGTGGAGATCTCTGCGTCCGCTTTGGTCTCCGATGGTGAAGATCAATACGTGTACGTCCAGGGACAGGATCAAAGCTTTGGTCGCCGTTCGGTCACCGCTGGTTCGGTGCATCAAGGCAAAATTCCGATCTATTCGGGGTTGAAGGCGGGCGATGTCGTCGTTCAAAACGGCGGCGTCTTGCTCGATAACCAGATCCAGCTCGCGCAGTGAGTGAACGCCCATGCTGAGTGCTCTGTTACGCTACTCGGTCAACAACAAGCTCACGGCAATTCTGTTTTCCGTGACGTTGGCCATCGTCGGATGGTTCTCCTACAAGGCGTTGACGATCGAGGCATTTCCCGATCCCACCGACACCCAAGTCCAAGTCATCACGCTCTTCCCTGGCCAGCCCACGGAAGAGGTCGAACGGCGCGTCTCGATTCCGATCGAGCGCGCGCTCAACGGCACCCCTGGACTGTTTCGTCTGCGCAGCATCTCGCTCTTTGGTCTGTCGTTCGTGACGCTCACGTTCGACGACGGCGTCGAGATGCAGCCGGCCCGGCAGCTCGTGCTCGAGCGTCTGCGCGATGCCGAACTGCCCGAAGGCATACAGCCCGGGTTGGGGCCAATGGCGACGCCGATTGGCGAGGTGTACCGCTACACGTTGGATAGCCCCAAGGCAGATCCAATGACGTTGCGCACGTTGCAGGATTGGACCGTGCGTCCTCAATTGCTCAGCGTGCCTGGCGTCGCGGACGTCGTGTCGTACGGCGGTCTGCAGCGCGAAGTTCACGTCGAACCCAACCCAGAGCGCATGGCTTCGCTCGGCGTGCAGCTGAACGATGTGTTCGAAGCACTGGAAAAGGCCAGCGGCAACGCGACGGGTGGTTACGTCGAACGTGGCGCCGAGAGCTTCGTGATCCGAAGCTTGGGTATCTTCGCCGGCCTCTCGGACATCGAGAACACGCGCGTCAAGACCCGCGACGGCACGCCGGTGCTGATCAAAGACGTGGCCCAGGTGAATAACGGCTACGCGCCGCGCCAGGGCTTCGTGACCCGCGACGGCAACGAGGACGCAGTCGAAGGCATCGTGCTGATGCGTCGCGGCGAGAACCCCTCCGTCGTGCTCGATTCGCTGCGCGTGCGTTTGGCCGAGTTGAACAACCGCATTCTGCCCGACGACGTGAAGATCGTTCCCTTCTACGATCGCACCGATTTGGTGGACACGACGTTGCACACCGTGTTCCACAACTTGGCAGAGGGTGCGATCTTGGTCACCATCGTGCTGTTCGCCTTTACGCTCTCGCTGCGCGCTTCGCTGATCGTGGCGGCCGTGATCCCGTTGTCGCTCGCCGCATCGTTCGCGTATCTGCGTTCGCGCGGCATGAGCGCCAACTTGCTCAGTATGGGCGCCATCGACTTCGGCATCATCGTGGACGGCGCGGTGATCCTCGTTGAACACTTGTTCCATCGAGTGCCCGAGGGCGGGCCGACCAACGAAGAGGGCATCAAAGCTCGCATCCTCGCGGCGGCCGAAGAAGTGGCTCGCCCGACTTTGTTCTCGCTCTTGATCATCATCGCCGCGTACATCCCGATCTTCTCGATGCAGCGCGTCGAAGGTCGCATCTTCTCGCCAATGGCGAACACGGTGGTGAGTGCGCTGGTTGGGGCGCTGGTCATCAGCTTCACCTTGGTGCCGGTGTTGGCGTTGGCCTCGCTGCGCAAAGCCCAGCCGCTCAAGGAATCGCCGCTCTTGCGTTGGTCGGCGAAGGCGTACGCGCCCGCGCTCAACTTCTCGTTGATGCAGCCTCTGTTCGTGTTGACCTTGGCCGCAGGGACGCTGATCGCATCCTTTGTCTTGATACCGCGCCTCGGTTCGGAGTTCTTGCCCGAGCTGAACGAAGGCGCGCTCTACGTCACGACCACGCTGCCCGGTAACTTGGCACCCACTGAGGGGCGCAAGCTCGCGCCGCGCATCAAGGATCTGTTGCGTCGCACACCGGAAGTGGTGTCGATGATCACGCAGCTCGGGCGCCCGGAAGACGGCACCGATCCGACCTTGCCCAACAACCTCGAGGTGTTCGTCAAGCTCAAGCCCATCGATCAGTGGCGCAAGGACCACGCCGAGTTGGACAAGCTGATCCAAGAGATGGCGACCAATCTGCAAGAGATCCCCGGCCTGGAGTACAACTTCTCGCAGCCGATCCGCGACAACGTCGCGGAGAACATCTCGGGGCAGTTTGGTCAGGTCGCGCTGAAGATCTACGGCGACGAGCTCGAGACCTTGAAGGACGCTTCCGACAAGGCGAAGAACATCATCGCTGAGGTGCCAGGCGTGGCCGATCTCGGCATCGTGAAATCGGGTGAGTCCCCGCAAGTCGCGGTCAAGCTCGATCGCGCGGCGCTCGCTCGCTTCGATCTCGATCTGCAAGAAGTGCAAGACACGATCGAAACCGCGATGGCGGGTCACGCCGCCAGTGAGCTCTGGGAAGGCGAAAAACGCTTCGACGTCACGGTTCGTCTACCGCGCGTCACCCGTGAGGACGTGCAGGCGATCCGCGATATCCGCTTGCCGTTGAAAGATGGTCACCTGATCCCGCTGTCGGCCGTCGCCGATGTTTCGATGGCAACGGGTCGCGCTGCGATCACGCGTGAGAACGGACACCGCTACGTCGGGGTGCGCATGAACGTGCGCGATCGAGACATGGGGTCGTTCGTTGCCGAGGCTCAAAAGAAAGTGGATGATGGTGTGAAGTTACCGCCTGGCTACCGCATGGTGTGGGGCGGTGAATTCGAGAATCAGCAGCGCGCAATGGCACGCTTGCAGGTCGTGATCCCGTTGGCACTGATCATCACCTTCTTCTTGCTGTTCTCGGCCTTCAACAGCGTTTGGGACGCGACACTGATTCTGCTGCACACGCCCTTCGCGTTGATGGGCGGCGTGGTGGGGCTCGCGGTCGTGGGCATGACTCTGTCCGTTTCTGCAGCCGTCGGCTTCATCGCTCTGTTGGGCCAAGCGGTGCTCAACGGTGTGCTCGTCGTCGCCGCAATCCGAGCTCGGCTCGAACGCGGAGAGGACAGCTTCCAAGCAGTGGTGCTGGGAGCGCGCGAACGTCTGCGCGCCATCTTGATGACCGCACTACTGGCATCCCTGGGGCTCTTACCTGCGGCAATGTCGCATGCCATCGGCAGCGAGACGCAACGTCCGATCGCGGTCGTCGTCGTCGCAGGAACGATCTCGGCTGCGTTGCTGACGCTGATTGTGCTGCCTGTGAGTTACTACTGGGGATTGCGCCTCAAGAGCTTCTGGCAGGCGCGCAAGGGTAACGGTCAGAGTTTGAAGCCTGCTGTCGCCGCCGAGTAACGGCTGCGGCTCTCGTAGACGAAGAGGTGACGCCCGGCAGCGTCACCTCTTTGCGTCTTGGGGATGATTCATCCGCTGGAAGATCGGCGCGAACACTTCTTGTCCCGCGTTGTTCATGGCTTCGGTGAAACCGTACGTCGCAGCAAGTTTTCCTTGGGCGAGCTGCTCGAACACGGCGTCGATGAAGCCGGCCACTGGAGGCGCGAAGTCGTGCAGACCTTTGCCCCCCAAATCGGTGTTGAGGGCGGGCGGAATGAGCTCGATCACTTCCACGTTGCGGGCTCTACATAGCTCGCGCAGCGAGAGCGTGAACGAATGCAGGAAGGCCTTCGTTGCGCAATAGACCGGAACTCTGACGAGCGGGACGAACGCCAAACCGGAGCTGACGTTGATGATCGTCGTCAGTGCCGGGTGCTTCAGCATTAGATGCGATAAGTGAACTGGCGCCTGAACGTTGATCGCCAACTCTTGGTCGGCGCGCTCGGCGAAGTCATCGTCGCTGATGTCCATCCAGTTCTGGACGCCTGCGTTGTTGATGAGCACATTGGTCTCTGGATGCTGCTCGCGGATCCAACGCGAGAGCTCTTCACGACCCGCCCGCTCTGCCAGATCCACGGCGTGCGTGACCAAGCCCGGTATGCGCCGAGCCGCCTCTGCGAGCGCGTTTTCGCGGCGCCCGCAGATGATGACCTTGTTCCCCTCATTGGCGAAGCGCTCGGCCAGGCTCGCGCCAATGCCCGAACCGCCCCCCGTAATCAGTATCGTGTTGCCCGTCAGTTGCATGGGCTCTGGTTAGCATCGGGCTGGTGGTGCGTCAGCAACCGGGCCGAGCAAACCGCGCTGTTGCCGCCCTGCAGTCAGAGCCGCGAGCTCAGCCCTTCTTTTTGCCCTTGCCGCTGCGCGCAGTCACCATGCCGAGCGTCTGCTTGATGGCGTGAACGATGTTGTAAGAAACTCCGAATTTCTTGGGCAGCAGGGCGGCTGTCTCACCGTTCTTGAGTGCGTCGGCAATCGCCTTTCGGGTGGCATCGGGGACCCGACGACCCTTGCGCGAGTTGCCAGAGGCGGCGGGCGCTGCGGGCGCCGAGGCACTCGCCTTGCTCGGACTCGGGCCGCCATGTGCGCGACCAGCATCTAGGATGGCTTGAGCCAAGTCCTGCGCACTTCGATAACCCAGTTCCTGATGTAGGCCGGCCAGAGCACGCTGCTTCTCGAGCTCTGCGTTACGGATTCGTTCAACGAGAGTAGTCATTTCTTCAGCCTAACGAGCCGCGCAGCCGAACCGCAACTTTGTTCAATGAGAAGTTGGGTTTTGACGACTGATTTGAAACCAATGCCGCCAAATATGGGAGGCCCGCCGGCCGTGTCCAGGGGTTTCCCTCTTGGGATGGGGGCAGGCAGGAGCAGTGTGACAACGTTGCTCCCGACTCGGGAGTCTCTATGCTCCCGAAGGTGGTTTTGCCGTTCGGGATCGCGACCTGGTGCCTGGCAACCGGGGATGAAGGTCGGGCCAAACGGGCGAAGGGAGACTTTCTCCCCGAGCTGCTCGGGGTCGCGTGCTGAGGCGAGAACTGCGCGCAAATCCAGAGCGGTTTGGGCTCTTCGCCCCGCTATTTCTACGCTTCGTTGCGGACGATCTGCTGGATGAGGAAGCGGTTCGCAACTCGCTCGTCGCAGCGGCTGTGGGGTGCTTGTTTACACTCGTGGCCAGCGTTTACACGCTGCTTGCGCTGAGCCTGGAGCCCCAGCCCCCGTACTACTACGTCGCAGCGGTGGTCACCTTTCTCAGTGGCGCGCTCGCGCTGGCTCTGCTGCGCAAAGGACAGCGCAGGGTCGCGGTATCGGTGCTGTTGATCGGGGGCAGCTTGGCGATCTGCATCCCCTTTGCCTATGAGTGCTCTACTGGTACGGCAGCTAGCAATTTCTGCATCCTGCTCGTGATTGCCGGTCTGCTCGTTGGCTGGCGCGGCGCCGTAGCCGTTGGCTCGGGTGCCTCCTTGCTGATCATCGTGATGGCCATCGCCACCCATTGGGGGCTCGTCATTCCCAAACCGGTTACCAGTAAGTGGGGACTCTTCCCGCTGATGCAGCTGCTCGCGATCAGCGTCATGCTCGTGCTCTTCGATCGCTTGCAGGCCGCCACCGACAAAGCCCGGCGCGAGCTCGAGAGCAGACTGCAAGAGGCGCAACGCCTGGAAGCGGTAGGCCGACTTGCGGGCGGCATCGCTCATGACTTCAACAATTTGTTGTTCGTGATCTTGGCGAATACTGGAGAATTGTCGTCGCGCAGCCCAAGTGCCGAAGCTCAGCTCGAGCTCACGGAGATCAAGAAAGCCGCAGATCGTGCGACCCAACTCGTGCAACAGCTCTTGGCTTTTTCGAAGCGTCAGATCCGGGCTCCGGCGACCTTCGACCTGGGACGTTTTCTCGAAGACGAACGCCCGATTGTGCGGCGACTCTTGCCGACCTCGATCGCGCTCGACCTGCGTCTTCCCCCTCGGCCGATTTGGGTGCACGCAGACGCAGGACAGCTATCTCAAGTGCTGCTGAATCTCACCGCCAATGCGCGTGACGCGATGCCGCACGGTGGCAAACTCAGCATAGAACTTGGGACGGAAATCGGCGCGGACCCCGACCTCCCAACGCCGCTATTGGGTGCGGAGCTTGCCGCGTTGCAGGTCAGCGACAATGGGGCGGGAATGAACAGCGAAACTTTGGCACGTGCTTTCGAACCCTTCTTCACGACCAAAGGCCCGGGGGCAGGCACGGGGCTCGGACTCGCGAGCGTGCACGGAATCGTTTCGCAGAGCGGGGGCTTCGTGCGTGTCTCGAGTAAACTCGGCTCAGGGACCAAGGTGTTGGTCAGACTGCCCACGGTTTCTGAACCTACGGTCGTCGAGTCCTCCACACCGCCCAGCGAAGCAGAGTTGCGGACAGGATCGGGCGGCGCCAGACGCACGATCTTGCTGATCGAGGATGACGACGCCGTCCGCAGCGCGGCCACGCGCATCTTGAGCAGTATGGGCCATCGCGTGTTGGGTTGTGCAGACACGACCACGGCGCTCGACCTATTTCGGAAAAACGTGGCCGACATAGACTTGGTAGTCAGCGACGTGATGTTGAGCTCTGACAACGGTCCCGACTTGCTGACGCGCCTGCTCGAGAGCAAACCATTGCGCGCGCTGTTCATCTCTGGATACCCAGGCGATCTCAACGCTCACCCGCTGCTCGAGCGCGCTCCCTTGCTGCGTAAACCCTTCACGCATGACGAACTGGCACGAGAAGTGAGCGCAGTACTCGATGGCCCGGCCCTCGAGCGGTGAACGCTCGAGCCAATCAGTAGTGAGGGGGCTTTTGAAACTCGCTCGGGTCCGCTTCGAACCCCAGCGCCTTCAGTTGCTCAGTCAAGCGTTTGAGCTGGCTCTGCAGGAGCTCGATCGCCTGCTGCTGACGGAAAACGATGTTGCTGAGTTCAGCCAGCTCACCATCGTGATAGGCAACTTTGGTTTCCAAAATGCAGAAACGCTCTTCTTCTTCCATGGCAGATCAATCAAACGAGCCAACCTGCCGTCGAAGTTGACGCGATCAGGAACGATTGTCTAGCAGGTGAACCAAGACGAGGGGCCGAAGGCCGAAACGTTCGTCTGCCCAACGCTGTACGCAGCGTTCGACCTGAATTTCGAGCGCCTGTTGCTGGACGCCGACGAAACGCGGCGCCAAGCCGTTGAAGCGCTGAGATGATGGACGAGAAGCCGCCGACTGAGGCGGTCGTTCGGAGTCGCGCTGCAGAACGTGCCAATTTTGGACGAGCAAATCTTCCAGTTCGCGTAGGGCCAATGGCCGCTCCAGCGATGCAAGACCAAGCGCCTGAAGCCTGGGTGGCCCACAGAGTTCACCCCTTCGGTCGCGCAGCAGACCAACGCTGAGCACGCCGCAGCGCCCGAGGTCGCGCCGTCGCGCCAAGCATTCGCCATCGAGCACAGTGCCCCCGCAAGCTACGTTCACGTAACCCGCAGGCACATCGGCGCCCCGCCGCAACTGACCGCGATCCAAGACGGCGGTCTGCCCATTCTCGATCACCAGCGCGCTGCCTGCTCCTGCGCTCAACGCGAGCTCCGCATGCCGCTGCAAATGATGGCGCGTGCCATGCACGGGGATGAAGTTCTTGGGTCGCAGCAATTTGATCAAATGCCGCTGGTCGTCGCGGTTTGCGTGTCCGCTCGTGTGAACCTTCGACGTGCGATGCGTCTCGACCAGGGCGCCGCGTCGCCAAAGTTGCCCGACGAGTTCCGCTACGGGACGATCGCAACCCGGGATCACCCGACTAGAGAAGATCACCGTGTCCCCCGGATCGACGTCGATCGTGCGGTGCGAGCCCTGGGCCAAACGCGACATTGCGGCCGCAGGTTCACCTTGGGTTCCCGTGGCCAGGATCAGGATCTCGTCTTTTGGATACGTGCGCGCGCGCTCGGGTGGCAAGAGCATGCTTTCCGGCCAATCCAAGTAGCCGAGCGTGCGGGCCACCTCGACGTGGGTTGCCAAGCTGCGGCCCAGCAAGCAAATGCGGCGCCCTCGCTTTCGAGCAATTTGACCGATGCTGATCAAACGTTGCACGTTGCTGGCAAACAGCGCGACGAACACCCGACGTTTGGCGTCGCGCACGAGCTCGTCGAGAGCGCGCGCGACGTCTGCCTCGGACCCAGAGCTCCCCTCCGTATCGACGTTGGTGCTATCGCTGAGCAAGAGTTCGACGCCCGCGTCCCCGAGCTCCGCCAGACGGGCTTCATTGGTGGGCTCTCCGTCGGGTGGCGCAGGATCGAATTTGAAGTCGCCGCTGTGTACGACGCGACCCGCCTCGCTTTCGATGCACAAAGCGGTCGCCTCGACGATCGAATGCGAAACGCGGATCGGTTCGACTTTGAAGCTGCCCGCGGCGACTTGCTGCCCTGGGCGAACTTCCTGCCACGCGCTCGAATCGATTTCCGGCGCCGCTTCGGCGAGGCGCCGCCGCGCGAGCTCGAGTGCGTGACGCGGGCCCCAGAGCGGCAGCGGTCCACGCGCCAAGAGGTGCGGCAGACCGCCGATGTGATCTTCGTGACCGTGCGTCAGAAAGACACCGTCGATGCGGCTCCAGTTGTCGTGCAGCCAGCGAAAATCGGGGTGCACGATGTCGACGCCGTAGTCGTCCCCCGGAAAACTCGTGCCGCAATCCACGATCAGCAGCCGCTCATCGTGCTCGAGCGCGAGGCAATTCATGCCAACCTCCCCCAAGCCGCCAAGCGGAATGATGCGGAAAGCGTGGGACGATGCCATCGGCCTGAACACTACGCCAAAACTAGCCAATACATCCCTGAACTTCGCCTCATCCGCTTGGCGCCGAGGACGCGCGGCTGAGGTCGGCAATAGCCACGCTCGAGGGCTAATTCCTCCGCCAGACTCGGGATTTGGGAGATTCATTTAGCCGAGAAATGTCATGTCCCGATGCTCCCGGTCCGCTACCCTCGCAACTGGTCCCATGCCCCTCGCCCACGAAACGAGCCAGGCACACGTTTACTCCCTGTTGGAGGCTGGCGCCGCGTACCTCGACGTGAGAACGGCCGAGGAGTTTGGCGCGGGGCACGTGCCAGGCGCCTTCAACGTTCCCTGGCAGCACGGTTCGCTGGCGGGCCTGGTCACGAATCCCGATTTTTCGGCCAGCATCCGCTGCGCACTGGCCGTGGACCGAACGATCGTCGTGGGCTGCCATTCGGGGGGACGCGCGCGCGCGGCGGCTGCCAAGTTGCGGGCACTGGGTTACGGCAAGGTCGTCGTGCACCGTGAGGGCTGGGACGGAAGTCGAGACGACTTCGGGCGCCGCACGCCGGGCTGGAGTCGCTCCGAGATGCCGATCGAAACCAATGGTCCGCTCGAACGTTCGTATGCCGCACTCGAACGCCGAGCGCCGTCCTCGCCGCTCAAGATCGCATACTTTGGGTTACCGCTCGGTGCTTGTCTGCTCGCGCGCGACGGGCACCAACTCAGCTTTGCTGCTCTATCACCGGTGCCTGCGCCCGGACGACGCAGACTGAGGCGAAACGTCAGTTGTGAGATTCTCGACCCCAAGAGCGGGGCCGCCGAGTTCGAAGAACGGGTCGAAGCGGCTTTCGAGCGCGAACGACCAGAACTGTTGGTCAGCTGGTTCTGGACGCGCCGTCTGCCTGCCAAATGGCTGAGGCTCGTCAAGGAAGGCTTTGGTGTTCACCCATCGCTATTACCCAGACACCGTGGTCCCAATCCCTATTATTGGGCAATCGATTCGGGGGATCTCGAAACGGGAGTCAGCGTTCATCGCCTCACGCCCCGCTATGACGATGGTGAGGTGCTGGCAAGGCAGTCCTTGACGATCGCCCAGCGAAACGCCTGGCAGCTGGCTCGCGCGCTCGATCGGCCAGGGCTTGCTCTGTTGCGCAAGACGACCTGGGAGTTTGCCGCAGGCAAACCCCCCTTGGGACAGCCTCAGGATGAAACACTGGCGACCTGGGCACCAGAGCCGGACGAGTCCGACGTAACCGAATGGAATTGGTCCGCACAGCGCGTGCTTCGGCGTATTGCCGCGTTGGCACCGGTGCCCGGTCTACACTTGGAGATCGAGGGACTCGATCTGTTCGTGGTCGCGGCTACACCCGCTAGAGAATCCATGGCGACCTTGGAGCCCGGGCAAGCCGCGGTTTGGGGCGAGCCCCGCCAGCTCTTGTTGCGTGTGGGGGACGGTGCCATTCACATCACACGGGCCACACTACTGGACGGGCGCGAGGACGGCACTCCATATAAAGGTGAGCAACTCGCAGAGCGAGTCGAGCAGCATCTCGAGTCGCTACGCTGAAGTCCCATATCCATTCGAGGGGTTCCCGCAACACTGCGGTGAATCACCACGCGATTTCGCAGAATTCTTACGGCGCGCTATGAGAAAATTGCGATCCGCGGCGCACCCAGTAACTTTTGCGGACACTATCCTAGTGAGAGTACGCAAGCGCTCCAAGAGGTAGAGCAAGCTCCGCCTGCTCGAGTCAAGAGCCAGGGAGCATGTCATATGCTGTGCAAAGTGAACAGTAGTGAAAGACTGCTCGTGGCCCAGGCGAGTGTGCCGCCATGAACGTCGAATCGCCGAGCACGCACTTTGCGGGGGCCGGATGAGGAACAGGGCTCGTCCGGTCTTCGCGTTTACCCCGGGACTACTTTGCGGAGGCGGCGACCTCGTAGTCGTGTGCTGCGGCGTCGATTTGGGCGAAGTCGCGCGCGGCCTTCTCGCTGTCCTCGACGAGCCGCGCAGTGAAGAGCGTCAAGCCCCAAATGCCGTTTTCACGCCGTCGGAACGGGTAACGCGTGCCGCGCGCCGTCTCGACCGTTGCGCGATCTTGGTCGACTTGGACGCTCTGGACGCCCGATAGATCGCGCCTGAGGCGATTCACCCAGCCCTCGCGCGCGGCGTACATGGCGAAGATCCCGGGGCCAGGTTCAGGCACGGTCAAGGCATTGATTCGCGCGAGCTCCTTCGAGCGATCGGGTTCGGGATAGGCTTGCTCGACGCGTGCTTTGGACTTTCGGGCATAGTCCCCGATGGTGAACGCAGCGTGCTGAGCCTCCGTCTCGACGTAAGGGAACAGCGCCTCTGGCTGCCCCCGGTTCACAGCCACGACGACGCGGTAGTAGGCGCCTTTGGGCGTGCGGTCCGTGGGGAACAGCAGCCAGGCCGCGAACAGTGCCAGGCCCACGAACAAAGGGATCCAGGCCCAAGGTCGAAGTACGACCCGAGCTAGCCCAGTTGGGGTGATCCGTGGACTCACGCGCCGCGTGTTAGACGGCAGCCTGCTGCTTTGCAAACGTTCCCGAGCGGCCCTGCGCGGTCGGCTATTGCTCGGCACTTGGCTCGCTGCTACGCCGCGCCGCGTGTGGAGGCAGAAGCGCATCGCAGTCGTCGTCCCCGCCTTCAACGAGGAGCGCTTGATCGCGCGCACGGTGGCTGGAATCCCGGCCTACGTCGATCGGGTCGTCGTAGTCGACGACGCCAGCCGCGACTGCACCTGGGACAAAGTGCGTGCCTTGGGCCAAGCGCGCGTCGCCTTGATTCGCCATCTGCACAATCAGGGAGTTGGGGCGGCGATTGCTACGGGTTACTACCGCGCGCTGCGCGAGGGCGCCGAGATCATCGCCGTCATGGCCGGCGACAATCAGATGCGCCCGGATGAACTGAGCGCGCTGTTGGACACCGCAATTGACGGGGTGGACTACGCCAAGGGCAACCGCCTGCTGCATGCGAGTCGCAAGCGGATGCCGCGCTTGCGACGCTTGGGCTCGCGGGCACTGTCAGGACTGACTCGAGCAGCGAGCGGTCTGTCGGTCGGGGATTGCCAGTGCGGTTTCACGGCTTTGCGCGCCGAGCTGGCCGAGCGCTTGCCGCTCGACGACATGTGGCCCCGATACGGCTATCCCAACGATTTGTTGCTGCTGCTGGCAGCGGCTGGCGGCCGTGTTCGGGACGTGCCGGTCTCGGCGGTCTACGCCGACGAGAGCAGTGGACTTCACGCCGGGCACGTCGTTGCAATCGCGTACCGAATCATGCGCCGGGCGTGGCAATTGCGCGGCAGGGGCTCGCGCCCGAGCCTGTGGTGAACGCTGCAGCCCGCTGGGCTCCGCCGTAGCTTGGTCCGACTTTCACCACGGGCCGCCAGCGCGTGTTAAAGTCCCAGCACCAACCCAATGATCTCCGATCTGAGCTCTGCTGAGGCCAAATCGATTCGTTTCGAGGCGCTGCACCGGATTGGGGTCGCCCTGTCCAAGGAACGCGATCGCGATCGCTTGGTGGAGAGCATTCTGCTCGAGGCCAAGCACCTGTGCAACGCCGACGGGGGCACGCTTTATCTGGTCGACAAGCCTGGGCGCGAATTGGACTTCGCAATGATTCATTCCGATTCGCTCAAGATAGCGCAGGGCGGGAGCACCGGTAATCCGATCAATCTACCGTCGATCCCACTGTTCCTTTCTGGCGACACTCCCAATCGCAACAACGTCGCGACTCGCGCCTATCACGATCAAGTGCCGGTCCACGTGCCCGATGCCTACGCGCCTGGCGTGACCAAGGGCATCGACTTGTCGGGGACTCACGCCTTCGATCGCCGCAACAACTACCGCTCGGTATCGTTGCTGGCGATTCCGCTCTCGAACAGTCAGGGCAGCGTGATCGCGGTGTTGCAGTTGATCAACGCAACGGATCCGAACACTGGCCAAGTAACGCCGTTCCACCCCGAGCTCGAACGCACGGTGATCGCGCTTGCGGCGCAGGCTGGCATCGCGCTCGACAATCAAGCCCTGCTGGCGGCGCACCGTGAGCTGTTGGACTCGTTCATCAAGTTGATCGCCGCGGCCATCGACGCCAAGAGTCCATACACTGGAGATCACTGCGAACGAGTGCCAGTGCTGGCCGAGATGTTCACCCGCGCCCTGTGCGAAGTGCAAGAGGGCCCGTTTGCGGGCTTCAAGCTGACCGACGAAGAGTGGCGCGAGCTCAGAGTGGCGGCCTGGCTTCACGACTGCGGCAAGGTCACGACGCCCACGCACGTGATGGACAAGGCGACCAAGCTCGAAACCATCAGCGATCGTATCCTGGTGGTCGAAGCCCGTTACGAGGTTTTGGCGCGTGATGCCGAGCTCGACTACTTTCGGGCAATTTCCGCTGGTCGCCCCGAGCACGAGGCAAGCCTGGCGCTCGAAACCACACGCAAACAGCTGAGCTCTGAATTGACGTTTCTGCGTGGTGCGAACATCGGCGGTGAGTTTCTTTCGCCCGAAGCGCGGGCGCGCATTCAAGAGATCGGAGCGCGCACGATCGTTCTCGACGGCAAGCCGCAACCGTTGCTCGACCAGGACATGGTCAAGAACTTGTCGATCGCGCGCGGCACCCTGACCGAAGACGAGCGTGTCACGATCAACGGACACATGGTCCAGACCATCCGCATGCTGGAAGCGCTACCGTTTCCGGCAGAGCTCGCGCGTGTGCCCGAATACGCGGGCGGGCATCACGAGCGTATGGATGGTAAAGGTTATCCGAAGGGGCTATTCGCTGGCGATATGTCGATACCAGCGCGCGTGCTCGCAATCGCAGACGTTTTCGAGGCCTTGACCGCTGCCGATCGCCCTTACAAGAAGGGCAAGACGCTGAGTGAATCGATGCGCATCATGGGCCAGATGAAGAAAGCAAATCATCTGGATCCCGAGTTGTTCGACGAGTTCGTTCGCTCCAAAGTGTATCTGAAGTACGCCGAGGCTCACTGCGCCAAAGAGCAGATCGACAGCGTCGATGAAGCAGCGTTACTCGCAATCCGCCCCGAGCCGTACACGCTTCCAGAACGCGAGATACGCGACGCGCGCAGGCGCGATTTTCTGCCCGAATACAAGCGCTTGCTGGGCGGCTGAGCGCGCCCGAGTCGCGCTCCTGCTCAGCGCTTACGAGCCGGTGTGTAGTGCTCGAGTGCTTGCGAGAGCTCGGTCGAAATGCGTTCCACGAGCTCTGGCGGTTCCACGACGCAAGCGCGTTTGCCCCATTCGAGGACCCAGCTCGTAACTTGGTTCAGATCGCCGACTTGCATCGACAAGCGAAGCTTTCCGCCGGGCAACTGTGTCAATTTCTGTGTCGGGTGAACGTTGCGCATGCGCACGTACTCCGCAGCGTGCTCGTCGAAGTCGATGACGACCTTGTGGCGCTCTTTGGCTTTCCAGACCCCGAATTCGCCTTGGAAGTAGTCATCGATGTTGAAGTCCTTCGGTAGCTCGAAGCGCTCCGTGTTCGATGCTTGGGTGTCGCGCATGCGGTCTAGCAGCAGCGTGCGGATCTCGGATCGTTCGGTGTGGTACCCGACGCAATAGACGGAATCGCGATGCAGCACGAGCGCGTACGGGTGAATCGTGATTCGCTCTTCCGTGTCCTTGCCCTTGCTCCGATAGCGCAGCGACAGTGGTCGCAGATCGGATACGGCTTGGAATAGGTCGTCGAGTTCTTCGGTCTTCTCCTGGTAATTCTTGGGGACGAATGGAATGTACAGGAAACGCTCTTCCAGCTTTGCGTCGGCAAGTCCGGCGTTGGGGCCGCGTCCCGGACGGTGTGCCAAGTTCAATAACTTGTTAACCGCCATGTCGATTTCGTCGTACAAAGCAGACCCGCGCATCATCTCGAAAATGCGGCGCGCCGCGAGTAGCGCGTAGGCTTGAGTACGGCGCAGCTCGATTTTACGCGGCAGCTCAGATGCCGGAATCCGCCAACGGTGTGCGCCTCCCGGGCGATCTTCTTCCTGTTCGAGTTCGAACTGGCCGCCCAACTCGCTCATGTAACGGCGCATCGTGCGCGTCGACACGTCGAGCGCTTGGCTCAATTCGTAGAGCGTCAATCCTTTGGGATGCCGCGCGAGTAGGTCGCGCAGTTGATCCATGCGTCGGTGTTGCGTGAAGCGCCCGGAGGGGCGGCCGTGGCGGGATACGGGCACGAACTCAGCTCCTGTGTGCTTTGCGGAACGCGGGCTCGCATCAAACCACGGTTTTTGGCGGTTCGGGATTGCTGCGCGAAACAAGATGCGACGGCCCATGAGCCGGTCTGGCGAAGCAGAGCTCGAGTCCGAACGAGCGAGAGGGGCCAAAGCGCTACGCTGAACCGAGATCGACCTACATGCGCAGGCCGCGGTTATCGAATTGCCTCATTCAGTTGGGAACTAGATGGCCGTATTGCCTTCAGACGGTCGCTTGCACGGGGTTTTGTCGGAGAATATGGTTGTTCGAACAGCTCTCGTTTCGCCCGAGCCGTTAGCACCCATGGCACTCGCGCTGCGCTTCATATCCGGCAAATATCAGGGTGGTGAGTTTCCTCTCCAAGAGAACCGCGAGGTCATCGTCGGCCGTTCGAGCGAGCTCGACATGGTTCTCGTGGAGGAGATGGTCTCCCGCAAGCATGCGCGCATGATCATGCGCGATGGGCGTCTCGAGATCGAAGATCTCGGCTCGACCAACGGCACTTTCGTCAATGGTGAACGCATCACTAAGACGACGGTGGGACGCGGTGACCGCATCTTGATCGGCAGCAACATCTTGCGCGTGGTGCCGGTGAACGCTGACGATACGAGCGCCAAGACCGCTCCCGGAGCGTCGTCTTCGTCGTCTTCGTCGTCCAGCCGACGCGCGGTCCGACGCAGACCCGGTGAGTCCACAGGTGATGCGCGCATGAGTGGCGAGCTCACCGAGATCCCGTTGCCCGATTTGCTGCAGCTGTTCGGCACTTCCAAGAAGGACGGGGTGTTGATGATCGACACGCAGCAAGCGATCGGTCGCATCGTGCTGAAGCAAGGGCTGGTGCACTACGCCGAGATCTGCTCGCCCGATGGCGAAGTGCTGCCGATACCGCCGTCCAAGGCGATCTACCGAATCCTGACTTGGGAGACGGGGCTGTTCGAGCTCGACGCACCCACCTCGAAGGCCTACACGAATCCGTTGGACCTTTCGGCCCAAGCGGCGCTCATGGAAGGCTTCCGCCAGAAGGATGAGCTGTCCGTGCTGCAGGTCCGTTTGCCGCCGCCCGACGCAGCCTTGCGCTTGAAGATGCCGCTCGAACCACAGCTGTCGAAGTTGAGCTCAGGTGAGCTCGACGTGCTGCAACTGGTGATCAACTCGGGCAGCGTCTCCACGATCTTCGATACCAGCCCTCAGCCGGACTTGGAGACCGCACAAGCGCTGGTGAAGCTGATCGAGTCGGGCTACGTCGGCATCGTCGAAGTCTGAGCGCGTGAAGAGCGCCAAGCGCCAACCCGGGAACCATCACGCTCCCGGGTTTACGGTTTTGCGGCCCGTGCTTTCAGAAGTTGAACGGGCCGTGCCCGAGCAATGTGCTGATCTGGACGTTGGCATCGAGCAGACCCACGTAGCGCCGTAGGCTCGGTCCGGTGAGATCGAAGGAGTCGCTTTCGATCGGGTTGCCATCCTCGTCGAGCGTCAACGTGGGCCGCCCAAACTCGTCGAGCCCCGCCTCTGCATCCACGACGTACGCGGCGGCGAGCAATGCGTTGGCGTGCTCCAGCATGCGACTACCGATGCCCTGTTCGACTTCCTTGCCGTCGAGCGTCTCGGGACCGAAACGGCGCGCCACGTAGGTGATGCCCGACAACGGATCGGAGAAGCGTTCTTGCTCGGCTTCGGGGATGTCGAGCTCGCCGCTGATTGAACCTTCGAGCCAGATGCGCAGCTTGTTCGACAATGCGAGGTCGCCATTGGCACGACCGAATAGCTGGGCAAAGATAATGGTCGGGATCTGCTGGTTGTAGCCCAAGTTGGGGAACACGGGTTGCGAGTTCGTCGGTGGTGCGTTGGGCGAGGGGCCAGCGATGTCGCGTGAGACGACGACTGGGTTCTGGGCGTTGGTGACGTAAGGCGAGATGTTCGTCCAATCCTCGGCCAACACCCCTCCGAGCAGGCGGTCTACGCCTTGCGGGAAGTCGCTGCGGAAGTTGATGTTGAGGTTACGTCGATCCAAATAGAACTGGCGGCCCGACGAGTAGAAGACAGCTCGCCCGTCCGTCAACGCACGGGACGCCATGGTCTTCTCCACGGAGAACCCAGCGCGATTGACGTAATCTTGGTACTGCCAACTACCGCCACCCGTGGGACCGCTATCGAATGACGGCGAGATGAAGCGACCACCATAGGCGTCGAGGCCAAAGACCTTGTCGTTGCTGCCCTGGCCGATCGCCAGTAGGTCGTGGACACCCGTCTGCTGGTCCGTGGGTCCGTAGTCGCCCGGCTCTGGTAACAAGAAAGTGGCGGCGATCGCATCGAACATCTCGGATTCGGCGATCAAGAACGGGCGTAGTTCGTTGTCGTCTTGGCGCCAGCTGTCGATCTCGCTGCTCAACACCGGTAAACGCGCCGTGATCTCGTTGTACAGGGAGTTGGTGAACGAGATACCCCAGTGGTACGAGCGCAGGCGCTCGTAGAACAAGCGCGCCGTGTTCGATGGCAAGCGCATGTCCGTCCAACCGCGGCGCTCGCGACGGAAGTAGTTGAACGGGTAGCTGTACTGGTTCTGCGCGATGGTCTCCATCGTCACTTCGTACGGATCCGCGCCGACGTCGAACGGATTGACGTGCAAGTACGAGTTGACGATGTCACCGCCGAAGCGATACGGCCAGCGAACGTTGCCGGAAGCGGGGACGGGGAGCCCACCCAAGATGCGTCCCTTGGCGGCCTTGATCGTCTGCAAGCGCGACAGGTTCGGATCCGCCGTGTCGATGAAATCGAGCCAATGCCCGTAGTCCTTCGGCGGGGGCATGCAGACTTTGTCGTGCACGATCCGCCACTCTGCCTGCGCATGCTCGGCGGCCGTTGCTTTGCGGCATCGACTCGGATCGAACAGTTTCGCTCGTCGCGCCAGCTCCGTGTAGTGAACGCCGTTGACGTTGGCCCCATTGACGCCAGTGTCGATGACGCTCAGCGACTCGTCGAGTTGAGAGCGATTGAGGAACTCGAACGCGGCTTGTTGCGCGACCGGAATCACGCTCGGGTCGAAGGTCTGCAGCACGCGCCCGTACAAAGCCCCCATCGCCATCACGTCGTATTGACCCAGGCCGATGGTCTCGAAGAAGCGGCTGCCCTGATACTCCATCGTCGAAGTGTGGGCGTAGTAGTCGATGGCCGGACGTGGCTCGTCGGCGAAGCCCAATTCGTCGGTGGTCTCGGGATCGAGGTAACGCGGTCCCATGCATGCGTCGGCCGAGGCTTGGCTGGTGTCGCCAGTGCGCGGCTGACCTTCGCAGTCCGCGCTGCTCGCACCGTCGTGGGTGCGAAGCTGCCAGTACTGCGGATCGTAGTTCAACGAGTCGTACGACGACGTGAAGTTGTGCAACAGGCCCAGCGAGTGCCCGATCTCGTGCAGCGCGATTCCCTTGTAGGTTTCCTTCCAGATGTCCTCGTAAACCTTTTGCGCGAACTCGTCGCGGGTGAGGCCAGGGTACTTTTGGGCGTAGTAGTTGCCCATGCCGTACAGATCGGGGTTACCCAAGCTCGACATCTCGTCGAAGGTGCAAATCCCGCGCTCACCGAGCTTGGCAAACAGCGAACGATCGAACGACGCGAGCCGCCCCATGTCCTGCCCTTGCAAGGGCGAGGCAATGCCCAGGATCTCGTCGGAGAGTTGCGTGTTGGGTGAGAGACCCGTGGCGTCGACGAGCCAGCCAGGGCTCACGATCTGCGTTTCGAACTGAGTGCCGAGCAACGGCTTTGCGATTGCCTGCACTTGGAGCAACTGGTCGGCTTCGAGCGCCGCGTTCGTGATCGTCGAAGCTTTGATGTCGGCGATGGCTTCACGTGGGTCGGAAGCCGTCGTGTCATCCAGACTGATCGAGACGGAGCTCGCGAGGTTGTGATTATCGACGCTCTCCAAGCGATGCTTGATCTCGTCACCGCTCATGGCTTTGGGACTTCGACCCTCGCGCAACGTCTTTTGGAAGATTGCGGACGGAACACCGTTGGTGATGTCGTCGATGTTCAACAGTCCGAGAGCGACCAAGGCGATGTCACGAGTTTGAGCGGCAGCGCGCGTCGTGCTCGGGCCCATCGTGGTGGCCGCAGCGCCGAAGATTTGACCAGTGAGCGGATCGCCGCGCCAATTGCCGATACCGCCGTACGGCGCTTCGCTGTCGAAGGGCCAATAGATCATGAAGTTGCGACGCAGATCGCCGACCCGCGCCTGATAACCCGCGGCCCCGCAGACCTCGGAGTCGTAGTCGCGCACGGGGTTGTGACAACTGACGAGCAACGGTTTGTCGCTGCCCTTGGGCGTCTCGACGCCCCAGCCGCCGTCGTTGACCATTTGAATGACGTCTTTGCCGTCCGCCAGCTCGAAGTACTTCGCGTGGCAATCGGCGCGCGCCTGAACCAGGTCCGAACGGTTCGACGCGGTGCGGCGGCACTCGACCTCGCGCGCATGGGCGACGGCAAGTTGGAGTGCTTGGTTCCACGTATAGATCAGGTCCTCGGCCGCGCCACGCTTGACCTTGCCGCTCGAACTCACGTCGTCTTGCAACGCTTCCGGCATCTCCGGGTTCACGAAGTACGAGTTCACGCGCGTGTCGCGATCGCGATAGGGGATCGTGCAGCGGTTGCGCGCGCTGCACTGTGAGCCCTCGGACCCCTTGTAGCGCGTGTCCGCGTTCTCGCACTGATCGTCGGTGCCGTTGGCGGGGCTGACGTCTGCTGCGGCCTCGTAGTTGCACGGGATGCTGCAAGTTCCGGAGTCGAGACAAACCGAACCTTGGCGCTTCGTGCTGCTCACGCATTCCGCGTCGGTCGTGCATTGACCGCGGGTCTGGTGGCTTTGCTGCCACAGGTTGTGGATGTTCATGTAACGCCGCAAGCCGTTGTCAGTGTAGCCGTATTGCGGATCGTACTTTTCGCGCGGCGGGGTCAACAAGCCGACGCTCGAGCTCTCGCCCATACCGCCCGGATTGCCGACGATGTCGAGCGCCGCGTGCGTGTTTTCGAGCGGCTCGAAGTCATCATCCGGATCGGCCTTGTCGACGCGCCAATACGACGTGCGCAACACGGCTTCTTGCGGATCGCACGAGTAAATCGCCGAGCCCGTGTACACGCCCATCAGCAAGCACATCGGCACGCTCCAGTCGAAATACTGCGTCTCGGCAGGCTCGACGAAGAAGTGCGAGGTGACGTCGAAGTAACCGTCAGCGGCCTCGAAATGCGGCGCTTCGTCACTGTTCCTATCGGTGTTGACGTACGACGTCGGTGTGACCTTGATGTCGCCGAAGATGGTCCCAAAGAACATCGTGGACCATGACGGAGAGTTGACCAAATTCTCCGACCAGTCGACCCTGAAGAACTCGCGTTGATACCAAGGCCTGTCGCTCTCGATCTCTTCGATCACGTTGAGCTCTTCGCCAGTGCTCTGGTTGTAGGCGTGGCGAATGTCGAAATGACTTTCGATCTTGTAGGCGGCCAAGATGTCGCCGTTTGGATCCTGGCCGTTGCCCTTGTTGTCGCCACCCGTCATCGAGTACGCGCGGCGGGCGAACAGCATGTCCTCGGTGATTTCCCACCGTAGGCGTTCGAGACCGCTGGCCTCACTCAAGCTCACCAATTGTTGCGATTTGGAGGCATCGACGACGAAGTTTCGCGAAAAGAACACGGGATCATCGGACGTGTCCTCGAGATCTCCGACGAAGAAGCGCTTTTCGAGTGCGTTGGCTTGTACGCGATTGATCGGATCTCTTTGCTCCGCACAGCTGTACAGGGCTGGCAGCGAGACCAAGGCGAGGAGACGCAGGAGATGGCGAGGGGTCATGACTTCTCGTTTTGTGGGCCTGTTCGGGAGTCTAGACTAGCGGCACAGGCCGAGACCTATCACTTGAACGAGGCTTTTTCTGCGCCCCGACGCTCGGCAGCGAGCTGCAGTTGCAGGACAATCTTTGGGCGCGAGTGCATGTCGACGATGCGTGCTGCAACGCCGCAGATCCGTTTGAAAGCTAATTTCAGGTTCCGGAACGTTTGCTCGGAACCGCGGGCAGGCTTTCGATGGTGCGCCGCGGTGCTTCCATTTCGAACTCACGCAGGGCGCGGCTCAGTCGCGCCACTTGCTGAGCATCGCCGCAACGCTCCGCCACGGCGATCGCCTGGCGCAGGTAACGGGTCGCGCTGTCCGGCTTTTGACGGCGTTGACTCGCCACGGCCAGCCCTTCGAGCACGTCGATCTGTGCGATCTCGCTGCTGGGGGTCCCGTCGAGCACCTCCAAAAGCACGCCCTCGGCATCCGAGAAGCGCCCCAGGCGGTTCAGTGTCTGGCCAAGTTTGCGTCCGAAGATGCTGATCGCGCGCATCGGATCATCGAGTTCACCTCGATAGAGTTCTTCGCGGGCGAGTTCGAGGCCGCGGCGCAAGATCAATGCGGCGCTGCGATCGTCGCCTCGGGTCTGCGCCCGGTTGGCCATCTGCTCGAGCATGAACAGCGCACCCAATGACTCGCCGGCTTGCGTGAAGTGGTGCGCGAGTACCTCGATCGGTGCTTGTTGTAGTTGCAACAGATCGCCAGCGCGACGGTGCAGTTCGCGCCGCACTTCCGCCGGAATGGCGTGCAGCGACAGCTCTTGCAAAAGCGGATGCGCCAACGACAGGCTGGCGTTGCTGTTGCGCTTGAGCAGTCGATCCTTGATCAGTCCGTCGACGGCCGAGCCGTTGATCAGCGTAAGCGAAAGCATCGACGCGAGTAACGTCTCGGGCACCTCTTCGCCGAGTACGGCCAACGCCTGCACATAGCGACGCGCCTCGGGATCGAGCCCGGCCAAGCGCAGCGCGATCAGATCGGCCAAGCGCGCGGGTGGGATGCTGCCGCCATCGAGGCCGAACGCCAGGGCCTCTTCGATGTACAACGGCGGGATGCCGCGATTGCCGACCTCGACCAACGTGAAGCTGGCCGCGTTCTCCGAACCGCGCTGCAACAGCGTGGTGGCCAAATTGGCGGATAGGCCCGTCAAGACGCGCATTTCGTCGTTGGGCCACTCGAGGCGCAACGACGGTGTGTGTATACCCACCAACAGCACTCGGCAGTGCATCGGCTCGGCCAAGAAATCTTCGATCGCCTGGCGCGTGAGCCCATCGACGCGATCGAGATCCTCGACGACCAACAGCAGCGGACGACGTTGTCCACTTCCAGCCAAGTTCACGGCCCATTGCAGCGCGTGGGCGAAAGCCCGCCGCCGGTCGAAGGGCGACAAATCAGAATTGTTCGAGGTCCCGAACAGCTCCTCGAACGCGTAGCGCAAGAGCGGGTCCTTCTGCGCCGGATCGAACGATTCGTTGGGCAGCAAGCCCACGAGCATGCTGCGCAGCGTGTAGCCCGCGATCTCGGCCCAATAGGGATCGGGGCGCGCGAAGATCGCGCGCGCGCCGCTCTCGGCGACTTGGGACGCGAACTCTTCGAGCAGACGCGTCTTGCCGGCTCCCGCTTCGCCCACGATGCGCAGCGCTCTGCGATCGTTGACGGCCTCCCCCCACGCGCGGTGCAGGGCAGACATCTCTTCTTCACGCCCGACGAACGGCAAACGCGCTTCCGAGAGGCGCGCGGCCGGCGCGAGAGCTGCCGGCAAGCGCGCTCCACAGTCGTAACAGAAGCGCGCGCGGGGAACGCGTCCACCACAGCTTTGGCATTTGACGAACTCGTTCGGCACCTGGGGCACCGGTGGTTCGCTGACCAGCTTGCCGGCAGCGTTCTCCAGCGCATCGGCAAACTCGAGTGCATCTTGGTAACGTTTGCCCGGCGATTTGGCCAACGCCTTGTAGACGATCTGCACCAACGGCTCTGGCAAGTTGCGTTGAGGCACCAGCTCCCGAGGATCCGGGATTGGGTTCTTGATGTGCATCAAGACGACTTGCGTCGGCGTGTTGCCTTCGTACGGCAAACGGCCCGTCAGTAGCCAGAACAACACGACGCCCACGGCGTACAGATCGCTGCGTCCGTCGATCTCGTCGCCGCGGCCTTGCTCCGGCGCCATGTAATCTGGCGTTCCGCACACGATGCCGGGCGAAGTGATGCTCGTGCCGGGCCCGGCTTTCAACTTGGCGAGGCCAAAGTCTACCACTTTGACGAAATCGCCTCCGCGCCGCATCGGCTCGAGCACGATGTTCTCGGGCTTCAGATCGCGGTGAATGATTTGGTGAGCGTGGGCTTCACCCAACGCCATCAACACTTGCCTCAGAACGTTGACGATGCGCGGGATGGGCAGAGGCCCCTCGGCGGCTTGGACTTGCGCCAGGTTGTTACCGCGCAAGAACTCCATCACCAGATAAGGCTCGTTGCTCGAGGTCTTGCCGAAGTCGATGACGCTGACGGAGTTCGGGTGATTGAGATGGCTCATCGCGCGCGCTTCCGTCCAGAAACGCGCGAGCGAGTTCTCGTTTGCCAGCAAATGAGGATGAATGACTTTGACCGCTACCGTGCGGCCTAGGGCCTGTTGTTGCGCCCGGTAGACGCGGCCCATGCCGCCGATGCCCACGAGCTCCAGCACCTGATAACCACCCGGGAGCACCTTACCGATCAGTTGATCTTCGCGATGCGAGGTTACCGCCCCAACGGGAAACCCACAGTACGGACAGTATTGTCCGCCCTCGATGCAGTTGGCTCCGCACTCGGGGCAGGGCTTGGTAGACGCTTCCATTGGGACCAAGGCGAAATCCCCGCTTGGGGATCGTTCCTATTCTGCGTCGGAAAGTCGCGCAATAGAAACCATTTTTCACTTTCGCCTCAGGCTCGGCCCGCAAAGTCGTACAGCCTGAGTGCGGCGGCTTTGACCTACAGCCCTAGGTTGAGCATTTGGATGTCGGTTCGAGTGATCGCGTGTGCCGAAGCCAGAGCCCGCGCCGACCTTCGGCGGGCGGTTCATGTGGGCAGATTAGAGACTGCCGCCAAGCTGCGCTCGTGAGAACGCAGCGCCGATCAGCGTTTGGGATGTCCTGCCAAGTACCAGTCCGACAACGGCATCTCTCGATAGCGGGTCTGGGGTTTTTGATTGAGATAACCTGCGACCGCCAATGCTGCCAGCTGAGTGCTGGTTGGGGTTTGCTCGATGACGTTCGGGTGAGCCCCGATGTAACTCGTGTCGTAACGTCCGGCGACGAAATCGGGCTCTTGGCAGACTTTGCGCAAGAACGGCAGATTCGTGACGACGCCCTCGATCTGGTATTCGTGAAGAGCGCGCTGCATGCGCTGAACGGCCGCTTCCCGCGTTGGGCCCCAGGTACACACTTTGGCGAGTAATGAGTCATAGTCGCTGCCGACGATGCTGCCCTGTTGGACTCCGCTGTCGACGCGCACGAACGGTCCCCCTGGTTCGACCAGGCGCGCGATCTTGCCCGTGCGCGGCAGAAATCCGCGGCTCGGATCTTCCGCGCACACGCGACATTCGAGGGCCACGCCTTGCGCTTTGACGTCGTCGCGCTTGAAGTCGAGCGGCAGGCCGTAAGCGCTTCGGATCATCTGGCGCACCAAGTCGATGCCTGTGACCATCTCGCTGATCGCGTGCTCGACTTGCAGTCGCGTGTTCATTTCGAGGAAATAGAAGCGGCCGTCGTGATCGAGCAGGAACTCGATCGTGCCCACTGACGAGTACTCGACTTGACGGGCCGCCAATTGCGCCGTTCGAAGCAGATTCTGACGGATCTCTTCCGAGAGCAGCGGCGCAGGCGTCTCTTCGACGACCTTTTGATGACGGCGCTGGATCGAGCAGTCGCGCTCGAACAGATTGACCAGATTGCCGTGTTCATCCCCCACGACTTGGACTTCGACGTGGCGCGCGTTCGAGAGCGCTCGCTCCAGGTACAGGCTACCGTCCCCGAAGGCGCGCTCGCTTTCCCGCTGCGCCGCCTGAAACGCCGCCGGCAGTGCGCTCGGCTCGTCCACTCGGCGCATGCCGCGACCCCCCCCGCCTGCCGAAGCTTTCAACAACAGCGGGAAGCCCACCTGTGCGGCCGAAGCCACGGCCTCTTCAACGGTTCCGGCCTTGCCCGCAGGTGCCAAAGGCACGCCCGCGGCCGCCATCAAGGCTCGCGCGCCGATCTTCGAGCCCATTCGGCGAATGGCGTCCGGCTTGGGCCCAATGAAGACGAGCCGCGCGTCCTGACACGCCTGGGCGAAGTCGGCGTTCTCCGACAAAAAACCATAACCCGGGATGATCGCGTCGGAGCCGGTCGTTTTGGCGGCGTCCAGTAGCCGCTCGAAGGACAGGTAACTCTGCGCCGCCGCTGCCGGTCCTATGTGAACAGCGCGATCGGCAGCCCGGACGTGGCTGCTGGTCTTGTCGGCGTCGCTGTAGACGGCGACGCTCTCGATCCCCATTTCGCGCAGGGTGCGCATGATGCGGCGTGCAATTTCGCCTCGATTGGCGACCAGAACTCGTTTGAACATCGTGACTTTTCGTGGCGACTGCCGCGGCGGAAGGGTCGCAGCATTTGCATCCGAGTGCTCACGCCGTGCAAGGGGCCAGGTAGCAAGTTGGTCTGCTCAGCGCACCCACATGGTGTCAGAGCGCCCCAGCCCGCGGGCGAGGCCGATGCGTGAATGTCTGCACTGACAGCCGAATCCGTGCCTGTTCTTAGGTAAACGGCTGCCCCGAGGGTCAGCGTAAAACGCGCTCAGCGTCCAACGCTGTTGACTCTAGAGCCCGTGTGTATAATTCCCCGCACGTCAGGAGGATCCAAGTGCTCAGAAGACCGTGGATTTCAGGAACAACGCTGGCCGCTGAGCGGCAGCTCGGAATGTGCACCTCTGCAACGCTGGTAGCGATCGCAATGACGCTCATGGCGTGTGGTGGAGCTGCGGTACCCCAAGACAAGCTGACAGCGGCCGAAGCGGCCGTACGCGCTGCAGAAGTTGGTGGAGCACCCGATAATCCCCAAGCCGCGCTTCATTTGAAGTACGCGCGCGACCAGATTGCCGAGGCGCAGAAGCTGATCGAAGACGACGAAAACGAGGCAGCTGCGGGTCTGTTGGATCGTGCAGAAGTCGATGCCGAGTTGGCGTTGGCGCTGGCTCGCGTCGAGGGCGCACGCGCCGAGGCCCAGGCCGCGCGCAACGAAATCGAAGAGTTGAAGCGACGTCAGGCGGGTCAGTGATGCGCAGCGCACAGACGCACGAAAGAGGAATCCAGATGAAGCTGAAGCAAATTCATGCAAGGTCCGTCGCGCTCGTGGCCTTTTTGCCGCTAGTCGCGTCGTTGGTTGGCTGCGGTGCCGCCGTCGCGCCGCGTGAACTCGAAGACGCTCGTGAGGCCTTTCACAAGGCCAAGGACGGTCCGGCGAGCAAGTACGCCTTGGCCGAGTTGGAGACGGCGAAGCAATCTCTGCAACAAGCCGAGGCGTCGTTCAACGATGGGGACGACGAGAACGTCCCCAATTACGCCTACATCGCCGAGCGCAAATCGCAGCTCGCCGACGCCGCAGGTGCTCTCGAGGAGGCCAAGCGCGCGCGCGCCGATGCGCTCGTCGCTCAGCAAAAGGCCCGGGACGACTTCCAACACTTCACCGAGCAACGCCTGAACAAGGCCGAACACGATCTGCAAGAGACCCAGCGCACGGCCGCGGATGCGCAGGCCAAGCTGACCGACGAGCAAGCTCGGCGTTTGGCGGCAGAGAAGAAAGCGGCTGCTGCATTGGCGAGCCTCGAGCAGATGGCTCAAGTCAAAGAAGAGTCGCGCGGCGTCGTGATCACGCTCTCCGGTTCGGTGTTGTTCGCGAGCGGTAAGAGCGAACTGCTCGACATCGCGCGCAGCAAACTCGACGACGTGGCCAAGGCGCTCAAAGACCAAGGCTACAAGAGCATCGTGGTCGAAGGGCACACCGATTCGCGCGGTGGGGACTCGGCAAACTTGGTGCTCAGCGAACGCCGCGCTCAAGCGGTCGTGTCGCACCTGATCAGCCAAGGCATCGATAGCAGCAAGATCAAGGCGGTCGGCATCGGTGAATCGCGTCCCGTTGCCAGCAACGAGACGTCCGAAGGACGCGCGAACAATCGCCGCGTCGAGATCATCGTACAACCCGAGTAATCCTAGTTGGCCCGAGTAATCGGCGCTCAGAAGTGACGCAAAGCCGGTCGTGGATTCACGATCGGCTTTGCTGTTTCCGAATCTTGGTTTGGGCCGGGCCTGCCCACCACGTCGAGGTTCGCGCGTCGGGACGCTGCTTGGCTCCAGCCGGAATTGCCGCGCGGAGAGATCGGCGGCGGCTCCTCAGGGTTGCTCGGGCTTTCCGCCAAGATGCTCGCGAGCCAGCGCGTGCTTGGGCGAACTCGATACCACAGCTCGCGCTCGGGAGTTCGACGCGCCTCGACTTCCCAGTAGCGAACGCTCGGGCGTCCCGCGTTGCCGACGAGCGCAAGGGGCACGCCGCTCACCGGATCGCTCTCGTAGACGAAGAACGAATGGTAGTGCATCTCCACCGCATCCCAGGGCGTGCGTCCGCGGATCACGAGCACGTCTCCGGGCTGGAAGTCACGCAAGCGATGGGTCAACAGTTCGAGCATCTCTTGCCGGCTGCCCAGGGGCACCCGCTCGTTCTCGGGAATGTCCAAGACGTCGAACTTGTCCGGTTGATTGCGCGCATAGTCGATGAAGCCGGGCACTCGGCGCAGCTTTGCGCGTTCGAGGATGTCCATCTCGTCGAAGTTCAGCTTGCCCAGGATACGTCCTGGAGGTGAACCTTTCGGCGTCCACCAGGTTCCGCTCGCGCGTTCGAACGTGTCGGTCAAAAAATCGACGCACACTTCCGGAACCAGCACCCCGCCGTGCGCGTTGTAGACGAAGTAGTGATCGCCGTTGATGCCGAAATCCTCGTCACCCTTCATGTATGCGGTGTACCAATTCTTGCGCAGCTTACCGTCGAGCTGCAGGCCCCACTCGCGGCGCGGTTCGTCGAACGGCAGTTGGTCGTGGATCTCGCCTTGCATGGCAACGCGCAGTCCTTGAACGACGCGTTGTCGTTCTTTGGCGTCCGCGCGAGTCAGCTCCAAGAGCGGCAGCTGGGACTCGTTCACGATTTCGCACTCCAGCTCGAGGTGCGCACCTTTGGCGGACAGGACGCTCGAGACGCCGAGGTTGCCGTAGCGGAGCTCGGCCAAGACGTGATTTTCGGTGAAGCGCGTGATGCGCGCGCGGTCGAAGTGCAGGCGGTACTTCAACGAGCGGAAGTCGCGCACCAGGGAATCCTCGGGGACCGGGCCTGTGCCGATGCGGTCCAAGAGCAACAGGCGCACGCGCTCACCCTCGTTGGGGCCGTCGGTGAAGACGTAGAACCCTTTGCGCTTTTCGGCGTTGAAAGTCGCTTCGCCGCGCTTGATCCAGATGTGGTCATGTCCGAACAAGTGCTCGGCGCTGACCAATCCGACCAAAGCGAACGCCATCTCCGGGTTGTCCGAGTACAGGTAGCCGTCACGTAGCAACACTTCGCGACCGAGCGAAGGCTCTGCTTCGAACTTGGGGAGCAACCCTTCGAGCGTTCCCCAGGGATGTTTACTCTGTGCCAGCATCCTGCGGTAACCCAAGACGAGTGCTCGCGGCGGACCCGGATCGTTGTACGTCGGCTCGTGCGTGAGCATCACGGGCTCGGCCTTGGCCCGCGTCAGGATCTCGAGGCGCCGCTGATCGAAGACGCCAGCGCCGGCGACTTCGGGCTCGTCCTGCACGCGTCGGATCAGGTTCTGGCAGGCGCGATTGGCGTCGTCCGTCGGCGTCACGATTGGCAGCGGACTCAACACCGGGGCGTATTCAGCGCCCACGATCGGAGTTTCTGGCACGAAGAACTCTGCAGACTCACACTGAAGGAGGCCAATAGTGAGCAGAGCGCAGAACTTGAGAAACCGAAACATCGGAGTGCCCGATCGATTATTCATCGTGGATCGCGCAATTCTTCCCGGCAAGCCGTTGCAATTGTTTCCAACTTTTCTGTGTCAATGAATTTGGAACCAACTTGGTGGGCCGGAAGGCCGCCGCTGTGTTTCAGCCTGGATCACAGGGGCGCGCAGCACTGGTTCCGCTGTGTTAGAGCGCGCGCATGCCTTCGGAGGCCCGCGCCGTCATCAGTGTTTCGGAGCTCTCGCGCCGCCTGCGAGGGGCGCTCGAGAGCGCGTCGGGGCGCGACTGGATCCAAGGCGAGATCGGATCGCTGCGCCAGGTGAGCAGCGGGCACCTCTATTTTTGCCTGAAGGACGAGCGCGAAGAGGCCGTGATCGACTGCGTGGCGTACCGTTTTCACGCGCTGCGCTTGCGGCGTCTGCTGAACGATGGTGCGCGGGTCCAAGTTTTCGGGCGCGCAACGTTTTGGGCACCTCGGGGCCGAACCCAGTTAATCGTCGAGGCCGCGCGTGCCAGTGGCCGAGGGGAGCTGCTCGAGCAGCTCGAGCGTCTGAAAGAGCAGCTCTTCGCCGAGGGGCTGTTCAAGAGCGAACGCAAGCGACCGTTGCCGGCTCATGCGCGTTTGATCGGTGTGGTGACGAGCGCCGACGGTGCCGCTTGGCACGACATCCGAACGGTAGCCATGCGTCGCGGACGTCCTCATTTGGTTTTGAGCCCATCGTTGGTTCAAGGTGAACTCGCCGCTCAGAGTATCGTCCAAGCGTTGGACCGCTTGGAACGCTACCCCGGCATCGAAGTCATCATCGTTGGCCGGGGCGGAGGCTCTTTCGAGGATCTGATGGCTTTCAGCGATGAGCGGGTCGTCCGGCGCATCGCTGCTTGTCGGGTGCCCGTGGTGAGCGCAGTGGGCCACGAGATCGATACGAGCTTGACCGATCTGGCCGCCGACGCCCGGGCGGCGACGCCCTCCGAAGCTGCAGAGCTCGTGGTTTCGGACTCGTCACACGTCGCTCGCCAAGTGGCGACCCTGCGTTCCGGATTGCTTCGCGCGATACGCGCTCGCTTGGCGGAAGACCGCATGCAGCTGCAGCGCTCTGGTGGACACCTCAGTGATCCGCGCTTCGTGATCGCGGAAAAGCAGCAGCTCTTGGACGACTTGCGGCTGCGTGCCGAGCGTCTGATGTTGCGGCGTGCTCGTACCGAAGCTGCGCGCGCTCGCAATCTCGAACAGCGCTTGCGTGAACGCCATCCCGAGCGCGTACTGGCGCGCTGGCGGGAGCGCTTGGGCGCGCTTCAACTGCGGCTCGAGCATGCCATGGCCGTTCGCCGGGAGCGATCGCAAAAGCAGTTGGCGCGCGCTACGAACCGCCTCGAGGTGTTGAGCCCATTGGCAATCCTGGGACGCGGCTATTCAATCACACTCGACGAGACTGGCCGCGCCATTCGTCGTGCTTCGGAAGTGTCGCCAGGTAGCCAGCTTCGCGTGCGGTTGCACCAGGGCGCGTTGCAGGTTACCGTCGACGCCGCGCGGGAGGACGAATGACCAAGTTGAAGTTTGCCTTGCTGGGCCACCCCGTGGGCCACTCGATGTCACCGCAGATCCACGCCGAGGTGTATCGCGCGCATGCTCTGCCACACGAGTACACGGCGATTGATTGCCCAGACGAGCAGAGCGTGAGCCGCGCGATCGAGCGGCTTCGCACGGGCGAATTGGCGGGCCTCAACGTCACCGTGCCTTGGAAGCGCGTGGCCTTGCGTTTGGCCGACGTCGTCGATCCGAGCGCAGCGACGACCCTGGCCGCCAATGTGCTGATGCGTGAACCTGGTGGGCGCATCGTGGCGCACAACACCGACGTGCCGGCGTTGGCCGAATGCGTGAAGCGGGGGGCACCTCGCGCGCACGGGGACGCAATCGTCCTCGGTAATGGCGGGGCTGCGCTGGCCGCCGTCGTCGCCTGCAAAAACAGCGGTTCAGAGAAGGTCTGGGTCAGCGCGCGTTCCTGGCAAAGTTCGTTACCCAAAGCCGAGTGGCGCGACGTTGGCGAGTTCCGGGCGCTCGGAGCCGAACCGTTTACTTGGGACAAGCCGTGGGAGCTTGCCCCGTTCGCGGCAGCGCGCTGTGTGGTACAAGCCACGAGCGCGGGCATGCGCGGTAAGGGCGGGGGCCAGGAGCTCGCAGCGTGGCTACCGTGGTCCGAACTGCCGCGCGACTGCTTCGTCTACGACGTTGTTTACAATCCACCGTCGACGCCGCTGCTCGAGCGCGCGCGCAAAGACGGCTTGCCGTGCGAAGGTGGTCTGTCGATGCTGGTGGGTCAAGCGGCGTTGGCCGTGCGCCTGTGGCTCGGCATCGAAGCTCCCCGGCAAGCCATGCAAGAGCTGGCCGCCCGCTTGTTGGCTGAGCAAAATCCATGATCCAGCAGGTGTGGCCGAGTGTCGAGACGCGCGGCGAACTCGAGCTAGCGGAAGCGGAGTGGTTGCACACCAACGGTGCGGGCGCTTACGCCATGAGCACCCTGGCCGTGATGCATACGCGTCGCTTTCACGGCTTGTTCGTCGCGGCGCTGAATCCGCCGCTCGATCGCTACGTGGTCGTCAGTCACGGCGAAACGACCGTGGACGTCGGTAAGCGCATTTATCGCCTCTCGACCCATCAATTCCCCGACATCGCGCCGACGCCTGGTTATCGCCTGCTCGAGTCGTTCGCTCAAGATCCGTTGCCGCGCTGGACGTATCGTTTGGGCAAACACCGGCTCGAGCGACGTTTGGCGTTGGCGCGCGGACGCAACGCGCTCGTCATGGAGTACACCTGGTACGGCAAATCGACGGTCACTTTGAATCTGCGTCCGCTGATGCCCATGCGTCCGATTCATTCGCTGCGCAGTGAGCAGGCCGGTGTCGCCCAAAAAGCCTCGATGCGCAAAGGCGAAGTCTACGTGCAGCCGGTGCCGAGCTTGCCCAAGGTGATCTTCGGCTATCCGGGCACCTTCGTTGGCTCTCCCGACTGGTGGCGTCGCTTCGAATATGCCGAAGATCGTCGGCGCGCCGTTCACTATCAAGAAGACATGTGGACCCCTGGGATCTTCGAACTGCAATTGGAGCCCGGAGTTCCCAACTATCTGAGCGTCAGTCTGGGGGAGTCGTTGGGCGAAGAGCCCGCGGCTGTGCTCGAAGCCACCGCCAAGGCTCTGTCTGCACTCGACCCCGGCCCCGAGCGGCCTATCGCGGTCCGCGCGTTGAGCGTCGCAGCTGAACAGTTCCGTGTCCCCTTGTGCGCCCGCCCGAGCGTGCTTGCGGGTTATCCCTGGCTCGGGGTGCGTAGCCGCGATGCACTCGTGAGCCTGCCCGGCCTGTACCTCACGAAGAACCTCAACGAGGAGGCCAAAGGGGTTCTGCGTACCCTGTTTCGCCACCGCGTCGATGATTTCCTCGCGAGTCACATCGAAGAGGCCGATACCCCGGTGCCCGAGGCCTGCGTCGATGCCAGTCTGTGGGCGTTCGACGCCGTGCGCTTGTTGCATGCAAAACTCGAACTCAATGACCCGTTCATGGCCGAGGAAGCGTTGCCCGTCCTCGAGCAACTGTTTACCCGTTTCACGCAGCAAACGCAGCGTTTGGCCTGGGTCAGCGACGAGGGCTTGCTCGTAACGCGCAGTGAACGTGAACCTTTGACGTGGATGGATTCGCGCTCGCGCGGTGAACTCGTCACGCCGCGGCGTGGCTTCGCGGTTGAGCTGCAAGCCCTGTGGTCGCGGGCCTGCGATACTTTGGCACTGCTAGCGCGAACACACGGCAATCCGCTGCTCGAAGCGCAGGCCACGGCCGCACGCGAGCGTGTGCGAGCGGCCTTTCTGCGGCACTTTTGGTGCGCGGAGACGCGTTATCCCTACGACTGTATCGACGATCTCGATGGCACGAAGGACGATGCTTTGCGCCCCAACGCTGTCTTGGCCTTGGCGCTCGATCCAGATTTGTTCGAAGGCTGGCAGGCCTACAACATCGTGATCAAGTCGCGTGATCGGTTGCTCACATCGCGCGGCTTGCGCACGCTCGACCCTGCCGACACGCACTATGCGGGCTATTACGAGGGCGGGATGGAGGAGCGGCGCGCGGCCTACCACCAAGGAGCGGTCTGGGGGTATCTGCTCGGTGCTTGGGCCAGAGCTGCCGTTCGCTGCGCGCCTACCGACTTCGATCTGCAGATGGAAGTGCGCGATCGGGTCCAACGCGCGATGGAAAATGGCCGCGTCATTGGGCAAGTCGCGCAGGTCGCAAGCGGTGATGACCCACAGGAAGCAGGGGGCTGCCCCGCTCAGGCTTGGAGCGTGGCAGAATTGCTGAGAACGTTGGAAGAAGAGCTCGGTCTGTGATTCGCTAGCATCCGGAGCAAGATGAAACGCTCGAGCAACCTCGGAGCACTCGGCTATCGCCGCCTGGTGATAGCTCTGGTCAGCTTGGTCGTCGTGCCGACGGCGTTGCTGATCACGATCGGCGCGATCCTGCTGTTTCTCGGGGAAGCAAAAGTAAACGTCCTGATGGGGATCTTGGTGCTGGCCTTCAGCGGGGCAGCAGCGACCGGGGTTGTTTTGGTGTGGGTCTTCGCCAAACGCGAAGCGAATTTGTCCCAGTTGCAGAACGACTTCGTCTCGAAGGTTTCACACGAGCTTCGAACGCCTCTGACGTCGATTCGCCTGTTCTCCGACACCCTGGCGCTCGGGCGCAGCGACGCCGACGCGCAACGCAAATGCATCGAAGGGCTGCAGCGCGAATCGGCGCGCTTGCAGGCCTTGATCGATCGCTTGCTCGACTGGGGGCGAATGGAGAGCGGGCGTCGCGAGTTCGAGATTCGCGCGACCGACGTGGATGCCATCGTGGCGGACGCGATCAGCGCGGTCGAGCCCGTGCGTGAACGGCTCAAGGCGGAGATCACCGTCGAGTTGCCGCCACGCTTGCCGCACATTCTTGCCGATCGCGCCGCTATGAGCGACGCGCTCTTGAATCTGCTCACCAATGCTTGCAAGTACGGGGGAACCCCAGCCAAGATTTGTCTCAAGGTCACCGAAGAAGGTAACAACATCAAGATCGTGGTGACCGACAACGGATCGGGTATCCCAGTGAGTGAGCACAAGAACATCTTCCAGAAGTTCTATCGCGTCGATGATCGCTTGGCGCGCGCTCAAGAGGGCAGCGGCTTGGGCCTGGCCATCGTGAAACACGTGATGAGAGCGCACGGGGGCCGCGTCGAAGTGCGCAGCGCTCCAGGCTTGGGCAGTTCGTTCGGGCTGGTCATTCCAGTGGCGAGGGGCGTGTGACCGAAGAAGAGGCTCAAGTCCGCAAGGGTAAGAAGAAGCGGATCCTGGTCGTGGAGGACGATCCGAGCATCAACCTCGGCTTGCGCATGAACCTGGAGGCGGAAGGTTACCTCGTTCAAGTCGCCGACGACGGCGAGATGGGCTTGGCCAGCGCGCGGGCAACCCCGCCGGACCTGGTGATCTTGGACGTGATGTTGCCGAAGCTCAATGGCTTGGAGGTCCTGCGCGCCTTGCGTTCCGAGGGCCGCACGGTTCCGATCATCATGCTCAGTGCACGCGGGGCCGAGATGGACAAGGTCGTCGGGCTCGAGCTCGGCGCGGAGGATTACATCACCAAGCCCTTCGGGCTGGCTGAGCTCTTGGCGCGTGTCCGGGCCGTGCTGCGGCGTGATGCTTTGGTGCGACCGGAGCCACCGCGCTCCCGAATCGAGTTTGGGGAGATCGATATCTGGCGCGATACCCGCCAAGTCTTCAGGGCGGGGGAGCCCGTGGAGTTGACGGCCACCGAGTTCGACGTGCTTTGGTGTTTGGTGGAAGCGGGCGGGCGGGTCTTACCTCGTGAAGAGATCTTGTCGCGCGTGTGGGGGCCGGGACATCACGGCACGGTTCGCACCATCGACAACTTTCTGCTTCAGCTGCGCAGCAAGCTCGAGCGCGACCCTCAGGATCCGAAGCACCTGGTTACCGTCAGGGGCGTGGGCTACCGCTTGCGCAAGTGACGCCAAAGGCCAGGGCAAAAGCAGCACTTGGCCCGCACAAAGTGTGTTAGACGCCCCGCGTGGACCAAAACCTGCTGCGTTCGTACTTCGCAACCGTCTACGAATTACCGACTGAAACCGGCATCTTGCGCGTCTCGATCGATGGTGAGTTGGTCAAGGACGAGTCGACGCTACCGGGCCTGTTGCGCACGCAGTTTGCACTGATCACGGCCTACAACCCACGCTCGATGTTGCTGCCCCGGCGGGTGAACGAAGGGCGACAGCAGGTGCTCAGGGACTTGCTCGTGCTCGGCTGTTATCGGGTCGAACATTGCGTGGGTTACGAGGACGAGCCCGACGGAACTTGGCGTGAGCCGAGCTGGCTCGTGCATGGGATCGAACGCGAGGAAGCGGTGATCTTCGGGCGCGCGTTTCGCCAAAATACGATTCTGTATTGTCGGGACATGCGACCCGAGTTGATCGTGACCGACCCAACTTGTGATCCGGTCGGCCGCACCTACCAGGGTAATTGGCGCATCCGGGCTTGAGTGCCGGCTCACCCGCGGGCAGGCCGCGGCGCTTGGCCCTGGCGGTCGTTGCTTACGCTACCCGCCTTGCTTAAACTCCACGGGTGAAGTTGACCTACTTGGCTCTGGCGGCAAGCACCTTGCTTTGGCCGCTCGTTACCGAGTTTGCTGGTCGACACGCGGGCACGGGCGCTGAAGAGCTGGGTCGAGCGCTGGCCTTGCTCGGCGCGGCTCCGAGTTCACCCGTGTTGCCGCTGCCGCCCTCTGCCGATGCGGTTCGACCCGGCGCTTCGGAGCCGACGGCCTGGAAGTTGGAGGCGCTCGATCCGAGCTCCGACGGAAGCGAGAGCTCGCCACCCCAGGTGAAGTCCGCAAAGCGTCGTACCAAGCCAGCGGGCGCCAATCCACCCAGTGCCGGCGCCCAACTTCGGCCCCGCTTCGGCATCCGAGTTGCGGCGAACACTGTGCTCAGGCTCGCCAACGCTCGGGCCGTTCCGGCGGGCACCTTCGTCCCCGCAGAGGCGGCGCGTCCCGCCGGAATGCGCTTGTCCGGCGTCAGCGCCCTCGGCGTGGGGCTGCAGGATGGCGACGTGCTCACGCACGTAGCGGGTGCGCCAGCGACGAGCAGAGGGGTCGTCGTTTCACGCGTTTTGGAAGCACGAGCAGCGCGCGCCAACGCCATATCGGCGATCTTCTGGCGTGCGGGTGAGCCCTGGCAATTGGTGGTAGAAATGCCCTATCTCCGGGGCAGCTGATCGGTTAGATGCTCACCCAGTGCGCTCGGCGCACCTTCAGAGGCACGATGTCCAGAACCGTCCATTGCATCAAGTTGAACCAAGAGTTGCCCGGGTTGCCAAAACCCCCTTTCAAAGGCGATCTAGGGCAGCGCGTGTTCGACAAGGTGTCGGAGCAAGCCTGGCGGCAGTGGCTCGAACACTCCAAGATGCTGATCAACGAATACCGACTCGATCTCGTGAGCGAGCACGGCCAACGGATCTGGATGACCGAGCTCGAGAAGTACTTCTTCGGTGAGGGCTCGGCGCTGCCCGCCGAATTCGTCGAAAAGGGCTGAACGGCTCGGACGACCGTTACTTGGACGCGAAGGCCCAATCCAGGAACTGCTCCAAGTAAACGCGTTGCGCGTCCACGTGGTTCTTCCAGTGCACGCCCAGGTACTCGTGGAAGAGCTGCAGAGTGAGCGCGCTCTGCTCGTGGCCTTCGCCCATGGCGAGTTCGGCGCTCTCCCAGGCGGCTGAATCGATGGCGCGCTGGCGCAGGGTGTCGCTGCGCGCCGGACCAAGCGCAACGTTGCGGTAGGCGATACTGCCTGCGACGTCGCCTGGGACGTCCACGAGCTTGCGCGGATCCAACACACCGTCGCAGCACAACAGCACGCAAGCCACGGCGTGGTAGACCGAGCGCGCGACGTAGCGGTGCATCACGCGATCGGCGTGCTCGTCGAGTGGCGTCGCGCGCTGTGCGCCTTCCAGAGCCAGTAGCCGCCCCAAGGCGGTCAGTGTCTTGGCTTGCGCTTCGGGCAGACTCTCGAAGGTTCGCGAGCGGGCCGCGTTCACCGCCTTGAGATTGCCTCCACTGCGCGCCCATTGCACGACCGTCTCGAGCTCGCTCAGGTAGGCGCCCGCAAGGCTCGGAGGCAGACACTGCTGCAACGCGCGGCGCGTCAGTGTCGTCGCTGCGAACAGCGCTGCCTTGTGTCCGCCATCGGCGGCGGTGCACGCTCGCACTAGGCGCTCGAACCCCCTCGGTGCGTTGCCTTTGAGCTCGTGGCGAGGCTCGACTAGGCGAAGTTTCTTCCGAGACTGCTCTTCGGCGGGCGGCATCTGCGTGCTGATAGCATCTCGGGCGCGCGGTATTAGAACGCTTTTCGTGGCTCCCTTTCGGAATCGACTGAACTCGTCTGGTGCGCGCCTTTCGCTGTCCGCTCGCCGCGGCCGAAATGCCCGCGGGCGCTGGACGCTGCACCCACTCGGCTTGCTGCTCTCGTTGGCGGTGCTGCCCGCTTGTTCGGCAAAAGACAACGACTTGGACACCGCACGAGTTCCGACCAAGACGAAGACGTCAAAGTCCAACAAGCCCAAAGGCACGGACGCAACGCCCGCGGCGGCCAAGTGGATCGGCGACGGCAGCAAGGATGGCGTCGACTACGTCGAGATCTACGTCGCGCCCAAAGACTTCTTCTGTTCGCTCTCGGGTTGTCGGGTCGGTATTCCGGCAGATCTAGACTTCAACCCGTTTCGCCCTGGCGAAATGTGGGTGGTCTTCCGTCAGCCCTATGTGGGTCAAACCTGCAATGCGGATGATCCGCAATCGATCGGCTGTGAGCTGATGGGCAGCAAGGTCGCGATCATCACCGGGGCCGATGGTGATGCGCCTTCGACCGAGATCAAAGAGGATGGTAACTCGTGGCACTTCATGCGCCGAGTCACATCGCTCGCCTTCGCCGACGACGACTCGTTCGCGACCGTGGGCGAAGCGCGCACGGGCAACTTCTTCGACGACGCTCCGAGTTACATGGGTCCCACCTGGTGGTCGGCAGACCCGACGATCTTCGCGGTCGATTTTGGACGCAACGGCTCTCACCTCGACATGTTGCACGCGACGCCGTTCGGCATGGGTATCGCTCACGATCCGCGGCCAATGGTAGGCCCGCACGGCAAGCTCGAGACACAACCCGTGTTCTGGGCTTTCAACGGAGCTGCCGGGGCGATCGATCGTTACGACTTCAACTTACCGCACGAGCCAGGCGGCAAGGACCACTCCGATGGTGAGCTGGCGCGTTACGCGACCGGCTCGCTGAAGATGATCCCCGACGTTCCGAGTCACATGGAGTTCGCGGATCGTTCGACCCTCGAAGAGAAGGCTTCGGATCCGGATTGGTGGCTGTACGTCGCGGACACGGGCAACCACCGCGTGGTGCGTCTCGACCCTGACTCGGGCGTGGTTTCGAGCGAGCCGCTCGTCACGGACGAAGACCAAGTCAAAAACCCCCAGCAAGTCGACGGCGCGGTCGTCGAAGAGGTCGTCGCAGAAGGCGTGCTCGGTTTGCCCAGTGGCATCGCGGTCGCGGGCTCGCTGTTGTTCGTCAGCGACGGCGCTTCCAGCAGCATCCACGTGTTCGACTTGGACGGCAAAGCTTTGGGGCAGTTGGATACGGGGTTGCCTTCGGGTTCGCTGGCGGGGATTGCGGTCGGCCCCGATCAGCGTTTGTATTTCGTCGATTGGCTCGGCTCGCGCGTAGTGAGAATCGAACCCCACACCTGAGCCATGGCTGCGGTCCGCTTTCGCCCCTGACCTTTGCGCGCCAGTGCGAGAGTGAGTCAATGTCGCAGGGGATCCAGGCGAGTGCCTGGGCCACGCCACACCGAGTCCGTTATGTTTCGGGATGGAAAACACATTTCGCCCTTGCAACGTCACCCATCTGCGCTTTCCTTGGGGTCCAGTCGCGGTGCCTCGTTCCCAGCTTGGCTCGAAAGCCCCCGACTTGGTCTGTTCCTTTGCCCAGCGGGCCGAAGCGAAACATTCGTGTCGCTGCCCTCTGCCGTTTGTGTCTGCGGCCGTGTAAGTCGCCAGGCGTAACTCGGTCGATACGCCCAGTCATCTACTCGCGATCGACTCGTTCACTCACTAGGTCTGTAGGTCATGGTGCTATTCGAAAATCTGCTCAACCCCAGCAACCTTCCGTTCGTCGAGGAGTTGTTCGAGCAATACCAGCGCGACCCAAACTCGGTGCCTGCCGAGTGGCGCAGTTACTTTGCGCGTGAACTTGGCGCCGGCCCCACGCGGCTGGGCCCGGGGTTTCGTCCGCGCAGCATCTTCCACGGCGTGGCCAATGGTAACGGGTTTGGCAACGGGCATGGCAATGGTCACAGCTCGCCCGGTGAGGCGCTGCGTTCGGCCTCGAGCATCACCGTGCCGCGTGCCTCACGTCCTCCAAGTGAACGGCCCGCTGCGCCGCCCATGGTCACCGAAACGGAGTCGATGGAGTTTGCGGCGCGCCAAGATCGCGTAGACCAACTCGTGCGCGCGTTTCGCGTGCGCGGCCACATGATCGCAAAGCTCGATCCGTTGGGCATGCCGCGTCCGGATCATCCCGAGCTCGATCCCAAGCACTACGGTTTGAGCGATGACGATCTCGATCGTGCGTTCTCCAGTCGCACGATTTCGGGTTCGCCGACTTTGACGTTGCGCCAGATCTTGGAGCGCATGCGCAACACGTACTGTCGCAGCATCGGTGTGGAGTTCATGCACATCCACGACGTGGCGACCAAGAATTGGCTCCAAGAGTTGATGGAGAGCACCGAGAACCGTCTCGATCTCGAGCTCGATCAGCAGCGCAAGATCTTCACGATGCTGACCGATGCAACGATCCTCGAGGAGTTCATCCAGAAGAAGTTCTTGGGCGCCAAGAGCTTCTCGCTCGAGGGGTCCGAAAGCCTGATCCCTTTGCTCTACTGGGCGATCGAGCAAGCCGCGATCGACGGTGTCGACGAAGTGACGCTCGGCATGGCCCATCGCGGTCGCCTAAACGTCTTGGCCAACATCATGGGCAAGAGCCCGCGCGAGATCTTCCGTGAATTCGAGGATCGCGATCCCCAACTGTATCGCGGCCGTGGCGACGTGAAGTATCACTTGGGCTACAGCTCCGACTTCCAGACGATGGACGGCAAGACCGTTCACTTGTCCTTGTGCTTCAACCCAAGCCACCTCGAGTACGTCAACACCGTCGTGCAAGGCCGTGTTCGCGCCAAGCAAGATCGCTTCGACGATACGAACCGCAGCCGCAAGCTCGCGATCCTGATCCACGGTGACGCGGCGTTCGCCGGCGAAGGCATCGTGCAAGAGACGTTGAACTTGAGCCAATTGGACTCGTATCACGTCGGGGGCACGGTCCACGTGATCGTCAACAATCAGATTGGGTTCACCACTTCCCCGCACCAATCGCGCTCGACGACTTATTGCACGGACGTCGCGAAGATGCTGCAAGCTCCGATCTTCCACGTCAACGGTGAAGATCCCGAAGCCGTGGCTCAAGTCGTCAATTTGGCGCTCGAGTTCCGCACGCGCTTCCGCCGCGACGTCGTGATCGACATGTACGGCTATCGGCGTCACGGTCACAACGAGACGGATGAGCCGTCGTTCACCCAGCCCCTCTTGTACCGCGCGATTTCGCAGCGCAAGAGCGTGCGCGAAGGCTACCTCGGACATTTGCTCGGGCTCGGCAGCTTCACGCGCGAGGAAGCCGACCAAATCGAGGTCGCGCGCCGTGAGTGGCTCGAGAAGGAGCTCGACGAGGCGCGCGCTACGACCAAGCGCAAAGGCACAGACTGGTTGCTCGGCTATTGGAACGGTTTCCGCGGTGGTTTCGAGGCGGAAGTCGAGGATGTCGATACCGATCTGCCCGTCGAGCAGTTGAGCGCGGTCCTCGAAGAGCTGTGCAACCTGCCCGTGGGCTTCGCGCCCCACAAGAAGCTCGAACGCCTGTTCGCCTTGCGCCGTGAAATGGCTCAGGGCACCCAGCCGTTGGATTGGGGCGCCGCAGAGTTAGCCGCGATGGGCACACTCGTCAAAGCCGGGCTGCCGGTGCGCATGACCGGCCAGGACGTCGAGCGCGGCACGTTCTCGCACCGCCACGCCATGATCCACGATGTGGTCACGGGGCATCAGTACATGCCGCTGGCTAACATGGCGGGCAACTGCGGCCGCGTGGAGCTCGCCAACAGCCCGCTGAGCGAATCCGGCGTGCTCGGCTTCGAATGGGGTTACAGCCTCGACTGCCCCGAGGGGCTCGTGGTTTGGGAAGCCCAATTCGGAGACTTCTGCAACGTCGCACAAGTCATCATCGATCAGTTCATTTGCAGCGCTGAAGACAAGTGGAACCGCCTCAGCGGCTTGGTGCTTTTGTTGCCGCATGGTTTCGAGGGCATGGGACCGGAGCACTCGAGTGCGCGCATGGAGCGCTTCTTGATGTTGGCTTCGCAGGACAACATGCAGATCGCGCAGCCGACCACTCCGTCGCAGATGTTCCACTTGCTGCGCCGCCAGGTGATCCGCAAGTGGCGCAAGCCGCTGGTGGTGTTCACGCCCAAGAGTCTGCTCCGTCACCCGAAGGCCACGAGCAGTCTGGCAGACGTGGCGCAGGGGCGTTTCCAGCGGGTTTTGGCCGACAATGCGAATCTCGATCCGAAGCAGGTCAGGCGCGTCCTGTTGTGCACGGGCAAAGTCTTCTACGAGCTGGAAAAGCACCGCGAAGATCTCGGTCGCAAAGACGTCGCGATCGTGCGCATGGAGCAGCTGTATCCGCTACCGAAGAAGGAGCTCGCCATGGCGCTCGAACCTTACGCGGCTGGCACTCAGGTAGTCTGGGTACAGGACGAGCCGGAGAACATGGGTGCGTGGACCTACATCCGTATGAACTTGGGTGAACGGGTCTTCGGTCGCTATCCGCTGTCGCGCGCGTCTCGTAACATTGCGTCGAGTCCGGCGACCGGTTCGGCCAGCAGCCATCGCATCGAGCAGCAAGAACTGATTGATGCCGCGCTTGGGGTGGCGTAAGCGTCCGCGTCGAGCATCCGATCCCAGGAGCGAGGAGCAGAACATTGGCACTAGAACTGAAGGTTCCGAGCGTGGGCGAGTCGATCACCGAAGTTCAGATCGGTGAATGGCTGAAGGCCGAGGGTGACAGCGTCCGCAAGGACGAAGCGGTCGTCATGATCGAGACCGACAAAGTCACTGTCGAGTTGCCAGCGCCAGAGAACGGCCGCATCAGCAAGATCTTGGTCAAGCAAGGCGCGACCGCGACGGTGGGGCAGGTCGTGGGTTACCTCGAAGCCGGCGCCGCTGCCGCCGAGCCAGCCAAGGCAGCAGCCCCTGCTGCTCCTGCCACGAATTCGGCGCCTGCAAAGGGCGCAGAAGCTCCGGCCGTGATGCCGAGCGCCGCCCGCGCATTGCAGCAAACGGGCATCTCCGCGGACCAAGTTACCGGAACTGGTCTCGGGGGTCGCGTGCTCAAAGAGGACGTGATGCGCACGGCAGCACAACCCGCGGCGCCAGCGAAAGCCGCGATGCTGCCACCGCCGCCTTCGTCGCGTCCGCCTGCCGGGCCGCGCGAAGAAGAAGTCGTTCCGATGACCACGGTGCGCCGCCGTATCGCGGAACGCCTGGTCGAAGCTCAGCAGACGGCCGCGATGCTCACCACCTTCAACGAGGTGGACATGACCGCGGTTCAAGATCTGCGCAAGAAGTATCAGGACGACTTCGTGAAGCGCTACGACACGAAGCTCGGCTTCATGGCGTTCTTCGTCAAAGCCACGGTCGACGCGTTGAAGCAGTTCCCGGCGGTCAACGCGGAGATCCGCGAGACGAACATCGTCTACAAGAACTACTGTGACATCGGCGTCGCCGTCGGCGGTGGCAAAGGTCTGGTGGTGCCCGTGGTACGCGATGCCGAGCGCCTCAGCTTTGCCGAGATCGAGGCCACGATCAAAGACTTCGGTGCGCGCGCTCAGAAGAACGCGTTGAAGCTCGAGGAGCTGCAAGGCGGTACCTTCACGATCACCAACGGTGGCGTGTACGGCTCGCTCCTGTCGACGCCAATCTTGAACCCGCCGCAAAGCGGCATTCTCGGTCTGCACGGCATCCAGGAGCGCCCTGTTGCCTTGCACGGTCAAGTCGTAATCCGGCCGATGATGTACATCGCGTTGACTTACGATCACCGCATCGTAGACGGACGCGAAGCCGTCAGCTTCTTGCGTCGCATCAAAGACGCGATCGAAGAGCCGACGCGCATGTTGCTCGAAGTCTGAGACACTTCTTTGTTTCGCTGGGTCGCAGTGTTGTCGACAAGGTTGCGTCGGCTACGGCGAGTCAGCGAGTGAGGCGAACACGTGGCAAGTGAATACGATCTGGTCGTGATTGGTGCTGGGCCCGGCGGGTACGTTGCGGCGATTCGCGCAGCGCAGCTGGGCCTGCGCGTCGCGTGTGTCGAGTCGGAAGCGCGGCTCGGCGGCACGTGCTTGCGCATCGGCTGCATTCCGAGCAAGGCTTTGCTCGAAGCAAGTGAGCGCTTCTACGAAGCCAAGAACCACTTCGCGGAGATCGGTATCCGTGTCGGGCAAGTCGAGCTCGACCTGCCCACGATGCTGAAGAAGAAAGACAGCGTCGTCGGCAGCCTCACGCAAGGCATCGAGTTTCTGTTCAAGAAACACAAGGTGCAGCGGCATCTGGGCCACGGTCGCATCGTCGGTCCGGGCAAGGTATCGGTCACTTCGGAAGCGGGAAGCAAAGAGCTCACGACCGAGCGCATCCTGATCGCCACGGGCAGCAAGTCCGCACCACTGCCAGGCGTCGCCATCGACGGCGACGTCGTGGCCACGAGCACCGAAGCGTTGTCGTACCCGAGCGTGCCGCAGCACTTGGTCGTGATCGGCGCGGGCGTGATCGGCCTCGAGCTCGGCTCGGTTTGGTTGCGTTTGGGCGCCAAAGTCACGGTGCTCGAATATCTCGACCGGATCTTGCCCGGCATGGACACAGAGCTCGCCAAAGAGGCGCAGAAGCTCTTCACCAAGCAAGGCTTCGAGTTCATGTTGTCGTCCAAGGTTACTGGAGCTCGGAAGCAGGGTTCGGGAGCCGTGGTCGAAGTTCAAGGGCGCGATCCCATCAGCTGCGACCGGGTGCTTTTGGCCGTCGGGCGCGTGCCCAACACCGAGGGGCTCGGCTTGGACAGCGTCGGGATCGAGCTCGGACCGCGCGGAGTGATTCCCGTGGATGAACACTTCCAGACGCGGGTGCCCGGCATTTACGCCATCGGCGACGTGATCCCGGGCCCGATGTTGGCGCACAAGGCCGAAGAAGAAGGCATCGCGTGCGTCGAGCACATCGCCACGGGTTATGGTCACGTCAACTACGACGCGATCCCGTCGGTGGTTTACACACACCCCGAGATCGCCAGCGTCGGCAAGACCGAAGAGCAGCTGACCCAAGCCAAGATCCCCTTCAAGAAGGGCGTCTTTCCGTTTGCGGCGAACGGGCGCGCCAAGGCGCTCGGCAGCACCGAGGGGCGGGTCAAGGTATTGGCTCACGCGGAGACGGATCGCGTGCTCGGGGTTCATATCCTGGGCCCACGCGCGGGCGACTTGATCGCCGAGGCCGGGGTCGCGATGGAATTCGGGGCGAGCTCCGAGGACATCGCTCGCTCTTGTCACGCGCATCCAACCCTGGCCGAAGCCGTCAAGGAAGCCGCGCTCGCCGTCGAGGGCCGCGCGATTCACATTTGAAGCTCAGCGAGCGCTCGTGGCGCTCGTTTCGGGTCTTAGTTCCCCACGGCACGAATCCGCGCCAGGCGTTCTTCAATGTCGCGCAGCGTGGCGTACGCGCGTAAGCGCAGTGGCCCTGGCTGTGCCGCGAGGCATTGCAGCCAGGGCCGCGCCAAATGCGTGATCGGATCCGCGACGCCGTTGCTGCTGAGCCTCTGCTCGACGAACGCCAATAGCTCTCGTGCTTCGCCGCGCGGTGCGGCGCTGAAGATCGCGCCGCAGCACGCCCATTCGAAAGCGCCGGCTAGGCATTCCAGTTCGCTCACCATGCCGTGCTCGAATTTCGCCCACAGCTCGACCAAGGCACCTCGATCTTTGCGTCGAGCGAGCGCTTCTACGGCGATCGGCAACAGATCGGGCGGCAGTTGCGCTAGGCCTCCTGCTTGCCAGGCGTGGGCCGCGAGCAGAAGCCGTTGGAAGCTGCTGCGCGACAACGCGACGTAGGGAATGTTGGAGGTAAACGGATGCTCGCTTCGCAACAGCTCGGTCAGCATTTCGTCGGGCAGATGAGGCCAGAACACGAGCACCGCGCTATCGGTCGGTGCCAACAGCGGCGCGTCGAGCGGCTTCCCCGCTTCGGCCCAGAGCTGCCAAACGCGCTCGATGGCGGCGGGCAGCGCGGCCAGCGCATCGGTTACGAGGTCCTGCAAGACCCAAGACCCGCGTAACAGCAGCCAATCCTGCCAAGTGACGGTGGGGGGGTCACTCGTCAGCCCAACTGGCACTCGAAATGGCAAGAACAGCCGGTGCGGCAGTGGGGCAGGAGGCCCGCCTGCAAGGCGCCCCACGAGTTCGAAGGCAGACTTACGAATGGGCAGGGACTTTGTGTGCTCCAGGTGAACGAGTACCGCATCGAGAATGATGTCTGGCACGTCCGCCGGGGCTGCCCACGGGGCGACCGAGGGATGGGCGTGGGTCTCTTCGAGGCGTTCGCTGATCGCCCACGCGCAAATCAGCCATTGGCCATACGCGTCCAAGTCTTCGCAGGCGCAAAGCGTGTTTGGAGCGGTACGCTCGAGGTCCAGCTGCAACCAGCGAGCCGCCTGCAAGTCCCAGATCGCTTGCAGCGTGGCCTTGTCGATGGTTTGACCCATGAGCAACGCTTGCCCGATCAACTGGAACACGGTCTCGATGCTCAGCGTGGTCGCCGCGCTGGGATCTTCCTCGAGGTCGAACAGGGCTTCGACGACACGTGCTGCGTCGGTTTCGATGCGCTCCGCAAGCTCGTCGCGCA
>DATAHU010000110.1:0-6675 GCA_036263015.1 Polyangiaceae bacterium | reverse complement strand
CGAGTGTTAGCAGCAATGCCGACGGCGTGAGCTTGTTGCTCTCGGGCGTGACGCGCAAGGTCGTCACCGAGATCGAGATCAGCGGCGGATTGTTCGAGCGCGACGTGATCCTCGATGCCGGGCACGTCAACCCAGGCGCCGAAGTCACTCGCGCTCGCTTGTCCGAGATCGCGCAGCGTCTGCGCGAGATGTACGTGCGTCGTGGGTTTACGGAGGCCAGCGTCGACGTCGATTGGACGGAGACCGAGGGCGCGTCGCGCGTGATTCTGCGCATCGACGTTCACGCGGGGGCACCGCGTTTGATCCAAGAGCGCCGCTTTGGCGTCGAAGGGCCGCTGCAACCCGAACTGCAGAGCTTTCTCGATCGCTATGATTTGGACCGCGGCGCGCGCGTCGACGAAGATCTGTTGCTCGAAGCCGATAAGAACCTCGAACGTGAATTGCGCCACGAGGGTTGGTTCAAGATCGCCGTCAAGCACCGCGTGCAGGGCACGGGGCGCGCGGCGCTGTTGCTCGTCGACATCGTGCCCGAGCAGCGCTATCGCGTGCGCTTCGAGGGCAACCGCACCTTCGATAGCGTTGACTTGCAATCGGCGCTCGATCTCGCGAACCAAGAGCAACCGTCCGAGCAGTACCTCAAAGACAAGACGCGCGCTTACTACGTCGATCGCGGCTTTCTCGACGTGGCCGTTGGACTCGACGCGCGTCCGAGCGGCAGCAACACCGATTTGGTGCTCGTGATCCGCGAGAACCAACCCGTGCGCGTCGCTGGGCGTTCGTTTCCGTGTCTGAAGGGCCAGCGTTCATCCGACGACGTCAACGCTGAGATCGATGGCGTGTTGGGGGAGAGCTTGCCGGGGGGTGAGGATTGGTTGGGCCCGACTCAACCTGAGCTCCTGGATCGGAGCTTGGGGACGGGTGGCGGCGCTCGACCGGAGCTCTTCGAGACCGATCCCTGGCAAGCTTATGCGCCGTCGGCTTACGACAAAGCGCTGACCCACTTACAAGAGCTGTATCGCTCCGAGGGGTATCTCTCGGCGACGGTGGGGCCGTTGGCCGTGCTGCGCCGGGCGTGCAGCGCCGATTCGCAGCCCGGGCAGTGTAAACCCGTTGGCGTGCGCGTGGCGCCCGAGGCCATCTGCCCGACGGGTGAACAGCCGTTGCCGGTCCTAGACGCCGCGCCGCGCGCCGAGTTCAACTGTAAACCCGATCCGGTCAAGGGGCGTTACTGCGAGCCGAACGTCGTGCTCAGCATCCCCGTCAAGCTCGGGCCGCGGACGGTGCTGTGGGATCTCGAGTTCGCGGGCAACACGCACATGACCGAGCAGGCGTTGGCCGAGGCCGCGGCACTGAAGCTCGGCGATCCAGTCTCGCAAGCCGAGCTGCAGAAAGCGCGTCGGCGGATCCTCGATCTGTATGCCGACGAGGGTTATGCCTTCGCCAACGTCGACGTCGATCTGTTGCTCTCGCAAGATCAAACGCGCGGCAGCGCGCGTTTCGTCGTGAGTGAACGCGAACAAGTCGAGATCAGTCAAATCGTAGTGCGCGGTGCGGCGCTGACCGAAAACAGCGTGATCCTGTCGCGCCTCGACATCGTGCGCGGCGGTATCTACAAGCGGCCACTCGTCAGACGCAGTGAGGAGCAGCTCGCAACGCTCGGCGTGTTCTCCACCGTCGACATCGCTCTGCAAGATCCGGACGTGCCCGCCAAGCGCAAGGTCGTCCAGATCACGGTCGTCGAACGCTTGCCTCAATACGTCGACGTCAAGCCGGGCTTCAGCACCGGCGAAGGTCCGCGCGCGGCGTTCGAGTATGGTCATCGCAACTTGGGCGGCCGAGCGATCCAGCTCCGTTTCCGCGTGCAAGTGGGATACCTGCCGGACTTTCTCTTGTTCGAGAAAGAGGTGCGCGACAACTTCAACAAACTCTCGACCGCCGATCGCATCGAGCGCCGCGACACGGTCGCACTCGAGTTCCCGATCGCCAAGCGCTATCGCTTGGTGCTCGAGGGGGTCGACGTGCGGGATAATTCGCGCGACTTCGGATTGACGAAGCGCGCCATCATCCCAACGATCAACTTTCGTCCCTCGCGTTCCGTATCCGTAGTGGGGGGTACTTCGTTCGAGCTCAACGACGCGCGCGTGTTCGGCGATAAGCAAAACTTGCAGCAATACCTCGAAGCGCATCCCGAGCAGGCGAGGTTGCTCAACGTGCCGGAAGGGCGCAGCTTCGCGGTGGCGTTGCGGGTCGGTGGCGCGTGGGACCGCACGGACGTCCCACTGGCGCCGACGCGTGGCACGCTCGTCACACTCGAGGTCGAGCCGGTGTTCGCCTTCTTGGACAAGGATAGCGCCGCGGTGCAGCTGATGGCGTGCCAAGGCGCGGGCAACGATCCCTCTACGTGCGAGTACCGAAGCCGTTTCATTCGCGTCACCAATCGACTCGGCGCTTACATCCCGTTCAACGATTCGGGGTTGAGTTTGGCGCTCAACCTACGTGTGGGTGCGAACTTCCAACTGGTCGATCATTCGAGCACCTACCCCGATCGCCTGTTCTTTCTCGGCGGCGCAGACTCACTGCGCGGCTTTCTCCAAGCCTCGGTCATCCCGCAAGACATCGCCGATCAACTGCAGCGCGAAGATCCCAACGCGCCCAACCAGAACGACGTGCTCACCGCGCGCAAAGTCGTGATTCGCGGCGGGGATTTCTTGATTAACCCTCGAGCGGAACTGCGCATCCCGATCACCAAATTGGTGCACACGGCGCTGTTCCTCGACACCGGAAATCTCTGGCGCAACATCGACAACGTCGAACCGTTCCGCTTGCGTTATACGGCCGGCACGGGCCTGCGCTTCGTGACTCCGATCGGGCCGCTCGCGTTCGATTACGGCTTCATCTTGGATCGACGCTTTTACGAGACCAGCATCGGCGCGTTTCATTTTTCGATCGGTCTTTATTGAGCGGGTTGCGCATTGGCGGACCGCGTTTTAGAACCTTCGCCTTTAATGGCTAATTCCAGCGCTGTCAGCGGATGGTTCACTGCCCCCAAGACCTCTCCCGAGCGCATTCCGGTCGGGTTGTGGGCGCAGTTTCGTCGCCAGTCCGCTGGTTATGCCGCGGGTCTGCTGCTGCTGCTCGCGTACCAGTATTTGCAGTACCTTTTCGACAACCGTCTGGACGACGCGGTGGACGCCGCGATCAAGACGGATTCGCATCGCGACTTGGCGGCGAAGCTCGGCATCGAATTGGTAGTGATCGCGCTCGTCTCGTTCGGGCTGCGCGTCGCCTCGCGCGTCGCTGTGTTCAATGGTGGGCGCAACGCGGAGTACGAACTGCGTCGCGCACTTCTGTACCATCTGCAACGCCTCGGGCCTGCGTTCTACAGCAAGATGTCGACGGGCGACATCATGAGCCGGGTCACCAATGACCTCACGCAGGTGCGCTTGCTGCTCGGCTTCGGCGTGCTCAATCTGTTCGGCACCACGTTCGCGCTGATCAGCGCGTTGGCCGTGACGCTCGAGCGCAGTGTGAAGCTCACGCTCGCGTCGCTGGTTTCGATGCCCTTCTTGGTCGTGGTCGTGATGGTGTTCTCACGGCGCATGTTCAGTCGCCAGCGCGAGAACCAAGCCGCACTGGGCGCGTTGGGTGATCGCGTGCAGTCGAGCATTGCCGGCGTGCGCGTCGTGCGTTCCTTCGGCCTCGAAGAGGCCGAGCGTCAGCGCTTCGAGAAGAGCAACCTCGAGTACCTCGAGAAATCACTGAGGCTCGCGCGCTTGCGCGGCGTGATGTGGCCGATCATGGGCGGCATCGCGTCGATCGGCTCGATCGTGTTGCTTTGGTACGGCGGCAGCTTGGTCTTGAGCGGCGAGGGCGGCTTCGATGCGGGCGCGTTCGTGGCGTTCTTCAGAGCCATGTCGCGCTTGACCTGGCCCCTGATTTCGCTCGGCTTTCTGATCTCCGTCGTGCAGCGCGGTCGCGCCGGTTACGACCGCGTCAAGGCGATCTTCGACATCCAGCCGGACATCGTCGACGGGAAGTTGCACTTGCCGCCGGGGCCGCTGCGCTTGGTGGTGAAGGAGCTCGCGTTCAACTACGGAGCGAAATCGGTTCTGCAGGGAGTTAACATCGAGCTCGAGCCGGGGGGGTCCTTGGCCGTCGTGGGGCGCACGGGCTCCGGCAAGACGACGCTCGCGCTGTTGCTCGCGCGCTTGCAGCAAACGCCGCGCGGCGCGATCTTCTTGAACGGCGTCGACGTCTGCGACTTGCCGCTCTCCGAGTTGCGGCAAGCGATCGGCTATGCGCAGCAGGATCCGTTCCTGTTCTCGACCACCGTCGGGCGCAACATCGCTTACGTGCTGAGCGATCCGGATTCCGAAGAAGCGCACGCGATCATCAAGAATGCCGCCGAAGAGGCGCAGTTGAGCTCCGAGGTCGCGTCCTTGCCGTCCGGCTTCGACACCGTCGTCGGTGAGCGCGGGGTGCAACTTTCGGGTGGACAGAAGCAACGCACGTCATTGGCGCGCGCGCTGGTGAGTGAGCCCCGGATCTTGGTGCTCGACGATCCGCTCAGCGCCGTCGATGGGCGCACCGAGGCGGCGATCTTGCAAGCCATCGACCGACAGCGCGCCAAGCGCAGCGTGATCTTGATCACGCACCGGGTTACCGCCGCTCAGCGCTGTGATCGGATCGTCGTTCTAGACGAAGGCCGCGTGCTCGAACAAGGGACCCACGCCGAGTTGTTGGCGAAGGGCGGCTTGTACGCTGCGTTCGCCGAAGAGCAACGCGTCGAGAGTGAGCTCAGAGAATTGGGCGACGTGGCGCCTTCGGATCCCGTACCGATGTTTGCGGTGGAGGCGAGCGCATGAGCGGCGAGAGCGGATCGATTGGCGGCGCGGCGCTCGCGCGCGCAGCGGGAACGAGTCCGGGAGTTTCTGGTTCGAGTCAGCAAGGCGGCGGCCCGCAAGCGGGCAGCAGCAAGAAGCGCACCGAACAGATCCTGAAGCAATTTCACGAAGAGAGCGGCTTCGGCAAAGCTTACGACGGACGTCTGTTGGCGCGGCTCTGGGAGTTTGCGCGGCCGCACAGTCGCTTGTTGTTCGTGGGCCTCGGGCTCGGCATCGTGGTTTCGCTCTTGGGCGTCGTGCGCCCCTTGATCATGCGCTGGACGATCGACAGCGGCGTGCTGGCCAAGAATCAAAGCGTGCTGGCCAAGGGCGCCATCACCTTTGGCGTGATGGTCTTGTTCGAGCAGTTGGTGCAGGTGGTGAGAATTTACGCCACGCAGTTACTCGGAGCCCGCATGGTGGCCGATCTGCGCAGTCGCGTGTTCGAGTTCTTGCACACCTTGCCGATGCGCTTCTTCGATCAACAGCCCGTGGGGCGCTTGGTCACGCGCGTCACGAACGACACCGACGCGATTTTGGAGTTCGCTTCGACCGACGCGTTCGCGATCATCACCGATCTGATCAAGCTGGTCGGCATCGTCGTGATGATGGTGGTCTTGGACTGGCGCTTGTCCATCGTGGCGTTCATGGCCGTGCCGCCCGTGCTGATCGTCGTGCGCGAAGTGCGCAAACGTCACCGCGATGCCTTCCGTGAGATCCGCGCCAAGACGGCGCGCATGAACGCCAACATGAACGAGCAGATCTCGGGCATGAGCGTCGTGCAAGCCTTCAACCAGCAAGAAGCCGCGGCTGACGAGTTCGACGAGATCAACGAGGCGTATCGCGACGCCAACATTCGCTCGATCAAGTACGACGCCATGCAGGATGCCGCGATCGAGACGGTGATGGCCGTGTCGATTGCGTCGATCTTGTGGTCGCTCGGCTTTCACCCCGTGAGCTTCGGCGTGCTGGTTGCGTTCAACGCCTACGTCAAAGAGTTCTTCGAGCCGATCAGCGCGTTGGCTCAGCGCTACACCGTTTTGCAAAGCTCCATGGCGGGCGCTGAGCGAGTCTTCTCGCTGCTCGACGTCAAAGAGCGCGATGCGGCAAAGGCGACACCGGCGCCGGGCGGCGACAGCGCCTACGCGCTCGACTTGGACCACGTCGACTTCGGCTACAAAGAGGGCATCCCAGTGCTCTCGGACATCACGTTCCGCGTGCGCCGCGGTGAGAAGATCGCGCTCGTCGGACCCACGGGCTCCGGCAAGACGACGATCGCGTCGTTGCTGCTCCGGCTTTACGACGTCCAAGCCGGCGTCGTGCGCGTCGATGGCCAGGACGTGGTCGGGCTCGATCGCGAGGGACTGCGCCAGCAATTTGCGGTCGTCCCGCAAGACGTCTTCCTGTTCCCCGGCTCCGTCGCAGACAACATCGCGGCGGGGTTGAAACCCGACTTGGAGCGCATCGAAGCGGTGTTGAAGCGCATCGACGCTTACTCGGTGTTCGCCAGTCGCGAGGGCGGTCTGATGGCTCCCGTGGAAGAGCGCGGACAGAACTTCTCGGCGGGTGAACGCCAATTGATCGCGTTCGCGCGCGCTCTGTACCGCGACGCGCCGATCCTGATCCTCGACGAGGCCACGGCCAGCATCGATTCGGACACCGAGTCGCGTTTGCAGCACGCCCTGGACGAGTTGATGAAGGACCGCACGGCCGTGATCATCGCGCACCGCTTGAGCACCATCAAATCGGTGGATCGCTTGATCGTGCTGCAAAAGGGCAAAATTGCCGAGCA